>NZ_JBVVQZ010000003.1:187125-447858 GCF_055811635.1 Mesorhizobium sp. WSM4806 | reverse complement strand
ATAGCCATCGCCTGTGGCCCGCGGGTTCCTTCCTCGGGGACTTTCGTACGCCTGCCGGCGCCCGAAACTCTTCACGAAACCTGCCCTTCCGCTTTCGGGACGAAGTTACAGACAAGCGACCATTCCGCTGATCGACCCAATGCGGACGTTCGCTCTCCGAGAACGAATTCACGCCCATGACCCTAGGCACACGCCTTACCGCCGGCCGGCCAACGTCCGCTCTGGACGTGGAAGCTGACGTCGCGTTGCTCCCGCCAGAGACATAAGGCGGGAGACGGCAATTTGTTGCATCAAGCCGGCAGCGGCTCGTGGAAACGGCACCAGCCATTTGGGCTGATTGCACCGGCAACGATCTCGCACCCGTTTGGCTCTCGGAAGTGAGTACACCCACCGCAGCGTGGGCCACGATTTGGGGTGTCCTGGTACAGCGCCAGCGCCTTGGTTGTCTTTCCGGCCGCCATCGGTCCAGTCATACAGGCTGAAAGGCCGCCGGCGCTGGCAATCGCCGCACCGGTCACAGAGACTTTCAGGAAATTGCGGCGAGACAGCGCTCGGCTTGAAGCTGCCGATCCGTGGTTCACATCATCATCTTTACTCATGGTCTTTCTCCAAGAGCAGCCCTCGTCGCAGTTGGCTCAGGTGCTCTTGAGCGTGCCGTTCATCCCTTCCGGATAAAAGCCGCCCTTGCTCACTCCGTCCTTGTCGCTGAGATAGACGATCCGGAGCACCTCCTGTGGCGTTCTGGTGAAGGCGATCGCATCGGGCGTCGACGGAACGATGTTTGCTTTTCCGTCCACCTGGATTCCCTGGTCCTTGTCTTCCGATCCGTCGATTTTGTCGCGGGCATCGGAGACGGCGTTGGCGGCCTTCCAGGCTTCCTCTCCCTTCCGGTATAGCGTCGATCGCGCCATTCCCATGTGGTAGGCCTCGACCGCCAGGATGCCTGCGGCGGCGGCGAGGAAGTCCTTGTTTTTCAGAACTGTCGCAGCACCGGCATAGGCGGTGACGCCGACATCCTCGAACAACATCCCGCCGAGAACGAAGTTCGTTTCGTTGCCGAAGGGGTCGAAGTCCGCACCGAGACCAGCTGCCTCCGCAACCGCCTTGAACCCCGCATCGAAATCGATCGCCGGCCGGTCGACGGCGTTGGCTCCAAGCGTCTTGCGGTAGAAGCGAACGTGCGCGAGTTCGTTTTCGGCGACTTCCTGCATGAATTCGCCGATGGCGGGCGTCTCGAAGGAGACTTGCTTGCCGCCAACGACGTCACCTGGTTTCGAACCGGCATCGGCTGCGTCGATGCCTTTTCCGGTGGTGCCGCGGAGGTAGTATTCAGCCTCCATATATTCGAGGTTGAGCGCAAAGCGGAAAATGTCCTCGTCCGATATGTCCTGTGCCAATACCGGAGAAGACCGTGCGATTCCGCCGAGTGCCGCTCCGGCACCGAGTACGACAAGTCCCTGAAGCGACTGACGCCGGGATAGGTGAAGTGCGCCCTGCATGGCGGTCTCCTATGTTTGTTGATTCAACGCCGCTGTCAGCACCGCGGCGCCGAGTGCATTTGCCTGATGATTAGATGGTCCGGGCCGCCAAAATATTCCCGCGTCCCGCTACAACATCCCCGCGAAAGGAGCCGGCGTAATCTCGGCATGGACGGCGTCTACGTGCGCTCAGTCGCCGTGTTCAACGGATGAGTATCCTTTCGAACCAGGCGGATTGCGAGCCGGTCTAAGACTGATTGCGCGAGGCGGTCACAACGGGCGCCAGCGAAGAGAAACGTATCCGTGAACACGGTGGCGAGCTTTTCCCGCAGCGCCTCGCGGAGCAGCCGGCGTGCGCGATAAAGACGGGTGCTCACCGTCTGAGGTCGCAATGCCAAGAGAAAAGCCGTTTCCTCAATGCTCATTTCCTCGACGTCTCGCATGACAAAGACGATGCGAAAGGGCTCTGGCAAGCCACCGACGGCTCGCTCCAGGAGGTTGCGGATTTCAGCGAGAGCGGCCGCCTCTTCGGGATCAGGCTTGTGGGCGCTGAACGGAGCGACCATGCCCTCGATGGCTTTCACGTCGACGGTGGGCCGCCTTTTCCGGCGGCGTCCCAGCGCCTCATTCAGCGCGATCCGGGTGAGCCAGGTCGACAGCTGCGCCTCCGCGCGGAATTCGGCCAGATGGGTGAAGGCGTGGATATAGGTCTCCTGAAGTACGTCCTCGGCCTCGGTGTCGTCGTTCAGGACGGCGCGGGCGACCCGGTGAAGCCGCTGATTGTGACGCTTGATGATTAACCAGAATGCGGCGGGGTCACGCTGTCGCGCGTGTTCAACCAGCCCCGCGTCGTCAAGGTCCTCGATCCTCACTGCCTCGGTGGATCCGGTCGGCTTCATCATAGGCGCTCCAGATGCATCAGCCTGCCGCGATGCGGGCGGGGTGGCTCCGCGCGGCGTGGCCTGAGGAAGTTCACCTCAAATTGCTCTTCGGAAACAGCACGCGATCGGGTTTTGCATTCATTCGCGCCAGCATTTCCTTGATCAAGCGTGTTTTGGTGCGCCCCGCTTCCTTCGGCGGCACGAGGTAACGCACGATGGCCTCGAGCCAGGTGTTTTCACTGACGCGAAAATGAACCACGGGATGCTCCTTCACTTCGAGTTCGTCCACCGGCGTTTGCGACAGGATGTGCTTATAGACCTTCACCTTCTGGCTCATGATGTCGCCGATCTGCTCGTCGACGACCTCTCTCATGGTTTTCGCTACGAATTCCAGATCGCTTTCATAAGCGAGCTGGAACTTGATTTCATTCCAGACATAGGGAAACAGCGGCCAGGAATAGTTGAAGACCGGCGTGTCAAACACGGTGGAGTTCGGAAACTTGATGACGCGTCCGCTCGGATGATCGGTCCAAAGATGTTCGCCGCCGAATTCCCATAATGTCGTGTCGAGATAGCTGACATCAATGACATCGCCATGGGCATCGCCGATGCGAATGCGGTCGCCAACGCGATAAGGCGCCCTGGCCAAAATATAAATCCACGCGATGAAACTGGAGATCGGCATTTGCAGGGCAAAGCCGAGAATCAGTGAAATCAGGCCGAGTGAAACAACCGCAGTGTACCAGTTCACAAATAAGACTGAAATGGCCACGAAGACGATGGCGACGACGACGACTAATCGAAAAATGCGTTGCAAGTTGAAGCGCGAAACACGATTGGGAATTCGGCCAATGAGAAAGACTTCGATAACATTCGCAACGGTCAGCATAACGAAAATGAGAAGGCCGCCCCTGACGTAGTTCAGCACGCGAACGCGCAAAGGCGCGTCAAGCCATTCTAAGCGCCAATTGATCAGGACTTGGATGCCAAAAAGCAGCAAGGCAGCGGCAGCGAAACCAACCGTCCACCAGACGTCTTCCTTGCGTAGGCTGAAGCGGAATTTTTCCTCGGGCTTTTTCGCCTTCTGTTCCATAGTTTTTGGGTCAGCAGTCTGTTGCGCGGCCCGTTCGAGTCGGGAAAGGTTCTCCTGTTTCTTGGCGCGCGGTTCCATGGGTTCACCTCCCGATGTGGCCATCAACACCCAGCCAGTGCCTTCTCGTTCCTCGACGGCGGCATTCCGGCAAACGACCCAACGTCAGTCGCTGACTGGCTCCCTGCCGGTCCCCGACAGCTGGCCTTCATTCCGGCGGGCCCGTCTTTGGTGAAATAGGGCGGCAAGCACGTCGCCACCATATTCGGCAAGTGCCTTATAGCCCAATCCGAAATTAAGTTGAATTTGGTATCAGCAGCTCCCCGATAGCTCACCGGTAGAGATCTCGACTGTTCATCAAGCGGCCGTTGGTTCGAATGCAACTCAGCCTTCATCGGCCGGCGCGTTTCTTGCGTGAGGCGGACTTCGCTCCTGCGGCGGGATCATGCCGGCGGATAGCCGCCAATCCATTGGATTGCACGTATTGACTCGAGCCCATCACAACGACTGAGCGAAAGGCGGGATTCGGGATCGAGCTGAGCGTCGACGAACGGCTGAGATTAGGCGCGTTGCTGCCATTCGCAACGCCGAGAATGAAGGTCTCGAATGGGTCAGAACCGACCGTTAAATTGACGGACGTCCAACGGCGGAAGTCGAGCCCTTGGCGGAAGTTAGTACCAGCCTCCTAGGCGCCAAAATAACGCGGCAACGGAACTCACGACGTTGGACGTTAGATGGGGTTGGTCAATCGACCCTGTTCACTCGCCCATCGTCTTTAGAGCCCGGGCGTGATTTATTCAAAGCGCATGTCGATCCGCCGGGGGCTGGTTCGTCGACTTATTAGCGAGACTGTTCAGCGGCCACCACGTCCGCGGCTCGCCTCAGGAGGAGTTCTCAAATGCGCTTCATGTCGTTCGTCACTTCCGCCCACGCCGGACCGCCAACGGCGGAACTCATCGAGGCGATGAACAAGCTCGCCGACCGGGAAATCAAGGCCGGCCGCATGGTCGACATGGGCGGGCTCACGCCGGTCGCGATGGGCGCGCAGGTGCGCATCGCCGAGGGAAGCTCAGCGTCATCGATGGCCCGTTCGTCGAGGCGAAGGAGGTCATCGGCGGCTACGCGATCATGGAGTTCCGGAACAAGGAAGAGGCTGTGGCATCGGCGGTCGAGTTCATGCAGCTCCACAAGGATTTCATGCCGGATTGGGAGGGCACGTGCGAGGTCCGCGCGTTTGCCGGCCCTTGAGGCGACGTTCCTGCAGACGCGGTCGGCGGCCATGACGGTCGCCGACGCCCATCGCACGATCCTCGCCGTGTGGCGGATCGAGCAGCCCCGGCTGATCACCAGTCTGGCGAGGATGCTGCGCGATGTGCCGTTGGCCGAGGATTTGACGCAGGAAGCCCTGCTGGCCGCCCTTGAGTGGTGGCCCGCCACAGGCGTTCCGGAAAAACCCGGCGCCTGGCTGATGGCGACCGCCAAGCGCCGGGCCCTGGATCATCTGCGCCGCAGCCGGATGCTCGAGCGCAAGCACGACATTATCGCCTGGGATATGGAGGAGGAGCAGCAGGCCATGCCCGACCTCGACTCGGCCCTGGACGACGACATAGGCGATGAACTGCTTCGGCTCATCTTCACCGCCTGTCACCCGCGACTATCGCGCGAGGCGCGCGCGGCGCTGGCACTGCGGATGATCTGCGGCCTGACAACACAGGAGATCGCCAGGGCCTTCCTGCTGCCGGAGGCGACAATCGCCCAGCGCATCGTGCGCGCGAAGCGGACTCTTTCGGAATCGGGGCTGGCCTACGAGACCCCAAGCGGCGAGGAGCTCTCAAAGCGGCTCTCCTCGGTGCTGGAGGTCGTCTACCTCATCTTCAACGAAGGCTACACCGCGGCGAGCGGCGAGGACTGGCTGCGCCCCCAGCTCTGCAATGAAGCGCTTCGCATGGGCCGCGGGCTCACCTCCATCGTGCCGCACGAGCCCGAAGCCCATGGACTGCTCGCTCTGATGAAGCTGAACGCCTCGCGCACGGCGGCGCGTACTGATGCAGGGGGCGAGCCAATCCTCATGCTGGACCAGAACCGCGCACTCTGGGACCAGCTCCAGATCCGGCGCGGGATGCAGGCGCTCGGGCGAGCACGCGAATTAGGCGGAGCCGGCGGCATTTACGTCCTCCAGGCGACGATTATCGCCTGCCACGCCCAGGCGAGGACAGCGGGCGATACCGACTGGTCGCGCATCGCCGGACTTTATGCGGAACTGGCGGCTGTCGTGCGCTCGCCAATCATTGGCCTCAACCGCGCGGTTGCCGTCGGCATGGCCGAGGGGCCAGAAGTGGCGCTGGCGATCGTAGACCGCCTTGCGCGCGAGCCGGCGCTCAAAGGCTATCACCTGCTGCCGAGCGTTCGCGGCGACCTCCTCCACAAGCTCGGCCGCTACGAGGAGGCGCGCGCCGCGTTCGAAGCAGCCGCGGCGCTGGCGGGCAACAGGCGGGAACATGCCCTGTTGAGGCGGCGCGCCGCCGAGGCGGCCGACGCAGCGATGTCATCATAATCCCTGATCAGACAAGGACATGATCGACCCAGGATCGACTGCTTCCGGGCATTTGTCATTTTCCTGCAAGATCTGACTTGGATATCGCGGAACGTCCGCTGTCCCACCCGGCCCGAACTTCCAAGGTGAAACGGCAGCTTAGGGTCAGAACCGCTGGTTGCGCTCAATGTGCGATTTTGGGAACGGATATAGGCTCCCGAACGCTTCTGACATTCAGCCTCTAAGCCGCAAGTCCGCCAACGGCCGCAAGGCTGACTGTCAGCAACGCGCCGCCAAATCGACCGTTCAACTACGAACCCTTGCCGCGTGAAAGCCGACATCCCTGTTGAGGACGTTAGGCGTTCCGGAACTACGGCAAGAGATCCGTCACAGCGCGCCCACTTCCGTCCATTGCCATAGGGAAGCTGGCATGTTCGTGGATGATTTTCCAAGAACCGGCGATGCGCCTTAGCACGATGGTTCGCCGGCTCCAGGAGTCGACCTTTGTGCCATCGGTCTTGATGCCAGTCATGCGCGACAGCCCGAAGGCCACTGCAAGATCGCCGTCGATCATGAGCTGCGGGTCAGCCATGTGAACGGTGACGCCGTTGCGCCAAGTTGCAAACCAAGCATTTATCCCTTCGATGTCGCGTGCCTGTTCGCCTCGATAGGCAAGCGGCGGCGGCAGATCGAAAACCACGACATCCGGGTCCATGGCATCGACGTTGGCGCGGGCGTCCCCCTTGGCAGTTGCGTCTTCCTGGCCCCGGATGACAGACAAGACTTCCTTTTCAGACATATCGTTGCTCCTTCATTTTCTGGAACGACGAGGCCGGGGCGATCAATCCGACATCGACACCATTCGTAACAAATATGGCCGGTCCTAGCTGCTGTTGCATCGTGGCATCATCGGGGCTCTAGTGGCCCACCACGAGTGCCAATACGACTAAGAGCCCGACCAGCAAGATGGCTGGTCGAACGACATCAACCGCGGCGGGTTGGGGCATGGCGGGTGGCGTCTTTAGTTCCAGCTGAGTTATCAACGCGGCATGAGACTTTCGATCATTGGCCCCACTCGTGCACCGGCAGCATGCCGCGTGGTTCACGAGTTAGCCGGCGTGGATCGCCTCACTTCGACCATTGAGATGGCCGTTGCTACTGCCTGAAAGCAGACATTGTTGCGACCATTCTGGACGTCGCGGTTGCGGCATAACCGACGTTCGCGCGAGAACTGGAGCCAAGCGGTCAATACGTTGGGATTCAGTTCGCCGCGCCGACCCGCTTGCGCTCCCGGGTTTCCAGCAGCTTCGTCAGCCAGTCTGGATCCATCTCCGGCACGGAGGAGAGAAGCAGTTCGGTATACGGAGCATGCGGCGGCGTCAGGATTTCGGTCTTGAGCCCCTGCTCGACGACTTTGCCTTGATGCATGACGACAATTTCGTCTGCGATTGCCCGCACCGTCGCGATGTCGTGCGTGATGAAAATGTAGCTGACTCCGAATTCTTGTTGGAGCCGCATAAGAAGCTTCAGGATCTCTTCCTGTACGATCTGGTCGAGGGCCGAGGTCACCTCGTCGCAGATGATGAGCTCCGGATTAGCAGCCAGCGCCCGGGCAATGCAGATGCGCTGCTTCTGACCGCCCGAGAGTTCGCCCGGCAAACGGTCGAGGAAGCTTTCGTCCATCTCGATCATGTGCATGAGTTCGCCAACGCGGCGGTCGCACGCCGCCCCTTTGAGGCCGAGATAGAACTCGAGTGGCCGGGAGATGACCTCCTCGACGGTCTGACGCGGATTGAGCGCGTTGTCAGGCATCTGATAGATCATCTGGATGCGGCGCAGAATGTCTTTGGGCCTCTCTTTCAGTGTTCTTGGCAAACGATGCCCCGCAAATGAGATCGAGCCCGAGACCGGCGGCAGCAGGCCGGTGATGACGCGGGCGAGCGTTGATTTACCGGAACCAGATTCACCGACGACCGCTACCGTCCGTCCGCGCGGCACCTTGATCGATACATCCTGCAGAACCTTGACTTTCCCTGCGTAGGCGGCGGTGATGTTATCGATCGTGAGCAGATGGTCCGCGGCCGGCACTTCGGGTTTGGCTAGCTTTCGCACCGCCCAGAGCGTCCTCGTATAGTCTTCGGCCGGCGCCGCAAGCATCTGGCGTGTTTCGGCCTCCTCCACAGTACGGCCATGGCGCAGAACCATGATCCGGTCCGCCATCTGCGCAACCACCGCCAGATCATGCGTGACGTAGATCGCGGCAGTGTTGAACTCTTCGACAATCTTGCGGATCGAGGCGAGGACCTCCACCTGTGTGGTCACGTCGAGCGCCGTCGTCGGCTCGTCGAAGATGATCAGGTCGGGCCGGCAGGCCATCGCCATCGCGGTCATTGCCCGCTGCAACTGCCCTCCGGAGACCTGGTGAGGATAGCGGAAGCCGATGCTGTCCGGATCCGGCAGGTGAAGACGCCGGTAAAGTTCGATGGCATCCCGATTCGCTGCCTCGCGACTGGCGATCCCGTGCGCCACGACCGTTTCGACGGTCTGATCGAGGAGCCGGTGGGCCGGGTTGAAGGAGGCGGCCGCGCTTTGCGCGACATAGGCGATGCGCGAGCCTCTGAGCCGCCGCCGTGCGGTTTCGCTCATGGCGAGGAGGTCGATCCCGTCGAACAGGATCGATCCTTGCGTTATCCGGCAACCTGGCTTGGCATATCCCATCGCGGCAAGCCCAATGGTGGATTTTCCGGCGCCGGACTCGCCTATGAGGCCGAGAACCTCACCGCGCTTTAGCGAGAGATCCACACCGCGAACGATCGGGTGCCAGCGCTCGTCGGAAAACCCTTCGACGTGAAGGTCGCGAACGCTGAGGAGTTTCGTTCCCTTTTCGCGTGGGCCAGAATCCTTACTTTTCATCGCGCAACCCGCTTGTCGTGTGCAGGAACCAATCGACAACGAAATTCACAGAAACCGTGAGAAGGGCGATCGCGCCTGCCGGCAAGAGCGGAGTAATGTCGCCATAGGTGATGAGGGTGGCGTTTTCCCGCACCATCGAGCCCCAGTCGGCTGTCGGGGGCTGGATGCCGACGCCGAGAAAGGAGAGCGCGGCGATGGTGAGGAAAACGAAACAGAAGCGCAGACCGAATTCCGCGATCAGCGGCGGCAGCACGTTGGGCAGGATCTCCTTAGTCAGAATCCATCTCGGCCCTTCGCCACGCAGTTGCGCGGCTTCGACATATTCCATGACGGCAACATTCAGCCCGACCGCACGCGCCAGCCGAAATACGCGGGTTGAATCGAGCAGGGCGATGATGAGGATCAGGCTGGTGACCGAGGAACCGAAGATGGATAGCAACACCAGCGCGAAGATGAGGCTCGGGATCGACATCAGCACGTCTACCGCGCGTGACAAAATTTGGTCGAGCCAACCCCGGTACATCGCGGCCAGCAAGCCTAGAGTGACGCCGACCGCGAAGGACAGAAGCGTAGTCGCGAGAGCGATGCCGACCGTATTGCGCGCGCCATAGATCAGCCGGGTGAGCACGTCGCGGCCGAGTTGGTCGGTCCCGACGATGAATTCCTGGCTCCAGGGCGCGAAGGCTTCGCTGAAAACCTGCGTTTCCCCGTAGGGCGCTATCCAGGGCGCCGACAGCGCGACGAAGACATAGCCAAGGATGACCACGATGCCGAACCAGGCGCTGAAGGGAGCCTTTCTGAGTGCGGTTTTTACCCGCGAGGCGCGCGTGCGCCTTTGTCTCGGAACCGCCACGGCGTGTTCGATACTGGTCATCGCGGGTGCAAAAGCCTCGGATTGGTGGCGATGGAAATGATGTCGGCGGTCAGGTTGAGCAGGATGTAGGTTGCCGCGAAAATCAAGGCGCAGGCTTGCACGACCGGAACATCCCTCGACTTCACCGCATCGACCATCAATTGGCCGATGCCGGGATAGACGAACACTACCTCGACCACGACCACGCCGACGATGAGATAAGCGAGGTTGAAAGCAATTACCGTGACGATGGGCGCCCAGGCATTAGGCAGGGCGTGTCTGAGGACGATTGCCATTGGCGACATTCCCTTGAGCCGCGCCATGTCGATATAGGGGCTTGCCAGCATGTTGATAATCGCCGCTCGCGTCATACGCATCATATGGGCAACAATCACCAGCGTCAGGGTGATGGACGGCAGCGCTGCGCGCCAGACGTGCTCCCAGAACGGCGTTTGGTCGCTGATATTCGCCAGTGTCGGAAATTTGGGAACCAGGTTCAGGACCCAGTTGATCGAAGACGCGAGCCACTCGGGTAGGGATTGTGCAAATTCGGTTCCGATGAACGTGTCGCGCGAGATGATGAGATAGGCCAGCATATAGGCGACGAAGAATTCGGGGAACGAAATCGTCGTCAGCGTCACCGTGTTCACCACACGGTCGAACCAGCTGTTGCGATAGAGAGCGGCGAGAATGCCGAGTCCCAGCGCGAGAGGGACCGCTATAAGGGCGGTCATCACGGCGAGGAACATCGTGTTGTAGAGCCGGGGCGCAATGATCTCGGCGACCGTGCGCCGGTAGCCGGTGCGGCTTGCGAAGGAAGAGCCGAAATCCCCCTGCACGATCTGTCCGACCCAGGCGAAATAGCGCTCGACCGGCGGACGATCGATGCCGATCTCGCGCTGGAAGGCAGCGACCGTCTCGGGCGTCGCAGATTGCCCAAGCATCGCCTTGGCGAAATCGCCCGGAAGCATGGCAATCGCCGAAAATATGATGATCGAGACGATGAAGAGCGTGATCAGGCCAAGGCCCAGGCGCTGCAGAACCGTTCTAACGACCGGGTTCATGGACGGTACCTTCGAGCCTTTCCCCTGAAAACAGCGAACCGCCCGCGCCGCGGGCAGTTCGCCTGGCGAACGTCACGCGGTGGCTATCCACCAGCGCTCGGCCATCTTCAGTCCGTCATTCTCCCAGTTCGGCGCCACCTCGCCATGCGCCAGTTTCTTGGACTTGGCGCTGACAAAATTGTTGAATACCAGGACGATGGCGCCGCCGTCGTCATGCGTCAACTGCTGCATTTCTGCATACATCGCGGAGCGCTTGGCCTCGTCGGTCTCCGCGCGTGCCTGGATCAGCAGTTCGTTAAAGCGAGGATTTTTCCAGAACGTGTCGTTCCAGCTGGAATCGGCCGAGTAGGCCTGCGTGAACATCCAGTCGGCCGTTGCACGACCGCTCCAATAGGAGGCGCACCACGGTTTCTTGAGCCAGACATTGTCCCAATAGGCGTCCTCGGCCTCGCGCACCACATTGACATCGATGCCGCATTGGGCCGCCGTCTCGCGGATGAGGGCGGCTGCGTCCACGGCGCCGGCGAAAGCGGCGTCGGCGACGGAAAGGTCGACCTTGAGATTTTCGATTCCCGCTTTTTTCAGATGGAAGCGCGCCTTTTCCGGATCGAACTTGTGCTGCGGCTCCGGATTGATGGCGAACTTGATCGCCGGTGCGATCGGGTTGTCATTTCCGACGGTTGCATGGCCAAGGAAGATCTTCTGCGCGATTTCCTCGCGATCGATGGCCCATTTCAACGCCATGCGCACATCGGGGTTGTCGAATGGCGCCACCGTCACGTTCATCGGCAGCGTGTAATGGCCGTATCCGGTGACCTCGAGGATTTCGATATTCGGCTTGCGCTTCAGCATACCGAGCGTTTTCAGGTCGGCGCGGCCGATATAATCCACCTCGCCGGTTGACAGCGCCGCCATACGCGCTGCGAGGTCCGTGATGGCGATAAACTCCACCTCGTCAAAATAGGGTTTGCCGTTCTTGAAGTAGTTGGGATTGCGCTTGAGCTTGGCCGAGACGCCGGGCTGAAAGTTCTCAAGCACGAAGGCACCGGTCCGGACGCCCGATTCCCAGTCCGCCTTTCCGTCCTTGGCAGGCATGACGACAAGGTGATAGTCGCTCATGATATAGGGAAAGTCTGCATTGCCGCTGTTTAGTTTAAAAACGATCGTTTCCGGACCGTCCGCCTTGATATTGGTCACCGATTCCAGCAGCGACTTCGCCGCCGATTTGGTGTCGACTCCCATGTGGTATTGCATCGAGGCGACCACGTCGTCCGCTGTTACGGTCTTGCCGTTGTGGAAGGTCGCACCTTTGCGCAGCTTGAAGACCCATGTCGTCGCGTCGTCCGAGGTCTCGAAGCTCTCGGCAAGGTCCGGTTGGATGCTGCCTTTCGCGTCGACCTCGGTCAGGCTGTTGGACATGGCACCCGAAAAGGCGGTTTGCGTGAAGGTGTCGAGATAGCCGGCCGGATCGATCGAATCCGTCGTCGCGCCATGTGCCATGCCGAGCTTGGCGAAGCCGCCCCGCTGCGGTTCCGCCCGCGCCACGGTCACGAAGAGCTTGTCGCCGGCGGCGACCGTCAGGCCGGCCGCCAGCCCGAGCTGGATGAAATCACGGCGCGAAACCTTGCCGCGGCCGATCAGGTTTTGCGCCAGGCGGAGTTTATATTCAGATTCTGACACTGCTTCCTCCCATTGCGGATTTCCCGCATTCTTGTTGTTGGCATTATCGAGCAGATCTGGCGGATTCAGCCGATTTGCCTCCTTTCGATTTTCAGCGTTTTCGACACAAATCTTACGCCGTTACATAGATTTCACCAGCTTCCACCGTGACCGGGAATGTTCGGGCACGTACGCCCGGATCGACCAGGGCCGCACCGGTTTTTATGTCGAATTCCCAACCGTGCCAGGCGCAGCGCACGATCTCGTTCTCGCGGTGATAGATGAACTGCGCTTGGTCGACCGGCGCCGTGGTTCCGCATTGCGGTCCCTCGCAAAGCGGAGCGCCTCGGTGCGGACAAACGTTCAGCAAGGCATGGAATGAATCTCCGATGCGGAAAACCCCGACTGAAAGGCTGCGGATTTTAGCGATGTAGGGAGTTCCGGTCTCGATTTCGTCGACCCGGCAAATGTATGTTTTCTCAGCCATTGTCTGCTCCCGTCAGGCGGCATTAGCCGCTTGCGTGCGGGGAATGCGTTTATAGACCTCGAGCGCATTCAACCCCATGATCTTGCTCCTCCAGGCAGGCGGGATGTGCAGCGTGTTGGCATCGTCATAATCCCAATGCGGGTAGTCGGAGGCAAACATCAGCGTGTTCTCGCCGTCCATCGCTTCGAGAGTGGACCAGAGATGCTGTATGTTCGCGGGCTGCTCCAGCGGCTGCGTGGAAAAGCGGATATTGCGCCGGCAATACTCCGAGGGCAGCATCTTCAGCCACGGCGTTTCCTTGCGCAGCGCTTTGTAATCTGCGTCCAGACGCCATAATACCGATGGAACCCAGGCCACACCGCACTCGATGATCACGAAATACAGGTCCGGCCATTTTTCGAAAACGCCATGCGCGATCATGCTTGCCACATGCGACAAGGCCGACATGTGAAGAATAGCGTGCGTCTCCCAGAAGAAGGTCGTGGGAGCCGGTGCCACCGCGTTCCAGTTGATGCCGCCATG
The DNA here is from genome assembly GCF_055811635.1 of Mesorhizobium sp. WSM4806. NCBI lineage: Bacteria > Pseudomonadati > Pseudomonadota > Alphaproteobacteria > Hyphomicrobiales > Phyllobacteriaceae > Mesorhizobium > Mesorhizobium sp. WSM4806. Next base: position 434,378 of record NZ_JBVVQZ010000003.1, on the reverse strand, counting down.
GCCGCCCAGGTGGATCGCGAATGGCAGCCCGACTTCGGCGCAAGCCTCGAAAATGGGATGGTAGAACGGATCACCGTAGGGTTTGACCGAGCCCTGGGAGGCCAGAACCTGCACCATACGCGGATGGTTGCCGAGGCGGCGGATCTCGGCTGCTGCGAGCTTCGGATCCTGCGGCGCGATGATGATGGAGCCCATAAAACGACTGTCTTTGGGAAGCCATTCGGCGATTTGGTAGTCGTTATAGGCGCTGACCAGTGCACTTGCGTAATAGGGATTGGCCAGCGTGGAGGCTTCGATCGGCTCGTCGCCGGTGAGGATAGCGGCTCCGACATTGTATTTGTCGAGGTGCTTTTCTTTCATGACGAGATAGTTGTCGGCCTCCGTCTCGGGCCTGACGTCCTTCCGGGAGAAATCCTGCGGGTGAAACCACGGACGGTGACCGTGGGGGAAGGCGCCTCTCGGACCAGTTTTTTCGCCTTCTGTGAACATGTCTTTCCAGACGCCGGAAAGATATGGCTCGAGCACCGTAGCGCTCGACCAGTAATTGTGACAATCGCAATCGACTATGAACACCCTAACCAACTCCCCTGGCGCGGCAGGCCGGCTAACCCAGCCGGCTTCTTCAACCGCAGCTTCCGCCTTGGGAATTATTTGATCAAGCTTGTGATCTGAGGTAATACGATCGGATTTTTCGATCGCGAGGCCACATGCAGCTGGATCACATTGAGACCTTTCTCGACATTATGGAGTCGCGAAATTTCAACCGTACGGCCGATCGTCTTGGGGTTACGCAGTCGACGGTCAGTACCCGCATCAGGAACCTAGAGCAGGCCATCGGTTCGGAGCTCTTCCTGAGGGGACGCGCCGGCGCCGAACCGACCGCGGCGGGGCGACGTTTCGAAGCCTATGCGCGCGCGATGCTGTCGACATGGTCTCAGGCCCGCCATGACGTTCGGGCATTCAACCGGTTCGAGGGCACCTTGCGCGTCGCTGCGCAGGTCGGGATGACGCGATCGATATTGCCGGGTTGGGTGGAAACTCTGTTCCAGGTGCTGCCGAAATCGTCAATTCACGTAGAGTCCGACTACTCGCCGCAGATGATTTCCGACTTGAGCTTGGGAAACCTCGATATTGCTGTGGTTTACGCGCCCCGATACCTCCCTGAAATCTCCTACGATCCTCTCATGGTTGAAGAATATGTGATGGTGTCTACGACGGCCAGGATCCTGTCGGAGGTCAACGCGGATATGTACATCCGGCCGGGCTACACGGTCGCGCTTGAAAAAACCCACGCCGAGGCGCTGCCGCAATTGGCGATAGGCCGTCTTTCGATGGGCTCGGAAACCCTCGCCGAAGCGATGCTGCGGCGCATGGGTGGCACTTGCTATATGCGCAGTGACGATGCTCGGCGGTATACCGCCGAGCGGCCGTCTTTTGTGGTCGAGGGCGCGCCCGCGCTTCAGCAGCCGGTTCACACCGCTATTTTGGCGCGCCGCAAGCACGAGCCGATCATCCGTAGAGGGATTCGCGCGCTCCATCTGGCCGTTATGTCCATGGAAAGCTAGATCGAAATATCCGATTGTAAAGCCGACATCTGCCGCTTTTTTGAAAGTATCCCGGCTGCCATTCTGGTCGGGTCAAGGAGAGTCCAATCATGAACGCGCACGCTCCCTTTTCGGCCACCGATTTCGCTCCAGCGCTGCGTCAACGGCAATGGGCGGAGAGCTCAAGACAGTTCGTGCGCTGCCGGCGCGTCATCGATGAGATACACGACGTTAAGACATTCGTCTTTTCAGCTGCTTCTGGCCACATGTTCAGCTTTAGTGCAGGCCAGTATTTAGTCCTGAACCTGACAATCGACGGCACCCGGGTAACGAGACCGTACTCGGTGTCGTCGCCGCCGACTCGACCGCTCGACCTGCAGATCACGGTGAAGCGGGTGAAGGGCGGGCTTGTTTCCAACTGGCTTCACGACAATCTCCGGCCGGGCCACAACATTGAAATCGAAGGGCCGGTCGGACGTTTCAACTTCGACGATCTACCATCCGAGAAGCCGCTTTTCCTTTCGGGCGGCAGCGGCATCACTCCCGTTATGTCGATGCTGCGGGCGCTAACCGACCGGGCATCTGGCCATGACATCCGTTTCATTCACTGCGCTCGGACGGCGGACGACATCGCCTTCCGCTCCGAGTTGGAGGCGCTCGCCGCGCGATTCTCCAATGTCGATGTAAGCTTCATCTGCAGCCAGGAAGGTTCGGCGTGGCAGGGCCTTTTCGGTCGCATCGACGGCCCCATGCTCTTGCGGCTGGCTCCGGACCTTCACCAGCGCACGTCTTACGTTTGCGGCCCCGAGCCGTTTATGCAGACGGTTCGGGCCTGTGTCGCGGAGATCGGCATCGCACCCTCCCAGTATCACGAGGAAAGTTTCGGCGGCGCCGTGGGCAATTCGATGGCTCCTCAATCGGCTGCCGCTGGCCCGACTTGTGTCCGTTTCGCCCGGTCTGGCGTGGAGCACCTGTGTGCGCCTGGAGAGACTCTGCTCGATGCGGCGCGCAATAGCGGCCTCTACATCCCTACCGCATGCCAGCAGGGCATTTGCGGAACCTGTCGGACGGTCAAGCTCTCAGGTGACGTCGTGATCGACGACCTTGGAGGACTCAGCCTTGAAGAGAAGGCGGCTGGTTATGTGCTGGCTTGCTGCAGCCGGCCGCTAGGCACCGTTTGCCTCGATCTCTGACCTCATTGCGAATTGATGGCCAAGCCCGGCGTTGGGGGCATGCCAGTGGCTCACATGATTGGATAAACGGCGCGCGCACTCATGAGTCGGTTCCGGCAACCTGCGCTTGGCCGCTGGATCCTTTGAATGTCGGCTTTCGGGCGGCATCGTGCGGCGGGAATGGTCGGATTGAGGTCAGATCGCGTCGGTACCCGCGGGGGGCTGAAGGGCCGCTTCTTATAATCCGGGCCCCATTCCGGTCATCGTCCATACCGGGCTCAATGACCGCAAAGGGTCGAACACCGCCGTTTGAGATCAGCGCCACCGTGTACCACGCTAAACCACGTCGGCCCGGACGCTTACCCAGGTTCAGCATATCCGGTTCAGCCCCGCGCATCCTCGCCGCTGGCATCCTCGGCCGCAAGGTGATCGCCGACCCGCTGTATCAGCCAGCCCCAGGCTTCTTTTTCGCCCTCGCCCGCGGTCTTTTCGATGGCAATCGAAAGGTAGGCGATTTCCGCCTCGATCTTGTCGCCCGGCAGCATGCCGAGCCGGCTGACCAGGATGGCCAGTTCCAGCACCGCCGCCTTGGCGCGGTTGAAGCCGGTGAACGGCGCATGCGTTTCCTCCCGCACCACGCGGCAGAAATGGCGAGGCCGCATGGCATCGTCGTCGACAGTTTCGACTTCGAGGACCGAATGCGCGAGCGCCGCTGCGAGACGCGGCACCGGACACCCGTCGACGGCAACGGTCGGCCAATGCTTGCGGCCAGTCAGGCAGCCGGCAAAGATGCGGACGTCATCGGTGTAATTGGCGATGGCGAACGGCACTTCGGCGAGATTGTCGAGCGTGATCGACGGCCGGAACGGGGCGATGACCCAGCCGTCCTTCTCGGCGATAATGCCGATCGGCGCGATGTGGACGCCCCCGGCTTTGCTGACGGTGGTGATGATCGATTCGCGAATGAATGGCATGGTTCAGCGATCTTTCTTCGCGCGAAGCGTGTGGCCCGCTTCGGCAAGGCGGCTGCGGTCGGTTTCGGGAGCCGGCGCGGCAACGCCCCATGCGAGCGGCTCGTCCTGCACATAGCGCTTGCCGAGGCGCCACGCGATCTCGGCCTTCATCAGTTCGGCGCCGAGATAGAACGCGTGTGCTCCATCCGCCTCAACGCCAAGCCCGGCAAAGAGTTCGAACGCATCCGTGGCAACCGCGTGCCCCTTGCCGTTGAAAACATGGATGCCGTCCTCCGCGGTCATGATGCGGAAGTTGGTGTCACGCACCTCGGCCGCGAGGGCTGCGATATCCTCGGTCGAGGCGGTGAACGGCTTGCGATCGTGAACCTGCAGCAGCCCTGGATGATAACTCCGCGGCAGCGCACCGTCACTCTTGGCGGCAAACAGGATGCGGCGGGCAATGTCGTGCTCCTCGATCGTTCGCAGCGTATGCGGGCTGACATGCACGGCAAGCACGTTTCGGATCTGAAGTTCCGAGCAGAGCCCGGCCAGAACCGCGGTGACGCCGGAACTGTCGGCGTCGGTCAATTCGGTGAGATTGCCTGTCCCCATCAGCAGCTCGACCTCAGGCCAGCGGCGTCGCGCCTCGATGAAACGCCCAAGCGAGGCGGCAAAGCCGAAATGGATCGGATCAAGCACCGGATCGGCGAGGAAGCCGACGCCGGCCTTCTTTGCCGCTTCGATGGCCCGGCCAAGCGAATCCAGGTCACCGGGCGTGGCCGGGATCAGCACTGGCACGGCCTTGTGGTCGAAGGCCAGCGGCAGCGTGTTCTCATCGAGGCTGAGAAGGTAGTCCGCACCGGCGCCTGCGCCGATCGACAGTTCGTCGGTGCTGGCGGAATCGACGCTGACCAGAAATCCCTGTGCCTTCAGCTCGCGCACCGCCTCGTCCAGCAACGGAAACGGTGTTTCCGGCAGGCAGCCGAGATCGATGATATCGGCGCCGGCCGCGGCCAGCGTCCGTGCTCTCGCCACCAGCGCCTCGACCGACAGCATCGGCGCATCGACGATTTCGGCGAAGATGCGCATGTCGTGACGCGAAAGGTCAGGCGGCTCGCCCGCCCGGCCGAGAAAGGCCGGCAGATCGGCGATCTCGTCGGGCCCGCGGACGAAGGGCACGCCGAAATGGTTCGACAGATGCTCGATGTCGCCGCGATAGCGGCCGGGCAGGATGACGCGGTCGGTGCCGCCTGCCAGGCTGAGTCGCCGCTTGATGATGTCTTCGCTCATCAGCGCCGCGACCTTGACGCCGATGTCGATGATCTCCCAGGCAAATTCGGTTTCGCCCAGTCCGGCCAGCAGCCTTTCCAGCCGGACCTTGGCCAGATGGCCGGTAAGAAAGACCAGCCGCTCAGCCATGGCTTGCGAGTTCGGCGTGGCGCCGCCTGACCGAGGCTTCGAGATCGGCAAGCGACTCGACCACCTGGGTTCGCTCAAAACTCTTCAGCTGGTTGGTATTCTCCAGGTCGATGCTGCGCGGATAGACCTTGACCAGCCCATGCGGCGCCTTGGTTTCGAGTTCCGGCGCGGTGTCGCAGGCAAAGACGATGGCCGGCACCCGGCATTTTCCGGCCTGGGCAAAGACGTTGGTGGCGAGCGTGTCAGAAATGCCGTGCACGCATTTGGCGACCGTGTTGGAGCTGGCCGGCGCCACCACCACCGTATGATAGACGCCGTGATAGAATTCGCCGACCGGGATCGCGCTCGCCGTCTTGTCGTGCAGCACGCGCGTCGTCTCCGGGAAATCGAGCTTGAGCTTGTACATGCGCAGCACTTCGTTGGCGGCTTTCGACACAAAGACATCGCAATGCTCGATCTGGTGGATGAGTGCAAAACTCTCCGTAAAAAAATGACCGGAACCAGTCAAAACCCATGCCCAGCGCGGCGTATGCAGCGTCGCCATCGCCTACCCTGCTTTGCTTGCCGACCGGATCGAAGCCGCGATCGCAATGCCGGGCAGATTACCCGCCGCGAGCAGCGCCCCGGCCTCGGCGGCATCTTTCGGGCCGGCGAGGTGGACATCGACACCGTCGGGCAGCATGGCGGCGAAGCCGGCGTCGACGATGCCTCTGACCGCCAGGCTGTCGATCGTGTCGCTGCCGGAGAAGGCGCCGGTCTGCTTGATCAAGAGCAGCGCGTTCGCGCCGAGCTTGCCGGCAAGCCAGGCGGCAAGGGAATCGGAGGTAACATCCCAGGACGCCGGAATGTCCGGCGCCGGCAGCGCCAATGACGACGGCAGCCACACCGGGATCTTCCCCGCGTCCAGCGCCCGCCCCATTTCTTCCAGCGACCGTGCCGGCGCCAGCCTTTCGTCACGGTCGAGGATGACCTGGGCGAACTGCTCCATGGCGAGGATCGCCATGGCGTGGGCGGCGGTGTCGGAAAAATCCATGTAAATCTGCGTCTCGCGCACCTGGTCGGCGAACAGGCCGCCGCCGGGCACGATGACGATCGGCAGCTTGGAACCCGCCAGCGCCGCGATCCAGCTTTCCAGTTCCGCCGCATGGACGGTGCTGCCGCCAAGCTTGACGACGGACGGCTTGACGACGGCTCGCCTGACGGCGTCGGGCCTTTCCTGTCGCGGCCGGGAAACAGCGCCTGGGTCTTTTCGGCCGGCAGGGCCGGAGGCAACGCCGCGGCCTGCCGATTGGCGCTTGCGTTCGATCTCGACGCCGACGCCGCCTGGGCCGAGTTCGAGTTTTTCCACCCTTACCGTGACCCGCACGACACGCGGGTTCTCCAGGATGTAGGTCGCCACCTGCTCGGCCAGGGCCTCGCTAAGCTGGACGTGGCCCCGCGCAACAATGGTGCGAATGCCGTCCATGATGATGTCGTAGGAGAACACATGGCGCATGTCTTCGGGATGGTCGGTGACCTGCAGTACGTCGGCGGTCACGTCGAAACGCACTTTTTGAGTATGGCCGTGCTCAAAACTGTAGGCGCCGATCTGGACCGGCAGGACAAAGTCCCGCACGAAGATCTTGTCGGTGCCCAGTGCCGGGTCGGTGCCCGGCGAATAGCCCCTCGCCGCCAGGAGGCGGTAGTCGATGCTCGACGCGCCGCCGGCCCGGGATGTTTCCGGGATCAGTTCGCGGATCTGCGCAATTGCCTCGGCGCTGATCGAACCCACGCGGCCGGAATCGCCGCACAGCGCCCCGCGAAAGCCGAGAAAATCGGGAGCGAAGGGCAGCAGGCGTGGAATATCAGGGGCTTCCAGCGATCCGCTCAGCCCAACCATGAGGCCGAGCGATTTCGCTCGATCGATGAATCCCGGGATACGCTCGGGCGGCAGATGGTCGAGCAGCCGCCCGTTGGCCTTGTTGGCAGTGTCGACCATGGCGCCATGGAAGCGATGTTTGGCAAGCATCGGCAGAAGCTCGAAATCCGGCGCCAGGTCGGCGAAAAGCACCGCGATCAGTTTCGTTCGCGCGGCGAGCGGCGCGAGCGCTGCCGCACAAGCCGCGACATTTGCCGACGGAAAAAAACCTACCTTGACGTAATCGACGCCGGTTGCGGCGATCTCTTCAGCCCTGGCGCGGATGGTCTCGGGTTCCATCGGCAGGTCGCCGCAGACCGCACTGAACGGCGCCCGGCCGGCGATCAGCGAAATCGTCCGGCGGATGATCTGCGTGGACACCGCGCCCAGCGCTCCCGCCTTCGGATCCTTCAGATCGACGATGTCGGCACCGCCTGAAAGCGCGATCTCCGCCTCGTCGACGCCGGTGACGCTGGCCAGCATTCTGGTCATTGACGGACTTTCTCCGGCATGAGGAAAAGGACGCTTTTGGGCCCGAATACCGAAATCCGCTCGGTCGCCGTTCGGGCGAGCAGGCATGGCACTAAAGCAGACGTGAGAAGTCCACTTTCAGGGTTTGATAAAATTTGCGGGTCAGCTAAGCTCATCACGGGCACCTTGACTTCGCGCCGCTCCGACAACAATCGGACTTTAGCGCAAGAACGGGTAATTTTATCGATGACGAGCGCGGTGCCGGGCACTCTGGCGGCCTTTTTGTGCTTTTTTTCCCTGACCGTCAACGTTCCGGGCGCGCTCGCCCAGGAAGCGACGGGCAAGCAGCCGACCGCAACGGCCAAGCCGGAAAAAAAAGTAATCGAGATCAAGATAGGCTATTTGCGCGCCTATGCGCCGCAGCTGGCCTTGTCGGTGCTCGACGTCCCGCCGCGCGATGAAGGTGTCGCCGGCGGCAATGTGGCGATTGCCGACAACAACACGACCGGCAGCTTCCTCGGCCAGAAATTCAGCCTCGACGTGACCGAGGTGAAGCCGGATTCCGATGTCGTCCCGGCCTTCCAGGAGATGATCGCCAAAGGCAACCGCTATGTGGTCGCAGACCTCTCGGCCAGGCAGTTGCTGTCGATCGCCGATTTTGCCCGCGACAACGGCGTTTTGATCTTCAACGCTGGCGCCACCGACGACAGTCTTCGCGAGGAGGAATGCCGCGCCAGCATCTTCCACACCATCCCGACGCGCAGCATGCTGGCCGACGGGCTGGCGCAGTATCTCATCTGGAAGCAATGGCGGCGCTGGGTGCTGATCTACGGCTCGCACGAGCGCGACCAGCTTTTTGCCGAGGCGCTGCGCCGGGCGGCGACGCGCTTCGGCGGCGAGATCGTCGGCGAAAAACTGTTCGAGGATACCGGCACGGCGCGGCGGACCGATTCCGGCGTCGTCCAGATCCAGCGGCAGATGCCTGTCTTCACCCAGGACCTGCCGGAGCACGATGTGCTGCTGGTCGCCGACGAAAGCGAGGTGTTCGGCACCTACGTTCCGTTCCGCACCTGGATGGCGCGGCCGGTCGCCGGCACCGCCGGCCTCACCCCCTTGGCCTGGCATCCGGCCAGCGAGCAATGGGGCGGCACCCAGATCCAGAACCGCTTCGCCAAGGCAAACGGCCGCCGCATGGTGTCGAAGGACATGGCGGCGTGGACCGCGGTGCGCATCCTCGGCGAGGCGGCGACCCGCACGCAGGGCGCCGACCCGCGCAAGATGGCCGATTTCATCCGCTCCGACGATTTTTCGATCGCCGCCTTCAAAGGGCAGAAACTGACCTTCCGCAAATGGAACCAGCAGTTGCGGCAGCCGATCTTCCTCGGCGACACCAGGTCGGTCGTCTCGACATCGCCGCAGGAGGGATTTTTGCACCAGCTGTCGGAGCTCGATACGCTCGGGGTCGATGAGCCGGAAACAAAATGCGTGCTTAAGTAGAAAAGTTCGGGAGGAATTTCAGTGCAGAGACGAGCTTGCGCACTCGCCATAGTTGCGACCTGCTTCATGGCCGGTCCGGCGTCGGCCTACATGGCCTATGTCTCCAACGAGAAAGACAACACGATGACCGTGGTCGACACCGCGACGATGCAGGTGGTGAAGACCGTCAATGTCGGGCAGCGTCCGCGCGGCATCACCATCTCGCACGACGGCAAGCACATTTATCTCTGCGCCAGCGACGATGATTCGATCGAGGTCATCGACACGGCGTCGCTGGAGATCGTCGACACCTTGCCTTCCGGGCCCGACCCGGAGCTGTTCGTGCTGTCGCCTGACGGCAAGACGCTCTATGTCGCCAATGAGGACGACAATCTCGTCACCGTCATCGACATCGAGGGCAAGAAGGTGCTGGCGGAAATCCCGGTCGGCGTCGAACCGGAGGGGATGGGTGTCAGCCCGGACGGAAAGACCATGGTCAACACGTCGGAAACGACGAACATGGCGCATTTCATCGACACGTCGACGCACGAGATCACCGACAACGTGCTGGTTGACACGCGTCCGCGCTTCGTCGAGTTCACGCCCGACGGCAAGCAGGCCTGGGTGAGCGCCGAGATCGGTGGCACGGTTTCGGTGATCGACAATCAAACGCGCGAAGTCGTCCAGAAGATCACCTTCGAGGTTGCCGGCCTGAGGCCCGAATCCATCCAGCCGGTCGGTGTGCGCATCACCGCCGACGGCAAGAAAGCCTATGTGGCGCTCGGACCGGCCAACCGCGTCGCGGTGGTCAACACGCAGACATACGAGGTCGAGAAATATGTGCTGGTCGGCCAACGCGTCTGGCAGCTTGCTTTCACCCCGGACCAGAAGACCATCATCTCGACCAACGGCGTGTCGAACGACATCACCTTCATTGACGTGGCGACCGACGAGCCGGTGCAGTCGGTGACCGTCGGCGCGCTGCCGTGGGGCGTCGTCGTCTCGCCCAATTGAATTCCGCCAAATGAACCGTTGAATAAACCAAGTGAATCAAGCCGACAGAAAAACAGCAGAAGGGCAGGAAATCATGCGGAAATTTCGGGCAGTCGCTTTCGCCGCGCTGGTGGGCATGGCGCTCACCCAGGGCCAGGTCTCGGCGCAGGACGGCGATGACGATGACGCCGCCGCCGGAGCGGCCAGCACGGAGGCCAGTCCGAAAGCCGAGAAGGCGACCCGGGCCAGCAAGGACGTGCCGGAACTTATCCTCGGCAGCAAGGAAGACCAGTTCACCGCCAACCAGAAGGATTTTGAGCTGATCGCCGGCCAGGGCTATCGCTGGAAGATCACCGCGGCCGGCGGGCTGGAGTACAAATTCCACACCGACCTGTTCCGCAATGTGTGGAACAACCAGATCGTCATCAACGACCTCGAGGTGCACATGAACGGCGCACCCGCATGGCTCGAATTCGACGCCGACGGCACCATCCAGGTACAGTTCACCACCGTGAGGCCCGGCATCTACACATGGTCGGTGCCCGACCTCGCCGACAAGGGCATGAAGGGCACGATCACGATCAAGTAAGGTTTGAAAAGCAGGACCTGCGCGATCGCGCCCCGTGGGCTAGACTTGGGCCAGACTATTGTCGACGACAAGGGAGCCGACCGGCGTGCAGCATGTGAGGACAAACGGACCGGGAGATCAGGTGGCGGCGCTCGACGTCGCCGCTGTCAGCCATTCCTATGGTTCGAAGCGGGCGCTCAGCGACGTCTCGTTCTCGATCGCGCCGGCGACGTTCACCGTGCTTCTCGGTCTCAACGGCGCAGGAAAGACAACGCTGTTCTCGCTGATCAGCCACCTTTACGACACGCGCCGCGGGTCGATCCGCATCTTCGGCCATGACGTCAGCCGCGCCTCCGGCGAGGCGCTCAGGCGTGTCGGCATCGTGTTCCAGGCGCGCACGCTCGACCTCGATCTCAGCGTTCACCAGAACCTCTCCTACCACGCCGCGCTGCATGGCATCGGCGGACGCGAGTCCCGGGAGCGCATTGCCGCGCTGCTCGATATCGTCGACATGCCGGGTCGGCAGCATGACAAGGCACGCAGCCTTTCCGGCGGCCAGATGCGGCGCATCGAGATCGCCAGGGCGCTGCTCCACCGCCCGTCGCTGCTGCTGCTCGATGAGGCGACGGTCGGTCTCGACATCCAGTCGCGCGCCGGCATTCTCGCCACTATCCGCAAGCTCGTCGAAACCGAGGGGATCGGCGTGCTGTGGGCAACGCATCTGATCGACGAGGTTGACGACGGCGACCATGTCGTCGTGCTGCGGCAGGGCGAACTGGTCGCAAAGGGCAAGGTGGCCGATGTCGTCAGGACGAGCGGCGCCGGCTCGATCCGCGACGCCTTTTCCAGGCTCAGCCGCATCGAGACGGCCGGCACCGCGGAGAAATCGCCATGAGCGCTCCTTCAATGCCTGAAAAAGTCGCCGGCATCATCCCGGCGAAGTTCGAAAAATTCGGCCTGCGCCACTATCTCATTTGCCTCAAGGGCGTCGTCCTGCGGGAGTGCCTGCGCTTCCTGCACCAGCGCGAGCGCTTCATATCCTCGCTGGTTCGGCCGCTCATCTGGCTGTTCATCTTTGCCGCCGGATTCCGGCAGGTGCTCGGCGTGTCGATCATCCCGCCCTACAAGACCTACGTGCTCTACGAGGTCTACATCACGCCGGGGCTGTGCGGCATGATCCTGCTGTTCTCAGGCATGCAGTCTTCGCTGTCGATGGTTTATGACCGCGAGATGGGCAACATGCGCACCCTTTTGGTCAGCCCCTTCCCGCGCTGGTTCCTGCTGGTGTCGAAGATGCTCGCCGGCGTCTCCGTATCGATCGCGCAGGTCTATGCGTTCCTGATCGTTGCCTGGTTCTGGGGCGTCAAGGCGCCGCCGATCGGCTATCTCATGGTGCTGCCGGCGCTGTTCCTGTCGGGCATGATGCTTTGCGCGCTCGGCATGCTTTTGTCGTCGATGATCAAGCAGCTCGAAAATTTCGCCGGCATCATGAACTTCGTCATCTTTCCCGGCTATTTCGCCTCGCCGGCGCTCTATCCGTTGTGGCGCATCCAGGAGGCGAGCCCGCTGCTCCACAAGATCTGCCTCGCCAATCCGTTCACCTATGCGGTCGAACTGATCCGCTTCGCCTTCTACGGCCAGATCGAGTGGCTGTCGCTGGGCGTCGTTGCCGCCTGCACTGTTCTGTTCCTTGCCGCCGCCATCATCGCCTACGACCCTTCGCGCGGCCTGGTGACCCGCAAACATGACACCGGAGGAAATGGCTGATGGCACGAATGAGCCTTGTTCGCAGCCTGGCTGTGGTTGCCATGCTGACGCCGAGCATGAACGCCAGGGCAGCGAATACCGATCCGGACTGGCCCTGCATACAGCGCAAGGTGCCGCAACTCTCGCTCGGCCAGATCTGGAACGGGCCGGAGCTTCCGCCAGCGGCGAAGGATTTTTCGAAGGACCCTGCCGTCTCCACCCTGGTCGAGGAGGTGGCGGCCCGGCGGATGCCGCTTGCCGAAGCCCAGAAGAAAATCAAGGATTTCGCCGCCTCGCTGCCGGCCGAGCAGCTTGCGCCGAAGATGGCAATGCTGGTGCAAGGCATGTTCGATCACATGGACGCCGAGCGTTCGCAGGTGATCTCAGGCATTTCCCGGTACGCCCACAAGCAGCTCGAAATGGCCGCCGCCTTGCGCAAGGCAGCGTCCGACGTCGATGCGTTGCGGGCAAAGCCGGATGCGAATCCCGACGACATCGAACGGCGCACCGAACAGCTGAAATTCGCAACGCGAATTTTCAATGAACGCGTCCAATCACTGACTTACGTCTGTGAAGTGCCGACGATCATCGAGCAGCGGCTTTATCAATTGTCCAAGGCCGTCTCGGAAACTCTCGCCGCAAAGAAGTAGAACCTCTATCTCCGCAGCGGATCTCACGTTCCCCGGCCGGGCAGCACGCGCCAGCGCTGCACGAAATAACCGGGATGCGTCTCGATCCACTGGGCTACCAGCGGCTGCGCCTGCATGAAGGCGGTCCCTGGGTTCATCGCCAGGCCGTCCACCATCTGCTCGCGTTGTTCACAGGTCTGCGGCACATCCGTCAGGCAGACCATCATAACCAGCGTGTAAAGCATTGCCCCATTACCCCCATCGAATTCCCGAACCCCATGCCCGGGAGGTTTCCGAGATACCGACAAGACTGCAGGGGTCGCACATACAGATCGCTTACGGGTGTGAAAGGACGTGGCCCCCAATCTTTCGCACTGCAATATAACATATCGCTTATCTAACACCAACAACCGCCGGGCGTTCTAGGCAATTGCTTCAGGTTGCGCTGCGCCAATGCGGCGCCGACGTTTCCAGGGCCGATGATTCCGATTTTCACGGAGTGTCTTCGATGTCGTCAGACCGGCAGCCCGTTCTGCTTGCGCAGGCTCTTGTCAAATGCGGATGCGGGGACGAAACGGCGCAGGAGACTGACCTGGCGCGCCATTTTTCCCGCAGCATAGCGCCTCTTCGGAACGGGATCGGTCGCAGCCGCCAAAACGGTCTTGGCGACCAATTCGGGCGAATCGCCTTTTTCCATTGCTTTCCGCACGACTGCGTTCATGCCAGCGCGCGCAGCGTCATAGATATCCAGCAACTGGTCCGGCCTGGCGAGATTATCTTCAAAGGACGTGCGGGTATAAGCGGGTTCGACCAATGCAACGCGAATCCCGAACGGGCGCAGTTCATGGTCGAGCGATTCGGAATAGCCTTCGATGGCATGTTTGGTCGACGCATAAAGCGCGAAATAGGGAGCTGGGATGAACCCCTGCACCGAACTCAGATTGACGATTCTACCCTTGCCTTGACGGCGCATTATCGGCAGGATCGCGTTGGTCACGCGGAGCACGCCGAAGACGTTCACATCGAACAGTGCCTGAGCCTGGACCATTGACGACTCTTCCGCGCCACCAAACAGACCCATGCCGGCATTGTTGACGAGCAGGTCGATGCGCCCGGTCTCGGCCAGCACGTCATCGACCAGTTTCGCCACCGACGCGTCATCGGTCACGTCACAGACCAGCATGGTCAGGCCGTCAGAGTTTTTGGCGGCTGCGCGACGGCTGGTGCCGAACACGCGGAAACCGGCGCTTTGCAACGCTATGGCCGTCGCGCGCCCGATGCCGGAGGACGCCCCCGTCACCAGGGCGACGCCAGGATTGGTCTTGTTCATGGAAATCATTTCTTTCTTTGGGTTGGATTGATTTTGGATTGGCGTGGGAGAAGCACGAAAGGTCGGAGGCATCAGTTATGAACGCCTCTGGCGTTCGCACCGGCGAGTTCGTCCGTCCAGCGCCGGAACAGCGCGCTGGCGTTGACGCCGCCAAAGCCGAAGCCGTTTGAGATCGCGTAGTCCATTGTCATCGGCCGGGCCTGGTTTGCGACGAAGTCGATGCCGTCGCCGGCTGGATCCGGCGCGCCCAGATTGAGGGTTGGCGGCGCCACCTGATCCCTGAGCGCCAGGATTGCGAAGATGGCTCCAAGCCCGCCGGCGGCTCCAAGCAAATGTCCGGTCGCCGATTTGGTTGCGCTGACGGCGATGGTGGAATCTGCGCCGAAGAGTGTTTTGATCGCCGCCATTTCCCCGAGATCACCGACCGGCGTCGAGGTCGCGTGCGCATTGAGGTGGCGAACCTCACGCGGCGAAATGCCGGCCTGGGCCAGCGCGACCTGCATGGCTCGGCGCGCCCCGTCGCCATCCTCGGGACCGGAGGTGACGTGATGAGCATCCGCCGTCGTGCCGTAGCCGACGAGCTCGGCGAGCGGTTTCGCGCCGCGCGCCAGCGCGTGGCTCAGTTCCTCGATGACCAGCACGCCGGCTCCTTCGCCCATGACGAAGCCGTCCCGCGACACGTCGAACGGCCGTGACGCCTGAGCCGGCGCCCAGTTGAAGCCGGTTGAAAGAGAGCGTGCGGCAGCAAAACCACCGAGACTGACGATGTTCATGCAGGCTTCCGTTCCGCCGCACACGGCGATATCGGCCTCGTTGGCGCGGATGAGGCGAGCCGCATCGCCGATCGCCTGGATGCCGGCCGCGCACGCCGTCACCGGCGCGCCGAGCGGCCCCTTGAAGCCATGGCGGATCGAGATGTGGCCCGCCGCGAGGTTCACCAGGAAGGACGGCACCGTAAACGGCGACAGGCGGCGGACGCCGCGCTGGTCGACCGTGCGCACCGCCTCGGTGATGGCGGGGAAGCCGCCGATGCCGGACGCGATGATGGTGGCCGTGCGCAGGCGATCGGCTTCCGAGACAGGCGCCCACCCTGCTTGCGCCAGGGCCTCTTGTGCAGCGGCGAGCCCGAAGATGATGAACCGATCTACCTTGCGCTGGTCTTTTGGCGCCAGCACGGCATCCGGATCGAAACCAGCCTCCGGATCGTCTTCCAGCGAGGGAACCACCCCGCCGATCTTGGCCGGGAGGTCTGCCACCACATCGTCCGGAAGCCTGCGGATGCCCGAGCGACCGGCCAGCAGCCGCGACCACGACGCTTCGACATCGGCAGCAAGGGGCGTGACCGCTCCCATGCCCGTAACAACAATCCGTCGCATCTGCTTTCCTATCGAGTTGGCTGCGTCGCCAGCCCTACGCACGCCGTTCAAGCGCCGGCTGCTTCGCGAACCTGGCCGGTCGCCGCGTCCAGGAAGGCTTGGGCGAGATCCGGATCGTTGACGACGCGCGACAGCATCAGCGCGCCGACCATCGTCGAGAGAATGGCCATGGCCTTTCTGTCGGGCTCCTCAGCTTTGGCGTCGGCAATGAAACGGCCGAGGATTTCGAGATGCTCCTTGATCCCGGCTTCGAACGACGCTTTCACCTCGCTGCCCTGTCTGGCGGCATCCGAGCCGAGCGCGACAATCGGGCAGCCGTCCATCTTTTCTCCGCGATGGCCCATGCTGAGGTAGAATGCGATCACCGCGCCAAGCGGATCCTCGGATTTTGCCGCAGTCGCGGCCGACCAGCGCAGCGTGGCGCTCTCCATCGCCCGCCTCGACGCCTGCACCGCCAAATCGTCCTTGGAGGCGAACTGCTTGTAGAACGCGCCCTGGGTCAGCCCGGCAGCCTGCATCAGGTCTTTGAGGCCGATGCCGTCAAAGCCGCGCTCCCGAAAAAGCCGGCTTGCCACATTGATCACGGTTTCGCGGTTTTCCGCCGCCTGAATGCGACTCACACGCATGTAGACCTCCTTAAATTAGCTTGCGTTCGACATCTATAACAGATATAGAGTACGAACGCAATCCAATTTGGAGGAGAGGTCAAATGCTATACAGTCAAATCGTCGAGAAATCGATCCGGCAGAGCTTCGACCACGTCAACAACCATCGCTGGGATGAGGCGGTGAAAGCACTCGTGCCGCATGTCCATCACCGCGTTTCCGGTGACCACGCGCTTGGTGGTGAGCGCCACGACAAGCAGGCCGTGCGCCGCTGGTTTGAGCGCCTCGGCCGCGTCCTGCCCAATCTCCATCTCACGGTCAACCATGTCTGGGTGACGGGCTGGCCGTGGCATACCACCGTATTTGCCCAGTGGGACGGCACCGCGACGCTGCTCAATGGCGACGCCTCCTACGTCAACAGTGGTCTCCACGTATTCACGCTGCGGTGGGGCAAGGTCTATGCGCTTGAGGAATTCTACGATTCACAAGCAGCGGCCCGCGGTCTTGCCGCCCAGGCGGCAACTGGCCTCGAAGAGGCTGTCGCCGAACCAATTGTAGGCTAGCAGAAGCGCAGTCAGCGGGCCTGTCAGGCGACCTCTCGGCAACGGTCGCAAAAGTTCAGCTTCGGGCTTTGTTAGGTGGATCCAGGCTGCCCAGTCCTCCGGCTGGAGCACAACGACTTGTCGGTTGTGGTAAGGAGCCACGTCCGGCCCCGGCTCAGTCGTCATGGTGAACGTGGGCGGCTTGTTGCCGGCGCCTTCTTTCCACAACGCAGCGATCGCCATAAACGGGGAGCCATTAAGCGCGAACCTGTGTTTCGCTTTGGGATACTTCGTTCCCGTGAATTCGAAGAACGCAGACGCCGGAGCAACGCAACGCTTGCTGCCGCCGAATTGACGGCCCTCAGAACGGAAGTTGAATAGGGGTCCGCCCTTTGGTCCCGTTTGCGGAAATCCGAACGTCATCGAAACCAGTTCAATAGTGTCGCCGGCGGAGCGCATTACAGGGGGCGGGATCGTTGATCCGGATGTCATCCGCCTGCGGCAGATCAAGCTCGGTCTGATGGCTGGGGATGTTGAGTGCCAGCGATTGCATCATCCGGCAATATTCCGCCCAGGCGATATGCTGCTCGTAATCGTTGCACATGGATCTCCCCGCCCGTCGAATCGGATGATCAATTCAAGATAGCGTGCAAGGTTCTGTGCTGACAGGCTGCTTGACTAAATGTTCTCTTTTCGTTCGGCGTCGGACGCGAAAGGAACCGATCGTGAAAAGCCCGGTTCGGACCCGTTGCAAAGTTAGCCCCCGTTGAAGATCTCTCGTGTTGGTATATCGAACCACGCCATGACCGAAAATATGAACCCTCCGATCGATCCGTTCGATACTGGGCTTCTCAGCGTCGCCGACGGAAATGAAATTTATTGGGAAGTATCGGGCAATCCCGACGGGAAGCCCGCTCTCTATCTGCATGGCGGCCCCGGCAGCGCTCCTGGCTCGGGCAGCTATCGCCGTCGCTTCGACCCGCAAAAATATCGCATTGTGGGGATCAATCAGCGCGGATGCGGCCGAAGCCGCCCCCGTATCACCGACGCTCTCGGCGAACTGCACCGCAACACGACACAGTCGCTCATCGGGGACATCGAAGCGGTCAGAAGACACCTCGGCATCGACACGTGGCTAGTGTCGGGCGTGTCCTGGGGGACGACCCTTGCGCTCGCTTATGCCCAAGCGCATCCAGATAGAGTCTCGGAACTGGTGCTCGTCGCAGAACGACGACAAGCCGGGAGGAGGTCAATTGGATCACCGAAAGGGTTGGCCGCATCTTTCCCGAAGCCTGGCAACGGTTTGAGCAGGCCTCCGCTAGGCGCGATGGGGAGCGCATCGTGGAGGCCTATGCGCGACGGCTTGCCACTGGGGACATTGAGGATCGGCTAAGGGCAGCACGTGCCTGGAACGATTGGGAGTCGACGCACATCTCGCTTGATCCGAACTGGGTGCCGATTGACCGTCGCTTTGACGAAGAACAGGGCTTGGCTTTCGCGACCCTTGTCACGCACTACTGGTCGAACGACGGATTTCTTCAGAATGGAAAGGAGATACTCCGCGGCGTCTCCGCAATTGGACATATTCCCGCCGTTCTGGTTCATGGTCGCCGCGACATTAGCGGGCCAGCAATAACGGCCTGGCGTCTCCATCGGATATGGCCGGCAAGCCGCTTGAACATCGTGGAATCCGAAGGGCATGGCGGACCGCAGTCGATGGAACAGATGCGTGTCGCGCTTGATTCATTCGCGCCGAGCCAATGATGAATGAGCTCGTCAAGCTGGGAGCCTCTGGGACCGGTTCCACGGCAGCAGTTCGTCGATCCGGTTGATTGGATGACCGTCGGGAATGCGGGCAAGCACGTAGGTGAGCCAGGCCTCTGGGTTGAGGTCGTTAAGCCTGGCGCGCCACGCGTTTATCCGAAAGCGCTGATGATCCCTTACCAGAAAGGCGAAAGATGAGTTTTGACGGCATCGTAAGATGAGGAAGCTCTTAGCGCTGGCGCTCCTGATCGCTTTGCCGCCGCTCGCTTTTTACAGCTGGTTCGAAGTGAGCGTCCGCCGGATCGTGACTGAGCAAGGTCTTGACGGGACCTATCGCAACGCCCTCAAGCATGCTTCAGCGTCTTCCTATCTCTATTCCGGACTGAGGCTTCTCGGGCTTTCGGAGGCAATAGCCGAAGAGATGGTCGTCCGGTGTGGACTGGTCAATGAATTTGCTGAACTCTACGTGAAACGCGGAAAGCCTGACACGACCTTGGAAATCATGAAAGACCTACAGAACAATATGGTCGGTATCGGGGTCGCCAGATGGCTTGAGACCAATTCCGCCGAAACACGTGTCGCTCTTTTCGTGGTATTGGGGCAGCAAGATATCCTTGCCTTGTCCCAAAATACGCTAGGTTTTTCGGACTCCAGCGTATCGGCGGCTGACTATCCAGGCGCTAAGAATTGGTTCATGGCGCGGCGGGAGCAGATCGATCAGGAAGTGCAATCCGCATTGGACATAGGCGCTCGGCGCAACGGCAACTTGATTGGAACGTCTATGGTCGAAAGATGAGTTTTTGACCTGATCGTCAAGGGCGGCAGCCTACCCGACCGAAACACCTATTCCAAATATCCTAACTGCTCCCGTGCTCTTGGGCTTAGATGTGATGGTCAGGTTCGGGTCTGCGTGTCAGCCCGGAATCGCTTGGTGTGCCAATGGATCTTGCCGTCGATCTTCATCGGCTTGTGGATCATCAACCGCTTAGGAGGATTCTCGGGGTGAACCTCGAGCAACGTGATCTTCTATACATTTTGCTCTGTTATCCAGATGTGTGGCACTATCTGCCTGAAGAGGGATATCTCAAATGTTCCGGGTCATCCTTGTCGCACTCTCTCATCTGGCTAGCGGGACGAGTTTTCCCGCGACTGTCTCTCATTCCACTTTGAGCGACTCTGGCGGTTACATTCGAAGGATCACAGAGTATTGCTCATCAAAAGGCGGAGAGCCTCGGTCCGTGGCTGCAGATGGCAGTGAGATGTTAAAAAACGACAGGTTTTGCACAATATATCCCGACAAAATTTTCGAATCCTCTGAGCCTTGTGCGTATGGCTCTATTGCGAAATGCGTAAGAAGTTCGATTGAAACGACCTTCACAGCAAACCTAAATGACGGGGAATTTTCTGGGACGCCATGTGTAAGTCACGATACTTGTAAACTGTATTTCAATTTTTACGACGTCGGCAAACATTACGTAGAAGAAGACGGATGCGGTTATCAATTTGGCGGTATCGCAAAATTTAATTCAGAGGCTCGCGCCATCTATTTCCTATCTATCTCTATAAAACCAACCTGTCTTGGCGGCCATTGAGGAGCATGTTGTGCCGGGTAGCCTTGCCCAGCGTCACGCGCCCAAGCATTCAGCACCATAGGTGCGAGCATCCAGGTTGCGACAAGAATGCAGGATGGGGCTTTGCCAAGCCAAGGCAGACGCCGCACTGGTTCTGTTTCGAGCACCGCGCGCTCTCGGCGGCCGCTTGCGGGAACCGCTTCGACAGCCGCTCGTCGTTGACGGTCGCGAGAGGAGCACCGCGCCGAATATTGTCGAGAGAATGGCCTTGCAGCTGGGCTCCTTGCCCCTGCCCTCGCCAACCCAGCTACCGAGCGTCCCAGAATATTCCCTGATCCCCGGCCTCGAATGATGCCTCACGTCGGCGCCCTGCCCGGCGGCATCCGAACCGAGCGCGTCAATCGGGCAGCCCTCCATTCTGTCTGCGCGATGCGCCATGCGACTCACATGCATCATAAATTTTCATTTCTTAGATTGCATTCGTAATCTAACTCAGTTATAGAGTTCGAACGCAATCTAAAACGAAGGAGATACGAGATGATCCGCAAAACCCTGAGCGCCTCCGTTCTGGCCGCGCTGTTTGTTGCCGCCCCGGCGTTTGCCGAGGAAGCCACCATAGGACGCCCGATCGAAGCCGGCAGCCTGCACGAGGGACACCTCGACATGGTCGTCTATTACGTCCCGGCCGAAGGCGGCCTCCTGGAGGTCACCGCCACCTTCGCGCCGAAGACCGGCGGCGATCCGCAGCGCGTCGTCATGGGCCTCGCCGACGGCGACTCCGTGGCATTTTCGATGCCCGGCCACCGCGGCCCGCTCTACGCGTTCTCGCGGTCCGGCGAGGAGGTGACAGTGTCGTCCGAGACCGGCATGCGCGCCGATGCCAATGCACCGACCCGCCTTGCAGACGGCAGCCTGCGTGCTGCTGGGTTCGCGTCCGTCGGGCCGATGTAAAGGTCAAACGCAATCTTTCTTGAGAGGCGACGAACGTGAAAAAGAGACCCGCTGTTGTGCTGGGGGGCGTGCTGATCGCGATGTCAGGAGCGGCGGCATTCGCCACACTTGCCATTCCTACGCAGGGAGCCTCCGCCGTAGCGACCCGAGGCAGGAACCGCCGATCGTCAGAGTGGTGACGGCAGCGCCGGTGACCGGATCCGAACGCGGCTTTACCGGCATTGTCGGGGCGAGGGTGCAGAGCGATCTCGGCTTTCGTGTCCCCGGCAAAATCGTGGAGCGGCTCGTGGATGTGGGTCAGGAGGTCAAAGCTGGTCAGCCACTGATGCGCATCGACGACACCGACCTTCGCCTCGCGCTCACGGCGAAGCGCAACGCCGTTGCCGCAGCGCGCGCAACAGTCGTTCAGACGGAACCGGATGAACGGCGATACGCCAGTTTGCTTAGGGATGGATGGGTCCCCCGACAGCGCTACGAGCAGGCGAAGGCCGCGGTCGATACGGCCGAGGCGCAACTCGCCGCCGCCGAAGCCGAAGCACGGGTCGCCGAGAACGAAGCGATCTACGCGGTCCTGCTGGCCGACGCGGATGGAACGGTGGTCGAAACGCTTGGCGAGCCGGGGCAGGTCATCTCCGCCGGCCAGACAGTGGCCCGGATCGCCAAGGCCGGCTCCCGCGAAGCGGTGGTCGCGCTTCCCGAAACGATCCGGCCGGCGATTGGGTCGGCGGCCGAGGCCAGCGTGTATGGCGGCGATGGGCGTCGTTACACGGCACATCTCCGGCAATTATCGAACTCCGCCGATGCCCAGACCCGTACCTATGAGGCCCGTTATGTGCTCGACGGTGAGGCCGCGGCAGCACCGCTTGGCGCGACGGTAACCATTCGGCTTGCGGGCCAGGCACGCCAGCGGGAAGTCCAGGTGCCGCTGGGAGCCGTGCTCGATAACGGCAAGAAGACAGGCGTTTGGGTCCTGGACAACGCCACCTCGACCGTACAGTTTCAGCCTGTCAAGCTTGTTCGTGTGACCAGCGAAACCGCTGTGGTCTCCGGACTGAACTCCAGCAATCCGATTGTTTCGCTCGGCGCCCATCTCCTGCAGGAGGGCGCTCGCGTCAGGACTGCGTCCGAAAGCAGGGGCAACTGATGATGAACCTAAATCTCTCCGCGATCGCCGTTCGCGAACGCGCCGTTACACTGTTCTTCATCCTCCTGCTGGTGGCCGCCGGCGCCTACGCTTTCGTCATGCTCGGGCGGGCGGAGGACCCCAACTTCACCATCAAGACCCTGACGGTCACGACGGTATGGCCGGGCGCAACGGCGCGCGAGATGCAGGACCTCGTCGCCGAACCGTTGGAGAAGCGGCTTCAGGAGATGACCTGGTACGACCGGGTCGAGACGACCACACGGCCGGGTTACGCGTATATGACGGTCACGCTGAAGGACAGCACACCGCCATCTGTCGTGCAGGAGGAGTTCTACCAGGCTCGCAAGAAGCTCGGGGATGAAGCCCGCAACCTGCCGTCCGGCGTCTTCGGGCCCTTCGTCAACGACGAATATTCGGATGTAAGCTTCGCCCTTTACGCGCTGAAGGCCAAGGGCATGCCGATGCGTGAGTTGGCGAGACAGGCCGAGGCGATCCGCCAAGACCTCCTGCACGTGCCCGGCGTCAAGAAGATCAACATCCTTGGTGAACGTCCCGAACAGATATTCGTCGAGTTTTCCTACGCCAAGCTGGCCACCCTCGGCGTGTCGGCACAGGACATCGTCGCCGCCTTGCAGCGGCAGAACACCCTCACGCCGGCAGGCTCGATCGACACCCAGGGGCCGCGGGTCTTCATCCGGGTGGACGGCGCTTATGACAGCGTTCAGGCGATCGCCGACACGCCGATTGCCGCTGCGGGGCGGACGCTGAAGCTCTCAGATATCGCCGAAGTCCGGCGCGGCTATGAAGATCCCCCCACCTACCTCATTCGACGTCAGGGTGAGCCCACCATCATGCTCGCGGCTGTCATGCAGGAGGGCTGGGATGGTCTCGCGCTCGGCAAGGCGCTGGAGGACAGGACAGCAGCCATCGCACAGACACTGCCACTCGGGATGACGCTCGACAAGGTGACCGACCAGGCCGTCAACATCACCTCTGCGGTCGACGAATTCATGATGAAGTTTGCGATGGCGCTCGGTGTGGTGCTCTTGGTGAGCCTGTTGAGCCTCGGCTGGCGCGTCGGCATCGTGGTGGCGGCTGCCGTCCCTCTGACGCTTGCCGTCGTGTTCCTCATCATGCTGGAGACCGGCCGGTTCTTCGACCGCATCACGCTCGGCGCCCTCATCCTGGCGCTCGGTCTTCTCGTGGACGACGCCATCATTGCCATCGAGGTGATGGTGGTGAAAATGGAAGAAGGCATGGACCGCATCAAGGCGGCGGCCTATGCGTGGAGCCACACTGCGGCGCCGATGCTGTCCGGAACGCTCGTGACGATCGCCGGCTTCCTGCCGGTGGGCTTCGCGCGCTCGACGGCCGGCGAATACGCCGGCAACATCTTTTGGGTCGTAGGGTTCGCCCTCATCGTCTCCTGGATCGTCGCGGTGGTCTTCACACCTTACCTCGGCGTCAAGATGCTGCCCGCGATCAAACCGGTCGAAGGCGGTCACCACGCGATCTATGACACACCCAATTATCGGCGCTTGCGGCGGCTCATCACCTTCGCCGTGCGCCACAAGTTCATGATCAGCGGTATCGTTGGCATCGCCTTCGTGCTTTCCGTTGTCGGCATGGGCTCTCTCAAACAGCAGTTCTTCCCGACATCCGACCGCCCCGAAGTGCTGGTGGAGGTTCGCCTGCCTGAAGGCACCAGCATCGAGACGACGACCGCTACGGTCGAGAAGCTCGAAGGCTGGCTGGACGACCAAGCCGAGGCCAAGATCGTCACGAGCTATGTCGGTCAGGGCGCACCCCGCTTCTTTTTCGCAATGGCGCCGGAACTGCCTGATCCTGCCTTCGCCAAGATCGTCGTGCTGACCCAGGACGCCGAGGCGCGTGAGGTGTTGAAGCACCGCCTCCGCGAGGCGGTGGCAGAGGGGCTTGCACCCGAGGCCAATGTCCGCGTCACGCAAGTCGTGTTCGGCCCCTACACGCCATTCCCGGTCGAGTTCCGGATTATCGGACCTGAGCCCGCGCAACTCTACAGCATATCCGAGAAGGCCCTCGACATCATGCGGGGCGTCCCGGACGTGCGTCAGGCCAACCGCGATTGGGGCAATCGCACACCCGTGCTCCGCTTCGTCCCGGATCAGGATCGACTGAACCTCATCGGCCTGTCGCCGGCAGAGGTGGGCCAGCAACTCCAGTTCTTGCTCACCGGCATCCCCGTTACGCAGGTTCGCGAGGACATCCGCAACGTCCCCATCGTCGCACGCAGCGCCGGCGGCGAGCGGCTGGATCCGACACGTTTGGCGGATTTCTCACTGATGAGCCGGGACGGTCGCCCGATTCCGCTCGACCAGATCGGCCATTCGGAAATCCGTCTGGAAGAGCCGATCATGAAGCGCCGTGATCGCACGCCTGTCATCACGATCCGCTCGGATATCAACGAAGCGACTCAGCCTCCAGAGGTTTCCAAGGAGATCGTGAAGGCCCTTCAGCCGCTGATTGCATCCCTTCCGGCCGGCTATCGCATCGAACTGGGCGGATCGATCGAGGAGGCTGAAAAGGCCAACACCGCGCTGGCTAAAGTCTTTCCGGCAATGATAGCCGCCATGCTGATTGTTATCATGCTGCAGGTACGATCCTTCTCAACGATGTCCATGGTGATGCTGACGGCGCCGCTTGGTCTTGTCGGCGTGGTGCCGATGCTGCTCACCTTCAACCAGCCCTTCGGATTCAACGCCATTCTGGGCATGATAGGCTTGGCCGGCATCCTGATGCGCAACACGCTGATCCTGACCGAACAGATCAAGGAGAACCGTGCTGCCGGCCTTGACGACTACCACGCCGTGATCGAGGCGACGGTGCAACGCACGAGGCCCGTGATCCTGACGGCACTCGCCGCTGTGCTGGCCTTCATCCCGCTCACGCACTCCGTCTTCTGGGGATCGATGGCCTATACGCTGATCGGCGGCACGGCGGTTGGCACGGTGCTGATCCTGCTCTTCCTTCCCGCGCTCTACGCCGCGTGGTTCGGCATCAAGCCGACTGCTGACGAGGTCCGTGAGGGCGCGGCGGAGGAACTGGAAATGCACACGGCAATTGCTGCTGAATAGGGCCGTGTTGTCGAGCAGGCGGATCAAGATTTCGCCGCTGGCTTTGCCTGAACATACGCAGGGCCAGTCGCACGACCTTACCGCTTGCAAAATGATCGTCCAGGGCGAGCCCGGCAGATCCATCATCAGTTCTGGAGACATCCATGAATCATCCGGTCGGAACGCGAACGGATCCCGACGAGGCGCGCTCGCATCCTGGAGGTGGCGGAGGCGCATTTTCGCCGCATCGGCTACCATAAGACGTCGGTAGCCGACATCGCCTCCGAACTCGGCATGAGCCGGGCGAACGTCTACCGTTTCTTTTCCTCCAGGGATGCAATCAACGAATCCATCTGCAGGCAGGTCGTGAACGAGGTCGCGGACATCGCCGTTGCGATCGCACGCACCAACGCGCCGGCCTTGGAGAAACTCGACCGGCTCCTGACCGCCGTTCACCAGCACAACAAGACGAAATTGATCAAGGAAAGAAGCATGCACTACTTGATCGTCGCCGCCCTGCGCGAGAATCGGGCGGTCATCAAGGCGCATGTCGGGCGAATGTTGGAAATCCTTGAGGCGATCATTCGCGAGGGGACCGAGGCGGGCGAACTCAAGGTCGAGGACCCGGCAGAAGCGGCGCGTGCGGTCAACGCCGCGTTCACGCCGTTCTTCCACCCGATTCTGATCGAGCACTGCGTTCAACACGGCGAAGACACCGAAGCGGGCCTACGCACGCAGATTCGCTTTGTCCTGAAAGCCCTCGGCAAATCGAACTAGCCGCCCTGGCAGGTGGCTGCCAGAGACGCATTCCGCCCTCAATTCAGGCGCGACCTCCAATGTTCGGTCGTTCGTGCGGATAGAGCTTGCCGAACAGCGGCAGGTACATCGCGCCCTTGCGCATCAGGAAATCGTGGAACGTCGCCATCGCCGGCGAGATCGCGTGATCGCTGCGCATCACCGAAAACCATTGCCGGCGGATCGGCATGCCGACCACGTCGAGGATGACCAGCCGGCCGGCTTCGGTTTCGGCGGCGATGGTGTGGGCAGAGATGAAGGCGATGCCGAGCCCGGCCATCACCGCCTGCTTGATCGTCTCGTTCGAGCCCATCTCGACGCCGAGATCGTCGATGCGGCCGGGCACGTCGCTGAGGAATATTTCCAGCGAGATGCGCGTGCCGGAGCCCGGCTCGCGGATCAGGAAATGCTCTTCGGCGATCCGCTCCTTGGATATCTCGCGCGCCGACGCCAGCGGGTGGTCGGGCGGCGCGATGATGACCAGCGGGTGATCGCCGAAGACCGAGGCACGCACCGGAACTTCCCTCGCCGGGCGTCCCATCAGCGCGACGTCGATGTCGTGGTTCTTCAGACTGCCGATGGTTTCGGCGCGGTTGCCGATGGCGAGCCGCATGTCGATGTCGGGATGTTCCTTCATGAAGCCGGCCATCAGCCGCGGCGCGAAATATTTGGCGGTGGAAACGACGCCGAGCCGCAAGCTGCCGATACGCACGCCCTTGATCGCATCCATCTTGTCTTCGAGCAGGCGAAGCCGCTCCTCGATCGCCTGCGCCGTCTCGACGAAGGCCAGACCTGCGGCAGTCGGACGCATGCCGTCCGACGTCCGGTCGAACAAGGCCAGCTGGAACTCCTCCTCGACCTGCCGCAACTGGATCGTCACCGCTGGAGGAGACAAGCCTAACACCTTGGCCGCGCTAACGATTTTTCCATGGCTGATGATGGCCTGGACGGTCTTGAATTGCTTGAGCGTGAGGTTTCTCATGCGCCATACTAAATTTTTTTTAGCACGAAAGTAAAGTTATTGAATTTTACTTATCCATGGCAGTTTGTTCTCATTCCCCAATCCGGCCGGAGGAGTTTGCGGCTGGATCGGGAGGTTACGATGCCAGCGGCAACGCTCGACGCATTTTTGAATTCCTATCTCGGCCCACCCGACGAACTGCGTTCGGCAGTCGTCGCGACCGTCCGTCAGCTGACGCAGGCCGCCACCAAGGTCCGCAACACCATCAATCAGGGGGTGCTCGGCACCGCCTTTGCCGGGACCCGCAGCGCCAATGCCGACGGCGACATCCAGAAGGATCTCGACATCTTCGCCGATGACATCTTCCTCGACGCCATGCGCCACGCTCCGGTCGCGCTCTACGCCTCCGAGGAACTGGAGCAGCCGGTCCTGCTCGACAGCCAGGCGCCTCTCGCCATCGCCATCGACCCGCTCGACGGCTCTTCCAACATCGACACCAACGTGTCGATCGGAACGATCTTCTCGCTCCTCCCTGCAACTGGCGCGCCGGACGAAAATCCGGCCGCCTCTTTTTTGCAGCCAGGCGTGAACCAGCTGGGCGCCGGTTTCTTCATCTACGGGCCGCAGCTGGCGCTGGTTCTGTCGCTCGGCAGCGGCACGCATGTCTTCGTTCTCTCGACCAGGCTCGGCACCTTCGTCCAGGCTTACGAGAGCCGGATCATCCCGCAGCGTACCCAGGAGTTCGCCATCAACGCCGCCAACTACCGGCATTGGGACGAGGCGGTACGGCTCTACATTGACGACTGCCTCGAAGGCACTGAAGGCCCACGCGGAAAGGACTTCAACATGCGCTGGATCGCATCCCTCGTCGCCGACTGCTACCGCATACTGATGCGCGGCGGCGTGTTCCTGTATCCAGGCGACAAGCGCAAGGGTTACCGCCAGGGACGGCTGCGCCTCGTCTATGAGGCCAACCCGATCGCCTATCTCATCGAACAGGCAGGCGGCGCCGCCACCGACACCATCACCCGCATCCTCGAAATCGAGCCCGAGGGCCTGCACCAGCGCGTGCCCGTGGTGTTCGGATCGGCGCGCGAGGTCGCGCGCATCACCCGCTACCACACCGAGCCCAGCGCGATCGGCGAGCGTGCGCCGCTGTTCAGCCGCCGCGGCCTGTTCAGGGCCTGAGCATCATGTCGGCAAAGCACCCCATCATCACCATCACCGGGTCGTCGGGCGCCGGCACCACCTCGGTCAAGCGCATCTTCGAGCTGATCTTCCGGCGCGAGAACATCGACGCCGCCTTCATCGAGGGCGATGCCTTTCACCGCTACGACCGCGCCACGATGAAGGTCAAGGTGGCCGAGGAGGAGAAGGCGGGCAATCCGAACTTCACCCACTTCCATGCCGAGGCCAACGAGCTCGCAATCCTCGAAGAGGTGTTTGAGGAATACGGCCGCCGCGGAACCGGAAAGACCCGCACCTACATCCACGACGAGGACGAGGAGAAGCAGTACGGTACGCCACCGGGACAATTCACCGAATGGCGCGAATTCCCGCCGAGCGACCTGCTGTTCTACGAGGGCCTGCATGGCTGCGTCGTCACCGACAAGATAGACTTGGCCAGGCATGCCGACCTCAGGATCGGCGTGGTGCCGGTCATCAATCTCGAATGGATCCAGAAGATCCATCGCGACCGGGCAACCCGCGGCTATTCCACCGAGGCGGTGATGGACGTCATCCTGCGCCGCATGCCGGATTATGTCCGCTACATCGTCCCGCAGTTCTCGCAGACCGCCATCAACTTCCAGCGCGTGCCGATCGTCGACACGTCCAACCCGTTCATCGCCCGCTGGATCCCGACGCCCGACGAATCGATGCTGGTCATCCGCTTCGCCAATCCCCGCGGCATCGATTTCCCCTACCTGCTTTCGATGATCCACGACTCGTTCATGTCGCGGCCGAATTCCATAGTGGTGCCAGGCAACAAGCTCGATCTTGCCATGCAGCTGATCCTGACGCCGCTCATCCTGCAATTGATCGAACGCAAGAACCGTGTGTCGTGAGGAGGACGCCATGAACAGCCAAGCAGCAGCCCTGAAGCCCGTCGCCGCCGTCTCGGAGCGCGACATGGCGAACGCCATTCGCGCACTGGCGATGGACAGCGTCCAAAAGGCCAATTCCGGTCATCCGGGCATGCCGATGGGCATGGCCGACGTTGCGACGGTGCTGTTCGGCCGCTTCATCAACATCGATCCGTCGGCGCCCAACTGGCCCGATCGCGACCGCTTCGTACTTTCGGCCGGGCACGGCTCGATGCTGCAATATGCGCTGCACTACCTGCTCGGCTACGAAGACATGCCGATCGAGCAATTGCAGCGGTTTCGCCAGCTGGGCAGCCGCACCGCCGGACATCCCGAATATGGCCATGCGCTTGGCATCGAGACGACGACCGGTCCGCTTGGACAAGGCATCTCGACCGCGGTCGGCATGGCGCTGGCCGAGCGCATGCTTGCTGCCCGCCACGGCGCCGATCTCGTCGATCATTTCACCTACGCGATCGCCGGCGACGGCTGCCTGCAGGAAGGCATCAGCCACGAGGCGATCGACCTTGCCGGTCACCTGAAGCTCGCCCGGCTGATCGTCTTCTGGGACGACAATGCGATCTCGATCGACGGACCGACGTCGCTGTCGACATCGATGGACCAGCCGGCTCGGTTCGAAGCCGCCGGATGGCATGTGCAGTCGGTGGACGGCCACGACACGGAAGCCGTCGCTGCGGCAATCGAAGCGGCGCAGCAGTCGGATCGGCCGTCGCTGATCGCCTGTCGCACGGTGATCGGCAAGGGCGCGCCCAATCTGGGCGGCTCGGAAAAGACGCATGGCGCGCCGCTGGGCGATGCCGAGATCGCCGCGACGCGCGAGAACATCGGCTGGGCCTGCGTGCCGTTCGAGGTGCCGGACGACATCCTGTTTGCCTGGCGCGAAACTGCCGAGCGCGGGCAAGCGGCGCGGCACGCCTGGGAGCAGCGGCTTGCCGCCTCGCCGCAGCGCCAGGCCTTCGAGAGTGCGGTCGCCGGCACCCTGCCCGACGCGGTCTTCGAAGCGCTCGGCGCTTTCCGCAAGGAGCATGTCGAAAAGGCGACCAAGGTCGCAACGCGAAAAGCCTCCGAAATGGCGCTCGGCGCCATCAACGCCGCAACCGAGCTGACCGTCGGCGGCTCCGCAGACCTGACGCATTCGAACCTGACGATCACCAAGGGCATGGATCGCATAGCGCCTGGTGCCTATGCCGGCCGCTACATCCACTACGGCATCCGCGAGCACGGCATGGCTGCGGCCATGAACGGCATCGCGCTGCATGGCGGCTTCGTGCCTTATGGCGGCACCTTCCTGTGCTTCGCCGACTATGCGCGCGGCGCGATGCGGCTGTCGGCGCTGATGGGCCAGCGCGTCATCTATGTGATGACCCATGATTCCATCGGTCTCGGCGAGGACGGCCCGACCCATCAGCCGATCGAGCACCTGGCGATGCTGCGGGCGACGCCCAACCTCAACGTCTTCCGTCCGGCCGACATCATCGAAACGGCGGAGTGCTGGGAGTTGGCGCTGAAGAGCAAGAACCGGCCGAGCGTGCTGGTGCTCTCGCGGCAGAACCTGCCGATGCTGCGCCACACAGATAGCGAAGAGAACCTGTCCAGCCGGGGCGCCTATGTCCTGCGCGAGCCGGCCGGGCACCGCGCCGTGACGCTGATCGCCACCGGCTCGGAGGTCGAGATCGCCGTTGCCGCCGCCGAACGGCTGGAGACCGAGCACGGCATCGCCGCCGCCGTCGTCTCGATGCCGTGCTGGGAGCTGTTCGAGGAACAGGATGCCGACACCCGCAAGGCGGTCCTCGGCTCGGCGCCGCGCGTCGCCGTCGAAGCCGCAGCACGGCTCGGCTGGGACCGCTGGATCGGCGACACCGGTGCTTTCGTCGGCATGGCCGGTTTCGGCGCCAGCGCCCCTGCCCCGGATCTCTACCGGCATTTTGACATCACGCCCGAAGCCGTCGCCGCAGCGGCGCTGAAGCTCATCTAGGAAGGACCCCAAAATGGCCCGCATCACCCTTCGCCAGCTTCTCGACCATGCCGCCGAGCACGGCTATGGCGTTCCGGCATTCAACATCAACAACATGGAACAGGGCCTTGCCATCATGGAGGCGGCCAGGGCCTGCGACGCGCCGGTCATCATCCAGGCCTCGCGCGGCGCCCGCTCCTATGCCAACGACATCATGCTGGCCAAGATGATGGAGGCGTTGACCGAAATGCATCCGGCCATTCCGCTCTGCATCCATCAGGACCACGGCAACAACGAAGCCACCTGCCTTTCGGCGATACGCCACGGCTTCACCTCGGTGATGATGGACGGCTCGTTGATGGCGGATGCCAAGACGCCGGCGAGCTACGACTACAACGTCGCCATCACCGAACGTGTCGCACGCATGGCGCATTGGGTCGGCGCTTCGGTCGAAGGCGAGCTTGGCGTGCTCGGCTCGCTGGAAACCGGCCAGGGCGAGGCCGAGGACGGCCACGGCGCCGAAGGCGCGCTTTCGCACGACCAGCTTTTGACCGATCCCGATCAGGCGGTCGACTTCGTCACCGCCACCCAGGTCGACGCGCTGGCGATCGCCTGCGGCACCTCGCACGGCGCCTACAAATTCAGCCGCAAGCCGGACGGCGGCATCCTCGCCATGCAGGTGATCGAGGCGATCCACGAAAAGCTGCCCAACACGCATCTGGTCATGCATGGCTCTTCCTCGGTGCCGCAGGAACTGCAGGACGTCATCAACCGATATGGCGGCGAGATGCCCCAGACCTTTGGCGTTCCGGTCGAGGAGATCGAGCGCGGCATCCGGTACGGCGTGCGCAAGGTCAACATCGACACCGATTGCCGCATGGCCATGGCCGGGCAGTTCCGCCGAGTCGCGACGGAGGACCCGCGCGAATTCGATCCGCGCAAATTCCTGAAACCCGCCATGGATGCCCTGCGCGACCTTTGCCGCGATCGTTTCGAGCGCTTCGGCACCGCGGGCAACGCCTCGAAGATCAGGGTCATCGCCATGGACGAGATGGCCAAACGTTATGCCGCGGGAAAACTCGACCCGCAAATCGCAACCGCGAAAGCCGCCTGAGCGGCAAACAGGAGACCTGTCATGAACAAGATCGACATGCCGTCAGCTGGCACGCTCAAGGAAGGCAAGGAACGCTACAAGTCGGGCGTCATCCCCTACAAGAAGATGGGCTACTGGGAGCCGGACTACCGGCCCAAGGAGACCGACCTGATCGCCATGTTTCGGATCACGCCGCAGCCAGGCGTCGACCACGAGGAGGCGGCGGCCGCCATCGCCGGTGAATCCTCCACCGCGACATGGACCGTGGTGTGGACCGACAGGCTGACCGCCTGCGAGCTCTACCGCGCCAAGGCGTTCAGATCCGAGCCGGTGCCGAACACCGGTCCCGGCACCAAGACCGAGCAGCAGTACTTCGCCTACATCGCCTACGACCTCGACCTGTTCGAGCCGGGCTCAATCGCCAACCTGACCGCATCGATCATCGGCAACGTGTTCGGCTTCAAGGCAGTCAAGGCCTTGCGGCTCGAGGACATGCGCATCCCGGTGGCTTACCTGAAGACCTTCCAGGGCCCGGCGACCGGCATCGTGGTGGAACGCGAGCGGCTCGACAAGTTCGGCCGGCCGCTGCTCGGCGCGACGACGAAGCCGAAGCTTGGCCTGTCAGGCCGCAACTATGGCCGCGTCGTCTACGAGGCGCTGAAGGGTGGCCTCGACTTCGTCAAGGACGACGAGAACATCAACTCACAGCCGTTCATGCACTGGCGCGACCGCTTCCTCTACTGCATGGAGGCCGTGAACAAGGCGTCGGCCGCCACCGGCGAGGTCAAGGGCCATTATCTCAACGTCACCGCCGGCACGATGGAGGAGATGTACGAGCGCGCCGAATTCGCAAAACAGCTTGGCTCCTGCATCGTCATGATCGACCTGGTCATCGGCTACACGGCGATCCAGTCGATGGCCAAATGGGCACGCCGCAACGACATGATCCTGCACCTGCACCGCGCCGGCAACTCGACCTATTCGCGCCAGAAGAACCACGGCATGAATTTTCGCGTCATCTGCAAATGGATGCGGATGGCCGGCGTCGACCACATCCATGCCGGTACCGTTGTCGGCAAGCTGGAAGGCGACCCGCTGATGATCAAGGGTTTCTATGACACGCTGCGCGAGGAGCGCACGCCGCAGAACCTCGAAACCGGGCTGTTCTTCGACCAGGACTGGGCCTCGCTCAACAAGGTGATGCCCGTCGCCTCGGGTGGCATCCATGCCGGCCAGATGCACCAGCTGATCCATTATCTCGGCGAGGACGTCGTCCTGCAGTTCGGCGGCGGCACGATCGGCCATCCGGACGGCATCCAGGCCGGCGCGACGGCCAATCGCGTCGCGTTGGAGGCGATGATCCTCGCCCGCAACGAGGGCCGCGACTATCTGCGCGAGGGCACCAAAATCCTCGAACAGGCGGCCAGATGGTGCACGCCGCTGAAAGCTGCCCTGGAGACATGGAAGGACGTCACCTTCAACTACGAATCAACCGACACGGCCGACTTCGTGCCAACCGCAACGCCCAGCTTCTAGACGAAAGGAACCGTCGCCATGATGACCAATCCGGGAAACAAGGTCACGCAGGGACAGTTTTCGTTCCTGCCCGACCTGACCGATGAGCAGATTTCGGCGCAGATCAAATACGCGCTGAAAAACCACTGGGCGGTCAGCGTCGAGTACACGGACGATCCGCATCCGCGAAACACCTATTGGGAAATGTACGGCAACCCGATGTTCGACCTGAAGGACCCGGCGGGCATCCTGCTTGAAGTCAACAATTGCCGGAAAGCCATGCCCAACATGTATGTCCGGGTCACCGCCTTCGATTCGAGCAAGGGCTGGGAAGCGCCGCGCATGTCGTTCATCGTCAACCGGCCGCCCAACGAACCCGGGTTCCGGCTGCTGCGCCAGGAGCGCGACGGCCGCAGCCAGGGCTATTCGATCGTGCCTTATGCGACCGACAGGCCCGAAGGCGAGCGGAGCTAGCCGAAACCATGCTGGACGCGATAGCAAAGGGCACTGCCGCGCCGGACGCGCCGGTCGATCTGCAGGCCGAGTTCGAGGCGTCCAACATCGATGAGGTGCTGGGCAAGCTCGACCGCGAACTCGTTGGCCTGAAGCCCATCAAGACCCGCATCCGCGAGATCGCGGCGCTGCTCCTGGTCGACCGGCTTCGCCGCAAGTTCGGCCTGACCTCGGGCGCGCCGACCCTGCACATGAACTTCACCGGAAACCCCGGCACCGGAAAGACCACCGTGGCGCTCAGGATGGCCGAAATCCTGCATCGTCTCGGCTATGTCCGCGAAGGCCACATGGTCGCAGTGACGCGAGACGATCTCGTCGGCCAGTATGTCGGCCACACCGCGCCCAAAACCCGCGAAGTGATCAAGCGCGCCATGGGCGGGGTGCTTTTCATCGACGAGGCCTACTATCTCTACAAGCCCGAGAACGAACGTGACTACGGCCAGGAATCGATCGAGATCCTGCTGCAATGCATGGAAAACAACCGTGACGATCTGGTTGTGATTCTTGCCGGTTACAAGGACAAGATGGACCGCTTCTTCAACAGCAATCCCGGTATGCGCTCGCGCATCGCCCACCACCTCGATTTTCCCGACTACGGCGTCGGCGAGCTCAAATCGATCGCCGAGATCATGCTGGCGGAACAGAATTACCGTCTCAGCGAGGCGGCGGCCAAGGCGCTCGAAGAGTATCTGCCGATCCGCATGCGGCTGCCGCATTTCTCCAACGCTCGCTCGGTCCGCAATGGGCTCGACCGGGCGCGGCTTCGCCAGGCCAACCGGCTTTTCACGTCGCGCGACCGGGCATTGACGAAGACCGACCTTATCACCATTGAAGAATCCGATATTCGCGGCAGCCGCGTGTTCGCGGAAGGCAAGCTCGAAGGCGAACCGGAGACGAAGCCGCGCTGACAAGACGCCGGTTGGCGTGCAGCGATCGAACGCAAGACAGAATGGGAGCCGACCATGGGTACCAAGACAATCATCGCCCCCTCGGTGCTTTCTGCGGATTTCTCGCGGCTCGGCGACGAGGTCGAAGCAGTCGTCCGGGCGGGCGCCGACTGGATCCATCTCGACGTGATGGACGGTCATTTCGTGCCCAACATCACCTTCGGTCCGCCGGTGATCAAGGCGATCCGTGACCGAACCGACAAGGTCTTCGACTGTCACCTGATGATCGCGCCGGCCGACGCCTATCTCGCCGCCTTCGCCGATGCCGGCTGCGACATCATCACCGTGCACGCCGAGGCCGGGCCGCATCTCGACCGTTCGCTGCAGGCGATCAGGAATCTCGGCAAGAAGGCCGGCGTGTCGCTGAACCCGTCGACGCCGGAAAGCGTCATCGAATATGTGCTCGACCGGCTCGATCTGGTGCTTCTGATGACGGTCAATCCGGGTTTCGGCGGCCAGGCTTTCATTCCGGCGGTCGTCGAAAAGGTCAGGCGGGTCAAGGCGCTGATCGGCAATCGCCCGATCGACATCGAGATCGACGGCGGCATCACCCCCGAGACCGCCCCGCTGGTCACCGCGGCCGGCGCCAATGTGCTGGTCGCCGGCTCGGCCATCTTCAAGGGCGGCAGCGAGGCGGCCTATCGCGCCAATATCGGCGCCATCAGGCAGGCAGCCGACGGCGCGATCCGGAAAGCCGCGTAAACCATTTCATCGGAGGACGACATGGGGGCAATCCCACCTGTCTGCGATTTCGGCTGGCAAGCCATCGATGCCGTCTTGCCCGGTGTCGACGGCAAATCGCATTCGATCTTCAGCCATGCCGGCCCGAACGGGCTGGTGGTGGCCTTCATCTGCAACCACTGCCCTTATGTGAAGGCGGTGATTTCACGCATCGTCCGCGATGCCAGCGACCTCAAGCCCGAAGGCATCGGCTTTGTCGCGATCAGCTCCAACGATGCCGACGCCTATCCCGATGATTCCTTCGACAACATGAAGCTCTTCGCCAGGGCGAACGGCTTCACTTTCCCCTACCTCCACGACGAGCGCCAGACGGTGGCGCGTGCCTATGGAGCCGTTTGCACTCCGGATTTCTTCGGGTTCAACAGCGAATTGACGCTGCAATATCGCGGCCGGCTGGACGCGGCGCGGCGCGACGCCGGGCCGCCCGGACTGAGACGCGACCTTTTCGAGGCGATGAGGCAGATTGCCCGAACCGGCGACGGACCGCTGGACCAGATCGCTTCGATCGGCTGCTCGATCAAGTGGAAGGATGCTGCATGAACGTCGGCGCAGGCAGGCGGTTTCGATCGCCAAAAGCGATCCTGTTCGATCTCGACGGCACGCTGGTCGATTCGGCGCCCGATATAACCGCCGCCGTCAACGAGCTGCTGGCCGGCCGCGATCTGTCGCCGCTGCGCCTGGAACAGGTCAGGGCGATGATCGGCGGCGGCGTCAGGAAACTGATCGAGCGAGCCTTCGCGGCATCCGGCGCGCCGCTCCTCGGCTGCGCGCTCGATGAAGCCAACCGTGCCATGGCGCCGATCTACCGCAGGCATCTGACCGGCCTGACGACACTGATGCCTGGTGTCAGGGAGGTTCTCACCCACTTCCACTTGAGCGGAATAGCGATGGGCGTGGTGACCAACAAGCCGCAGCTGGCGGCTCGCGAAATCCTGCTGCATTTCGGGCTGACGGAGCATCTCGGCGCGATCGTCGGCGGAGACGCGGTAACTTGCCTGAAACCGGCGCCCGACGCTCTGCTACTGGCGCTCGACCAGCTTCAGGTCGAGCCTCGTGACGCACTGATGGTCGGAGACAGCGGCGCCGACGTGGCCGCCGCCCGCGCCGCCGGCATGCCGGCTATCCTGCTGCGTGGCGGCTACACCCAAATTGCCGTTGAAGCGCTTGGCGCCGACCTGGTTTGCGACGGCCTGCTCGACCTGCCTTCCGCCATGCGCAGGCTGCAAGACGCCGCTTGACCGGCGCCAACCAGTGCGGGCGCCGGCCGAACGCAGTTTGCGAACGGCCGGCGAAGTCGCGTTACTTCTACGGAAAAACCGGGTTATTTGGAGTATTGCTTCAGATAGGCGATGACGTTGGCGAGATCCTCGTCCTTCTTGAGACCGGGAAACGCCATCTTCGTACCTTTGATCATGCCCTTCGGGTCGCGAAGATAATTCGTCAGCGTGGCTTCGTCCCATTTGACGCCGGATTTGCCCGCCTCGGCCATCGGTTTGGAATATTTGAACCCCGGATGCGTGCCGGCCGTCCGGCCGATAACGCCGCTCAATGACGGGCCGATCTTGTTCTTGTCCTCGTCGACGACGTGGCAGGCCTTGCACTTGGCGAAGACCTTCTCACCCGCCGCGGCATCCTGTGCCTGCGATTGGTTTGTAATAAACGTCGCAACGGACACGACGGCGAAAAATGCGACTGCACGCATGGCATTTCCTCATTGATCGTCAAGGTGCCCTGGACGATTAGCGCATGCCTTTGTCTGATCATCGGCATGCATCGTTTTATGCAGAGCGAAAACGTCTCCCTTGTGGAGTTGCAGCGCCTGCACCCTGGAAGCTACCCGGCAGATGAGCGATGTCAACCATGCAGATCATTCAGACAAGGGCGCGTCCAAGTCGTATTGGCGACTGTCGACGTCGGCGCTGCCCCTCACCCGCCTGCCGGCACCTTCTCCTAGAGTGACGGGGCGAAGGGGGCTGGCCGCACCGTCGGCGCCCTTCTGCGACGCTGGAGATTGGCGAAATCATTTGCAAAGGCGTCTTTCTCCCCGTCACTATACGGGGAGAAATGCCCGGCAGGGCAATGAGGGGCAGCGCAAACGGACTCGATTGTCTTGCAGGTAGTTTCAACTCGGCTCCGGTAGACCCAATCCATTCGCCGTTGTTGACGGCCATCTGGCGAACGCGTAGCCTCAAACCATTCCGGTTTTCCATGGGCACCTCGGGACTCCGGCAGCTGGTGATTTTGTCCAGGCTCGCGGATCGGGCCGGATTTCGCCAAAGCGGGCGTCTTCAAGCGCGCAAGAGGTGCTGAATGGATATGGTCGACCTCATCTTGACGGTTTGCCTGATTGCCAATCCGGGCAATTGCCGAGACGAACATCTCTATTTCGAGAGCCGCGGTTCTCTGTTCCAATGCATGATGCTGGCGCCCACCGAAATCGCGAAATGGGCGCCGGATCACCCGACCCTCAAGGTCAAGCGCTGGAAATGCGCTTTGCCGAACAAAGACCGTGCGATCTGATCGGCGCCCCGGCCCGTTATGGCCCCGGGAGGAGACATCATCATGATTTCGCGTCGAGGAACGCTCCGGCTGGCGGCTCTTGGAACGGCCGCGGCGCTTGTCCCAAAGCCCTCATTCGCCACGAACAGGATTCGCATCGGTGTGCTGAAATTCGGCACCGTGAGCTGGGCTCTTGACACGCTGAAGCACCACAGATTCGACGGAGCCAACGGTATCGATCTGGAGGTCGTCGATTTCGCCGGCGAGGATGCAACCAACGTCGCCTTGCTGGCCGGCGCGATCGACATGATCGTCTCCGACTGGCTGTGGGTCTCGCGCCAGCGCTCCGAAGGCGTCGACCTCACATTGGTCCCCTATTCGACCGCCGTCGGGGCGATCATGGTGAAGGAGGGAGCGCCGATCCGCACGATCTCCGATCTCAGGGAAAAAAAGCTCGGCGTCGCCGGCGGACCTCTCGATAAAAGCTGGCTGCTGATCCAGGCGCTGGCCAGACGCGATCACGGCCTCGACCTGCCGGCAACCAGCGACATCGTCTTTGGCGCGCCGCCGCTGATTTCGGAAAAGGCGATGCAGGGCGAGCTCGATGCGGTGCTCAATTTCTGGCATTTTTGCGCCCGCCTCGAGGCCAACGGCTTTCGTCGGCTGATCGGCGCCGACGCTGCGGCGAGAGCGCTCGGGGCCTCGGGCGCCGTATCGGCGCTCGGCTATGTCTTTCATGACAAATGGGCGAACGAACATCCGGACGCTATCGCGGGCTTCATCAAGGCTTCGGCGCAGTCCAAGGACTTGCTGGCCCGATCCGACGATGAGTGGCTGCGCCTTGCGCCTGATATCCGCGCGCAAGGCGAGGAACTGGCAAGACTGCGTGACCGCTATCGCGAAGGCATTCCCAGACGCCCGGTCGCCGAGGATGCGGCCGACGCCGGCAAGCTCTATCGTGTGCT
This sequence comes from Mesorhizobium sp. WSM4806, assembly GCF_055811635.1. Taxonomy (NCBI): domain Bacteria; kingdom Pseudomonadati; phylum Pseudomonadota; class Alphaproteobacteria; order Hyphomicrobiales; family Phyllobacteriaceae; genus Mesorhizobium; species Mesorhizobium sp. WSM4806. The sequence goes on along the minus strand of NZ_JBVVQZ010000003.1, from coordinate 395,047 downwards.
GGCCGAGATCGGCGGCGAAAAGCTGGTCGGCCGCGCGCCCGAGATGGCGCCCGGCACGTTCTGGCAGGTACCCCCGCAATGAGCGCACCTGACACCGGCGATCGCCCGCCTGGCGCTGCGGCCGGCATGTCCAGCCAAGCCGGCCTGGCAGCGGCGCTGACACCGGTGCTGACGGTGGCGGCCTCTCTGCTCGGGCTTGGCCTGCTGTGGGGCCTTGCGGCAAATGCCTGGCCGAGCCGTGCCTTTCCAGGGCCGGGAATGGTCTGGCAGGTGCTGCTCGCAGAGGCGGCGAACGGCGAACTTTTCTACCATCTCGGCGCGACGCTCGGCCGGGTTGCCGCGGCATATGTCGTCGCGATGGTTGTTGGCTCGGTCATCGGCGTCCTCCTCGGCAGCCACCGCCGCGCAGACCGGTTCTTCGCTCCCTGGGTGGTTCTGTTCCTCAACATTCCCGCGCTGGTGGTCATAGTGCTTGCCTACATCTGGTTCGGCCTCAACGAAGCGGCGGCGATTGGCGCGGTTGCCGTCAACAAGATCCCGAATGTCGTGGTGACGATGCGCGAGGGCGCCAGGGCGCTTGATCCGAGTTACGCCGAAATGGCCGCCGTCTACCGCTTCGGTCTCCTCGACCGCGCCCGCCATGTCCTGCTGCCGCAACTGCAGCCCTATCTTGCCGCCGCCTCACGATCCGGCATCGCTCTCATCTGGAAGATCGTCCTGGTGGTCGAGCTGCTCGGCCGCTCCAACGGCGTCGGCTTCCAGATCTATCTTTATTTCCAGCTCTTCGACGTCGCCGCCATCCTTGCCTACACCCTGGCTTTCGTGGCGGTGATGCTTGTCATCGAACTCTTTCTGGTGCAGCCCGTTGAACGACATGCAACCCGTTGGCGCCGTCGTCCCGCTTAGGGTCGACATCGCCGAAAAGACTTTCAGGTCCGCGCAAGGCGTCTCGATCACGGCGCTCCAGGACCTTTCTTTCGAGGTCCGGCAAGGCGAATTCGCCTGCTTGCTGGGGCCGTCCGGCTGCGGCAAGACCACGACGCTGCGCATCCTGCTTGGGTTGGACAAGGACTTTTCCGGCTCGTTCCAACTGCCTGAAGGCGGCTCCAACCGGATCGCCGCCGTATTCCAGGAGCCGGTCTTGCTGCCGTGGCGGACGGTGGAGCAGAATGTCAGGCTGGCGCTGCCGAAAAGCCTGAGAACGAAGAACCTTGACGGGCTGTTCGACACGCTCGGCCTCGCCGGCATGCGCTCGCTCTATCCGGCCGAGCTTTCGCTCGGCCTTGCACGCAGGGCAGCGCTTGCCAGGGCCTTCGCCACCGAACCGGCGGTGCTGTTCCTGGACGAACCCTTTGCCTCACTCGACGAACGGACCGCCGAGCGGCTTCGGCACCTGCTTTTGACCGTGTGGTCGGCGCGGCCCACGACCGCCCTGATGGTAACCCACAATCTGCGCGAGGCCCTGATGCTGTCGGACCGCATCATCGTGCTCGCGCAGCGGCCGGCCCATGTGCTCGGCATGTTCGACGTAAGGCTGCCGCGGCACTATCGCAATCCACAGGTGATGAGCGACCTTTTACGGTCGTTCCAGCAAAAATTTCCGGGCGTGGCCTGATCGCCTTACAGTTCGGAATTGGGAGGAAGCCATGCCGATCGACAGGATACGACGCAAGCTTGTGAACGGCTTCGCCTGCACCGCGGTCAGCGCCGCGATGCTGCCCTGTTGCCTCGGGCGGGCCGCTGTCGCCGCAGCCTATGGCCTTGAATTCAAGCTCAGGAAAGTCGCCGACGGCGTCTTCGCTTTCCAGGGCGTCGATGAATTGATGAGCGCCGCCAACCAGGGCGCGATCTCCAACCTCGGCGTCGTCGTCGGCGCCGACGCCGTCGCCGTCATCGACAGCGGCGGCAGCCTGATCGAGGCGAACGCCCTCATCGCCGAAATAGGCAAGATAAGCGCCAAGCCGGTCCGCTACCTGATCAACACCCACATGCACCCCGACCATGTCTTCGGCAACGCGGCGTTCCGGCAGATCGGCGCCACCATCGTCGGCCACCACAATCTGCCGCGTGCCCTCGAGGCGCGCGGCGCCTTCTACCTGCAGAGCTTTCGCGAACAGATCGGCGGCGCGCTTATCAAAGGGATCGAGATCATACCGCCGACGATGCTGGTCGACGATCGCCTGCAGCTCGACCTTGGCGGACGCGTGCTCGAATTGCAGGCATGGAAGGCGGCTCACACCGACAACGACCTGACCGTCTTCGATAGCGCGACCCGCACGCTGTTTGCCGGCGATCTGGTTTTCATCGGTTCCTTGCCGACGCTCGACGGATCGCTGCTCGGCTGGCTCCGCCAGATGGACGCGCTCGCCGCGATCGGCGCGGTGCGCGCCGTGCCGGGTCACGGCCCGGTGCCGGCCGACTGGCCGGCGGCGCTGACGGGAGAGCGGCGCTATTTCGAAATTCTGGCGCGCGATATTCGCAAGGCGATCGCCGACGGGACGCCGCTCCGCGACGCCGTCAAGACCGCCGGCGCAAGCGAACGGAGCAATTGGCATCTGTTCGACGAATACAACGAGCGCAATGCAACAGCCGCCTTTGCCGAACTCGAATGGGAATAGATCACAGCGACAAGCGCTGTGGATCGATTTGCCAACGCATCGTCAAGGGTCTATCCTCGACATCGGCCTGGGCACCACCTCTCTGACATTGGTAGAGGCATCGAAATGCAGAACCACGCTTACCGGAGCCGGCAGCTCGGCTTGCCGCTGGCAGCCGTCTTCGCCGCGATCATCCTGGCCATCGGCGCGCTCTTTGGCGCCTCCGGCGCCGCCAACGCCCAGCAGACAACCGCCTCTTCGGACAGGATCTGGCAGGATCTGAAAGGCGACGTGTTCGGCGATCGGGCAATTCTGGTCGATAGCGGCGTCGTCAGGATCGAGGCGCCGAAGCGGGCGCAGGATGCCGCCATCGTGCCTGTCGACATCTATATCGACCCGACCAAGGCGCCCGCCGGCATCAAATCCGTCACCTTGATCATCGACGTCAATCCAGCGCCGGTCGCGGCGACGTTCGAGATCGGCAAGGACGCCGGTGTGACACATCTGTCGACGCGCGTGCGCGTCGACGACTATTCCTATCTGCGTGCCATAGCAGAGACGCAGGGCGGCGAGCTTCACATGGCCCAGACCTTCGTCAAGGCGTCAGGCGGATGCTCCGCCCCGGCGCTCAAGAACCAGGACGAAGCGATGGCAACGATGGGACAGATGAAGCTGCGCCAATTCCCGCCGCAAGAGACGATGACAAAGGCGCAGGAATTGCAGCTGATGATCCGCCACCCGAACAATTCGGGCCTGCAGCGCAACCCCTTGACCCAGTATTTCATCCCCGCGCATTTCGTTCAGAAACTGTCGGTCTCGCAGGCAGACCGGCTGATCCTGTCGATGGAAGGGGGGATATCGATTTCGGAAGATCCCAATTTCCGGTTCGATTTCACCGCGCACGGCACTGGCCAAATCCAGGTCGAAGCGATCGATACGGACGGCAAGGTATTTCGCAATCAATGGCCGCTGGAGGCTACGGGGCTTTGAAGCCTCGAATCCGCATGCAGCCGCCGTCGGCGGTCTTACACGGCGTCTAAAAGCAGCGCACGTCGGCTTCCGCCTGCGCGCGTTTCAGTCCCGTGCTTGCGGCTTTTGCCGGCGCGCTTTCGCGGAACAGTCCCGAACGCTCCCCAGTCGTCAGCGACATGCTCTTGAAGGTCTCGGCCCTTTCATAATCCTCGAATGGAAGGATCGAGGCGATGACGTCGATCGAGCAGGAACAGCTCTCCAGCGCCCGACGTGTCTGGCCATTCGTCTGCATGCAGCCGAGCACATAGTCGACAACCGTCACCGTCGGATAATCTGAGGCGGCGCCGGCCGGATTGGCGAAGGCCAGGGCCGACGTGAGCAACAGCGGCAAGCTCGAAAAGCCGACATATCTGATCATGGGGAACCTCCGATTGGCCCGGAACGTGACAGATCGAGCCCAATGGATCGAGACGGATCACCGCACCAGTTGGCCTCCTGTCGCCACGCCCGTCAAGTTCTCATGCAGGCCATATAGTACCAAAGGACAGGGCCGTCCCGGCCGGCAAAAGGCCTCCCCGACAGCACGAACATCGGCTCCGAATCCTGGTGCTGAGCTTGATTTCAGGTCTCCTCCACTATCGCCAGAGGGAGCGACGCGCGCATACTTAAAATCATACGATCCAGCGAATATTCCCAAATAAAAATCAATACATTTCGCCCAAAAAATACGTAAAACTGAACCACTTATATAAATCGCGCTTCATCCACAGTCGATCAATAGCTTTCAGTCCGGATTTTTTCATATCTATTTCTCTATATTGCAGTGCAACATAGATGGAAGTGATTTTTCTTGCCTTCCTTCTGGGGATGACATAGCTTCATCCTGTTTCCGGCTTCAAGGGCGTCACCGTCAATTAGGGAGCGGCGACAGTCTTTCGTAGGCCAGGTGGGATGGGCAGTAACGGTGCCCTCTGCTCATTCGGCTTAGGTCGTGACACGCTGCCGGAAATACTTCCCCCACATGAATCGCTTGGGCAAGCCCTGGTGGGCTCAACGGACGATTCGTCATTGTGCACCCTGGGAGGACTTTGATGCGTGTATTAGCGAAAACTGCCTACCTACTAACGACCGCGGCGCTCATGTCGTTCGGCGCGGTCCACATGACGTCGGCCAATGAAGAACTGATGAAAATGGCCGAGAATCCCAAGGACTGGGTGATGCAGACGGGTGACTACGCCAACACCCGCTTTTCCAAGCTCAACCAGATCACCAAGGACAATGTGAAGAACCTGCAGGTCAAGTGGACCTTCTCCACTGGCGTGCTGCGCGGCCATGAAGGCGGGCCGCTGGTCATCGGCGATGTGATGTATGTCCACGCGCCGTTCCCCAACACCGTCTATGCTCTCGATCTCAAGAATGACGGAAAGATCCTCTGGAAATACGAGCCCAAGCAAGACCCGAATGTTATTGGCATCATGTGCTGCGACACGGTCAACCGTGGCGTTGCCTATGGTGACGGCAAGATCATCCTCAACCAGGCCGACACCACCGTCGTGGCGCTCGATGCCAAGTCCGGCAAAGTCGTCTGGACGGTCAAGAACGGCGATCAGATCGACGGCGGAAAGGGCGAATCCGGCACGTCGGCGCCTGTGGTCGTCAAGGACAAGGTTATCGTCGGCATCTCCGGCGCCGAATATGGTGTTCGCGGCCACCTCTCGGCCTACAATCTTTCGGATGGCAAGCTTGCCTGGCGGGCCTATTCGACGGGACCCGATGCAGAAACCCTGATCGATCCCGAAAAGACCACCCATCTCGGCAAACCGGTCGGCGCGGACTCGGGCACGAACACCTGGGAAGGCGAGCAGTGGAAGACCGGTGGCGGCACGACTTGGGGATGGTACGCCTATGATCCCAAGCTTAACCTGATCTACTACGGCACCGGCAATCCATCGACCTGGAACCCGGTCCAGAGGCCGGGCGACAATCGCTGGTCGATGACGATCATGGCTCGCGATGCGGATACCGGGATGGCCAAGTGGCTTTACCAGATGACCCCGCATGACGAGTGGGATTATGACGGCGTCAACGAGATGATCCTTGTCGACGGCATGGACATCAAGGGCGCCAAGCGCGATGTGCTGGTGCATTTCGACCGCAATGGCTTTGCCTACACCATGGATCGCGCCAATGGCGAGCTTCTCGTCGCCAAGAAATACGATCCGGCGGTGAACTGGGCGACGGAAGTCAACATGGACCCCAGCAGCGACCAGTACGGCCGCCCGCAGGTGGTGGCCAAATATTCGACCCAGCAGAACGGCGAAGACACCAACTCGACGGGCATCTGCCCGGCCGCGCTTGGAACCAAGGACCAGCAGCCGGCGACCTATTCGCCGAAGACCGGTCTGTTCTACGTGCCGACAAACCATGTCTGCATGGACTATGAGCCCTACAAGGTGAGCTACACCGCCGGTCAGCCTTACGTGGGCGCCACCGTGTCGATGTATCCTCCCCCTGGAGCCGACCACATGGGCAACTTCATTGCCTGGGATGCTGCCAAGGGCGAGATCGTCTGGTCCAAGCCCGAGAAATTCTCGGTCTGGTCGGGCGCGCTGGCGACCGACGGCGACGTGGTCTTCTACGGCACGCTCGAGGGCTACATCAAGGCAGTCGATCATGACGGCAATGAACTCTACAAGTTCAAGACCCCGTCCGGCATCATCGGCAACATCACGGCCTACGAGCATGGCGGCAAGCAGTACATCGCCGTTCTGTCCGGCGTCGGCGGATGGGCCGGTATCGGTCTGGCAGGCGGACTGCTTTCGCCCGACAACGCCGCTGCCTGGCATGGCGCCGTCGATCAGGGCCGTGCGCAAGGCGATGAGGCTGCGGTCGTTGGGACTGCTGGTCTGGGCGCGGTCGGTGGCTACGCAGCACTTGCCGACTACACGACGCTGGGTGGCCAGCTCACCGTCTTCGGCCTCCCGGACTGATATACGGGAGCACGCCTCGGGCTTGTGAGAAGACCAAGGCTTGAAAAGCGAGAGCCCGGATCACCGGGAAGCCAGGACCGGGCTCTCAATTTCGCCGCGCACCCACATCGATCCATGCCGCTTCACGACAGCAAAACCGTGTGCAGGCGAAATCAAGAAATCAAGGAAGTAGCTGAATGTCCGTTCGCATTGTAATTTCCGCTCTCGCCCTGGCGCTGCCTCTGGCAAGTTCAAGCCTCGCGCATGCCCAGGACAGCGCTGAAAAAGCCAAGGCGGTGACGGAAGAAGGCGGCAAGCATTTCGACGCGGAGGGAAATCCGACCTTCAAGATCGAAAACGGAGCCGTCGACTGGTACACGTTCAGCGGTTACCGCCGGTATCACTCCGATTGCCATGTCTGTCACGGACCGGACGGCACCGGTTCGAGCTATGCGCCGGCCCTGCTCAACAGCCTGAAAACAATGGATTACGCCACCTTCATCTCGATCGTCGCCGAGGGCCGCAAGAATGTCGGCGGCGGCAAGGAAAATGTCATGCCTGCCTTTGGCGACAACAAGAACGTCTATTGCTACATGGATGATCTCTACGTCTATCTGCGTGCCCGCGCCGACGGTGCGGCGCCGCGCGGCAGGCCGCCGAAGAAAGCAGACAAGCCACAGGCAGCGAAGGATGCCGAAGCATCCTGTATGGGTGGATGATATGATTGGCCGTGACGCGTTGAAGCTGTGTTTTGTCCTGCCGATGCTCGGCGCACTCGCCTTGCTGCCTGCCAACGCCCAGGCGCAGGACGCCGGCCTTGGTGCCGCGGGCGAACTGGTCGACCCAGACATTCTGCGCGTCTGCGCCGATCCTTCGAACATGCCGTTCACCGACGAGAGCGGCGAAGGCTTCGAAAACCGGCTGGCCGAACTGGTCGCCGCGAAAACCGGCCGAAAGTCCGTCGCCTATACATGGTTTCCTCTTGTCGCCGGCTTCGTGCGCAACACGCTGGCGGCCAACCGATGCGACATCATCATGGGCTATGCCCAGGGCGATGAACTGGTGCAGAACACCAACGCCTACTATCGCTCGTCCTATGTGCTGGTGCACCCGAAGGGCAACGGCATGGAAGGCGTCGAGACCATCGAGGATCCGAAACTCACCGGCAAGCGGATCGGCGTCGTCGAAAGCACACCGCCGACTGCCAACATGGCCGCCAACAAGCTCATGCGAACGGCAAAAATCTATCCGCTGGCGGTGGATACCCGCCTCACCCCCTCCATGGGGGAGGTCATGATCAAGGACATGCTCGCCGGCAAGATCGATGCGGCGGTCATGTGGGGACCGATGGCAGGCTACTATGCCAAGCAACTCGGCGCCGATCTCACGATCGTTCCGCTGGTGAAGGAAAAGACCGGCTCGCGCATGTCATACCGCATCACCATGGGCGTGCGTCCATCCGACCAGGAATGGAAGCGGACGCTCAACCGGGTGATCAGGGAAAACCAGGCGGAGATCACCAGGATCCTGCTGGACTACGATGTGCCGCTGATCGACGAACACGATAATCCGATCACGCAATGACGAGAAACGCATGAAGGGAAAGGAGACGATTTTGCTGGTTGCCGCGAGCCTTCTCGGTCTGACCGAACCGTTGTGGGCTGGCGATATCGCCGAGCCCGGCGGCTACCGGATGGACGACTATCGGGCGCCGGTGCCGCAGACGCTGCAGGGTGCGAAGGTCGTGACGACGGCGGAGGCGGAGGCGCTGTGGCGGGAGAAGAAGGCCGTGTTCTTCGACGTCATGCCGAACACGCCGAAGCCGGCCAATTTGCCGGCGGGAACGATTTGGAGAGCCAAGATCAGAAAGGACATCCCAGGCAGCACCTGGCTGGCCAATGTCGGTTACGGTGCTATCTCCGAGGAGACCGCCAACTATTTTCGCCAAGGCCTCGCGGCCGAAGCCGGTCCCGACAAGTCGCGTGCCATTCTGTTCTATTGCATGACGAATTGCTGGATGTCTTGGAACGCCGCGAAACGGGCCATCGAATGGGGCTACAGTTCGGTGATCTGGTATCCCTCCGGCGCCGATGGCTGGGAACGTGCCAACCTTCCGCTGGAGGAAAGGAAGCCTTATGTGATTAGCAATTGAGCATGCGCATTGTTATTTTCTTGTTTTTCGACTTTTCAGAACCTGCCGTTTCATTTGTCCATTTTGAGAGTTGATGGACGAACCATTGCAATGGTGCCCAGCAATGGTTGACTGAGAAAAGGATCGGCCCCTTCGGGCTGGTAGAAGAGGAGATATGCCATGAAGAAGAGCTGGACAAAACCGACCATGTGCCAAGTTGCTGCGGGCTTCGAGATTTCGCGGTATCTGCCTGCTGAAATTACTCCCAAGAAGTAGGCCGCAGAGGTGCGTGTCCCCGGCAACGGGGACACGCACTGCCATCTCGCGCGAGGTCTTCGTGAAAGGCTTTGATGCGTTCAATGCGGGCGCGAAGCCATTCGCGGTCGAAAATTTGCTGTTGGTTGAAAAAGCCGCAGAGCGGGCATTGCAATGCGCTTGAAGATCATCGGCTCGGCGGCAGGCGGCGGCTTCCCGCAGTGGAATTGCAACTATCGCCTGAGCCGCGCGGCTCGCACCGGGATGGCTGGCGTGCATTCGCGAACCCAATCAAGCATCGCCGCCTCAGTGGATGGGGCCGGCTGGGTTCTCTTCAACGCCTCGCCCGATATCCGCCAGCAGATTGCGCAAACGCCTGAATTGCAGCCGGCGCAGAATGCGCCGTTGCGTTCGACGCCCATCCGCGCGGTGGTGCTGACCAATGCCGATGTCGATCATGTCGCCGGCCTGCTCAGCCTGCGTGAGCGGCAGCCCTTCGCCATCTACGCAACGACACAGGTGCTGGCGACGCTGGAAGCGAACTCGATCTTCAATGTCCTCGATCCAGCGCTCGTGCCGCGACGCATCTTGCCGCCGGCCGAAGAACTGGCGATATGCGACGCAGACGGCCACGACACCGGCGTGACTGTCGAGAGTTTTCCCGTGCCCGGCAAGATAGCCCTCTATCTCGAGGGAAGAAGCCGGCCGGAAGCCAATTTCAGTTCCGACGCCGGCGACACGATCGGCGTCCGTATCGGCGGTGCCGGCAGTCACGGCTCCGTCTTCTACATCCCAGGCTGCACGCGCATCGATGCAGCCCTGCGCACGCGCCTGGCCGATGCCGCCTGCGTCCTGTTCGATGGCACGGTCTACACCGACGACGAGATGATTGCCGCCGGCGTCGGCCAAAAGACCGGTGCGCGCATGGGGCATCTGGCCATGTCGGGAGACGAGGGGTCGATCGCCGGCCTGGCCGATGTGGGGATCGGCCGCCGTGTCTTCGTCCACATCAACAACACGAATCCGGTTCTGGACGAGAATTCGGCCGAGCACGCAGCGGTCAAAGCGGCTGGCTGGGAAGTCGCCCGCGATGGGATGGAGATGGAATTTTGAGTGATTTCCACGACGCGGCCAGGAACGGCCTGTCCTCCAGCGAGCTCGAAGCCGTGCTGCGGCAGGTCGGCGCCGAGCGCTATCACAACCGCCATCCTTTCCACCACAGGATGACCAGCGGTGCGCTGTCGAGGACCGAGATGCAGGCCTGGGCGCTGAACCGCTATTGCTACCAGGCCGTCATCCCGCGCAAGGACGCCATGATCCTCGCACATGCGCAGGACCCGGCGTTTCGCGCCGCCTGGCGCAAACGCATCGAGGACCATGATGGCGAGGACGGTTGGAGCGGCGGCATCGCGCGCTGGCTGCATCTGGCGACCTCGCTCGGCCTCGATGCCGATGACGTGAAGAGCGAAAGGCTGGCGCTGCCGGCGACACGTTTCGCGGTCGGCGCCTACCTCGCCTTTTGCACGAACCGGACGCTGTTCGAGGCGGTCGCATCGTCGCTGACCGAGATGTTCTCGCCGCTCATCATCGGCGAACGGGTCCCGGCGATGCTGGCCAAATACGATTACATCACCGAGGATACGCTGGCCTATTTCAGCCGACGGCCCGAACAGGCCTCGCGCGACGCCGACTTCGCCCTCGCCTACGTGCTCGGCCATGCCGACACGGCGGAACGCCAGCAGCAGGCGATCGATGCGCTGGTGTTCAAATGCGATATACTGTGGGCCATGCTCGACGCGCTTCAACACGCCTATGGCGAGCCCGGAAACATCCCGCCCGGCGCCTTCCGTCCGGAGCCAGCCCAATGATGGCGCTGCGCGAAAGAGCTTTGGTGTCGTCCCGATCGGTGCCGTCGCTGCCGAAGCACGTGCGCATACAGTACGATCCCGTGCGGCAGGCGTTCGCCGTGCTTTCGCCGGAAAAGGTGTTTTGGCCGAACGACATCAGCCTCGATATATTGCGCCGCTGCGATGGACGGTCCACGGTCGGCCACATCATCGCCGAGCTTGCCGCGGATTATGACGCCGAACAGGAGGCCGTGGCGGCCGACGTCGTCGCCTTCCTGCAAGAATGGTCGGACAAGCTGCTGGTAAAACTATGAGCGAGCCCCTTCTCCCTCCGATCGGCATGCTGGCGGAACTGACGCATCGCTGCCCGCTGCAATGCCCGTATTGCTCCAATCCGCTCGAATTGCTGAAGGCCAATCGCGAACTCGATACGCAGACCTGGCTCGACTTGTTCTCGCAGGCTGCCGATCTCGGCGTTCTCCAGGTGCATCTGTCGGGCGGTGAACCGACGCTGCGCCGCGACCTCGAGCAATTGATCGCCGGGCTTTCGGCGCGCGGCGTCTACACCAACCTGATCACCGCCGGCGTCGGCATTGCCGAAGGCCGCATCGAGGCGTTTGCCGAAGCCGGGCTCGACCATCTGCAGCTGAGCTTTCAAGGCGCACGGCCGGCGACCACCGACCGCATCGGCAATCACAAAGGCGGCCACGAAAAGAAGCTGGAGACGGCACGCCGCGCGCGCGCTGCCGGCCTGCCGCTTACCATCAACGCGCCGATCCATCGCCACAACATCGAGGAAGTGCCGGAATTCATCGACCTGGCGCTTTCTCTGGGCGCGGAGCGGCTCGAGATCGCCAACGTGCAGTATGCCGGCTGGGCGCTGACCAATCGCGATCAACTGATGCCCGAGCGCGCTGCGGTCGACCGTCAGGCGGAGATCGTCGCGGCGGCGCGCGAACGGCTCACCGGCATCATGAACATCGATTTCGTCACGCCGGATTATTTCGCCATCTATCCCAAGCCGTGCATGGGCGGCTGGGCGCGCGACGCCTTCATGGTGGCGCCGGACGGCACCGTGCTGCCATGCCATGCCGCACAGACCATCCCGTCGCTCAGTTTTGAGCGTTTCGGCCCGCGCAGCCTGGCCGAAATCTGGACCGATTCGCCGGCATTCAACGCGTTTCGCGGCACCGACTGGATGCAGCAGCCCTGTCGCAGCTGCGAACGGCGTGAGATCGACTGGGGCGGTTGTCGCTGCCAGGCGATGGCGATTGCCGGCGACGCCGCCGCGACGGACCCGGCTTGCGCGAAATCGCCGATCCATGCGCGCATGGCCATGCTGATCGACGAAGCCCAGCGTGCTGCGGCAATTCCTTCGAACGACGAACAATTCGTCTATCGGCGGATCGGCGTCGTCACCGAGCCCGCCTGATCTCTTCCCCGGTCTCGCGCTCGCGCACCGCGTCGGCGAATGCCAGTGCGTCGCGATTGACCGCAATGTTGTGCACGCGAAAGATCGCAGCGCCCTTCAGCCGCAGGATGACGCTTGTTGCCGCTGTGCCGACGTCTCGCCCCTCGTCACTTCCGCCGACCAGGTGACGGGCAAGGCGCTTGCGTGACGTGCCGACGAGCAATGGAAAACCGAGCGCGCGCAATTCACCGAAGCGAGCCATGAGCTCGAGGTTTTCCTCGCCGTCCTTGGCGAAAGCGAAGCCGGGGTCGAGCACAATCCGCTCGTCCGGGATGCCGGCGTCGCGCGCGATCTCCAGCGATCTGTTCAGGAACAGGAACTGGTCGGCGATCACATCCGCCAGTTTTTCGCGGCCGCGCCCGGTGTGCATGATGACCAGGCCGGCGCCGGTTTCCGCCGCAACCTGCGCGATGTCTGGTTCGCGCTGCAGGCCATGCACGTCGTTGACGATATGCGCGCCCGCGGCGACCGCCAGCCGCGCCGTCTCGGCCCTGTAGGTGTCGACCGAAACCAGGCTGCCGCCGTCGGACGACAGCGCCTCGATGACCGGCAGGATGCGCGCTTGTTCCTCGCGCGCCGAGACGGCGCCGGCGCCGGGCCGAGTGGATTCGCCGCCGACATCGATGATCGCCGCGCCCTCGCCGATCATGCGCCGCGCCTGCTGCAGCGCCCGCTCCGGCCGGTCGAAGTCTCCGCCGTCGGAGAAACTGTCCGGCGTGACGTTCAAAATCCCCATCAGCAACGATTGCGCGCCAAGATCGAGATACCGTCCATGAGCAAGCTGCCAGCGCGTCATGCGTCAACCTTTTTCATCTCATTTCATATCAGATGCAATTCGCGACAAGATTGTCACTCACACGAACCCGGTTTCCCCATCTACCTATGCTCGCGAAACAAAAGGAGCGTAGCAATGACCAGGGAAACGATCAGCTTCACTTACACGACCTATATTGTCTCGACACCGGGAAAGGTGTTCGAGGCCATAACCAAACCGGACCTCGCACGGCGCTACTGGGGCCACGAGAACGTCTCCGACTGGAAGCCCGGCTCGAGCTGGCAGCACATCCGCGCTGATGACGAACGGACCGTCGAGCTCGTCGGCAAGGTCGTCGAGGTGTCGCCGCCGACCCGTCTCGTCATCACCTGGGCAAACGCTTCGCAGGCGTCCGATCCGACGAGCTACAGCCGGGTGACCTTCGAGCTCGAGGAATACGAGGCCATGGTCCGGCTGACCGTCAGCCATGACGACCTCGAAGCCGGCAGCGGCATGGCGAACGGCATCAAAAAGGGTTGGCCGATCGTCCTCTCCAGCCTGAAATCCTTCCTCGAAACGGGTCAGGCGATCGATGTCTTCGCCAGGCCGCGCGCGTCGGAACTGGCGGCCTGACCCAGAACAAAGGACCGAGCAGATGAGCACTCTGTACACCGGCGGATGCGCGTGCGGCGCGGTCCGCTACGAGGCAAAGGCAGCCCCGATCTTCGAAAACCACTGCCAATGCCGCGATTGCCAGAAAAGAAGCGGCACCGGTCATGGATCCTATCTGACGTTTGCGTCGCGAGCGGACGTGGCGATCACCGGCACGACGACGGACTGGCGTGTCGCGGCGGACAACGGAAATGTCAAAATCCATTCCTTCTGCCCGGTCTGCGGAACCCCGGTTTACCTGACGTACACCGCCATGCCGGACCCGATCACGGTCCATGCCGCAAGCCTTGACGATCCAGGCCGGTTCAATCCGACCGTGGTGACCTACGGTATCCGGGCCCTCCCCTGGGACAAGATGGAAACCGGGCTGACGACGTTCGAGAAGATGCCGCCAGGCTAACCGGCCGGCGGCAGGGACAGACGCGCACAGGCAGAAAGGAAAATAGTGCATTGTCACCGTAATTCGCGGTTGGGCCCATGACACTCAGCGATTGCCGTACTCCTCATGGCGGCGCCACCACGCCTGGGGGAACTCGAGGCCGTTCTCGTTCCTTTCCCACGGAGCCAGGTCGAGGAAACGGTAGACCCCCATAAACGCCTCGGTGCCACGGGCGTAGGTCGAGTAGGTGTGGTAGACGGCACCGTCCGGGAGCGCGAAGACGCTCATTCCCTCCTTCTGCGGCTCGGCCCTGTCGACATGCTGATAGTTGTAGTCGGCGCCGTCTCTCTGCTGCTCTTCGGTGAAGGCGGGGCCGAAGTCGTATTTGAAATCGCTCCCGAGCGAGGAAACCCACGGGAAGCGCCAGCCCATTTGCTGCTTGTAGTCCTGGATCTCCGGCAACGGGGCGATCGATTCGCAAACCAGGGGAATGTCGCGGCCGTTCAAGTGGGGGATGACGCAGTCGAAGTGATCGGCGATCAAGGAGCATCCGGTGCATCCTTGGCGCTCCTCGGTGAGCCGGTATCCGTAGCCGAACATGAAATGATAGACAAACAGCTGCGAGCGCCCCTGGAAGAGGTCGGCCAGCGAGGCGCTGCCCTCCTCGGTCTCTAACAGATACTCCTTGTCGATCCGAACCCAGGGCAGCTCCTGTCGCTGTCGCGCCAGTTCGTCGCTCTGCCGCATGAGCCGTTTCTCCGCCTCGAGCAGTGCGAGCCTCGCTCCGAGCCATTCCTCCCGTGTTCCGGTCTTGTGTTTCGTCATCGCTTCTGTCCCCTTCCTCGGGGATTTTCCTTTCCGTTTCTCGAAACAACTTGTTGCGTCAGGCGTTAAACTCAATGCCGGAGGCGAAACATGGCAGCTGGATGTGGCGGTTTCGTTTGGAGGGCAGCATGAAATCGCCGACAGTGAGGATTATGGCCGCCGCCGATGAAGATCCGGCGATCGGAACAATCGTGCTGGCGTTTGCAGCCGATCCCATGGCGCGATGGACCTGGCCGCATGCACACCAGTACCTTGCGGCCATGCCGCGACTGGTCCGCGCGCTCGGGGCCAGGGCATTCTCAAACGGAAGCGGCTTTTGCACCGATGGCTATGTCGGGACGGCGCTGTGGCTGTCGCCCGGTGTGCATCCCGACGAGGAAGGGCTTGGTGCGCTTGTCGAGAGCACGGTTGCGCCCTCCCTTGCCCCTGAAGTCGCCGCTATATTCGAGCAAATGGCCAAGTACCACCCGACTGAACCGCATTGGTACTTGCCCGCGATCGGCGTCGACCCGGCGCATCAGGGCGAAGGTCACGGCGACGCCTTGATGGCGTACGCGCTCGCGCAGTGCGATCGCGATCACGCGCCCGCCTATCTGGAATCCTCGAACCCGCGCAACATTCCGTTCTACCAGCGCCACGGCTTCGAACCGCTCGGCGCGATCCAGATCGGTTCATCGCCGACGCTCGTCCCGATGCTGCGGCGACCGCGTTGAGCCAGGCAGGGCAGACGAGCGAAGCGTCAGCCGCCATCCCGTGGTGTCGGCGCAAGGGTATTTCGGTGAAGGGCATTTCGGTGACAGCGGACTTTTTGCCGTGCTCGGCTCTCGCTGTGTGTAGAAGGCATCGCTCGACTTGCGTTGCCGCGCCGCCGATGTCGCTACCTGGGCGGCGGGTGGCAGCGAAGCGCTTCTGGAACGGATTGCCAAGCAAACCGAAAAGCCGTGAAATCGGGAAGACGCGGCCAGGCGGGGAAGTTGCGGCCCAGGAATTACGATCCTGACGCCAGACCAAGCGTTTGGCGCGCCTCGTTGACGGTGGCCACGCGCCGGCCAAACTTCTCGACTGAGGCCGCCGCGCGTTCGACAAGCTCGGCGTTGCTGCGCGCCAGGCGTTCCCTGGTGATCCTGATATTATCCTCAAGTCCGGTGCGCACTGCGTCTGCTGCGCGCGCCAACGCCCATTGCATTACGATCGTCTGGTTGCGTCCTATTCCGGCCGCTGTCCAGGTGGACTGTGGAAACAGGAGTTTCGCTTCCCTGAGGAGCACATCGAGCAATCTCTCCTCCGCAGGCATTGCGTTTTGCACGCCCATGACAAACTGGATGTGCGGTCGCTCACCCAAAAGTTCCGCGTCGGCCAGCCGCCTGGCAGCGTGAAGGTGCGAGAGGTCGAAGATCTCGATCTCCGGCAGCACGCCATTTGCCTTCATCGCGGTTGCGAGATCACCGATCAGGGCGGGATGGTTCTCGTAGACGATGGATGGGAAGTTGACCGAACCGGTCGAGAGCGAGGCCATGTCCGGCTTCAGATATAGCGCCGAGCCACGCGCGGCAGGATCACGACCGCGCCCGCCGGTCGAAAACTGGACGATCATGCCGGGGCAGTGCCTACGCACCCCCGCCTGAACGGCAGCGAAGCGCGTTGGTTCAGACGATGAACTCTGATCGTCATTGCGCACGTGGATGTGCACCAGCGACGCACCTGCTTCAAAGGCTTCCTGGGTCGACTCGATCTGTTCGGCCACGCTGATCGGCACCGCAGGATTGTCTTCCTTGCGCGGCAGCGAGCCGGTGATCGCAACAGCGATGATACAGGGTTCAGGCATGGCGATAAACTATCCGTCTACCTGGTCCATGAGCCAGCGGATCGCGAGCGGATAGCCCGCGGCGCCGAGCCCCGCGATCACGCCGGTGGCGACCTTCGATACCAGCGACCGATGATAGATCTCCTCGCGGCGATGGATGTTCGAGATATGCAGTTCGACGATCGGGCCCGGAAACATTTTGAGCGCATCGAGCACCGGGATCGAAACAAAACTCAAACCCGCGGGATTGATCAGAATGCCCGCGCCGTCGTCGATCGCCTCATGCACCCAGTTGACGATTTCGCCCTCAATGTTCGACTGGTGAAAACGGACCGGATGGTCGCCGGCGGCGTCACGGCACATCCGCTCGATTTCTGCGAGTGTCGTCCGCCCATAGATCTCCGGCTCGCGCATGCCGAGCCGGTTGAGATTGGGGCCGTTGAGAACGAAGATTGGCTTGGTCATGGTCCTATCCTTGATAGCCCAGCAGGCGCGGCAGCCACAGCACCAGCGATGGGAAGAAGGTGATCAGCATCAGGGCGGCAATCATGGCGTAGAGAAACGGCATTACATCGTGCACCAGGTCGCGCAGCGGCACCTCTGCGATGCGGGTCATGATGAACAGCAGCAACCCGTAGGGCGGGGTGACGAGCCCGAGCATGATGTTGACGACGACCATTACGCCGAAATGCACCATGTCGACACCGAGCGCCTGCGCCGTCGGAATCAGCACCGGTACGATTACCAGCAGGATAGTCGTGCCCTCCAGCACGCAGCCTAGGATCAGCAGCAGGATGTTGACCAGGATCAGGAAACCCATCGGCGAAAGATCCCAGGACTTCAGGATCACCGACAGGGACTGCGGAATGTTCTCAACCGTGACAACGTAGTTGAACACCAGGGCGCCGGCGATGAGCATGCCGATCGAGGCCGTGGTGCGGGCGCTGTTGAGAAGCGCATGGTAGAGTTGGCCCGGCGTCACGCTGCGATAGATCGCGACCGAGATGAGCAGCGCGTAGCCGGCGGCGACCGCCGCGGCCTCGGTCGGGGTCATCACGCCGCCCCTTATGCCGACCAGCAGAACGACCGGCAGCATCAGCGCCGGAAATGCGCGCAAGGTGATCCCCGGAAATTCCCTGAGCGGCACCGGCTTCTCGACCGGAAAGTTCTTCCGGCGCGCGTCGATGGCGACGATGATCATCTGCGACAGGGCGAGAAGAAGGCCCGGCACGATACCCGCAATGAAGAGGTAGCCGATGGATGCATCCGAGATCAGCGCATAGATGACCAGCGGAATCGACGGAGGAATGATCGGGCCGATGACGGAGGTGACGGCTGTCAGCGCAGCGGCATAGCTCGCCGGGTACTTGCCATCCTTGGTCATGAGTTGCTGCATCATCTTGCCGGTGCCCGCGGCGTCGGCGATGGCCGAGCCGGACATGCCGGCGAAGATGATCGACTGCAGCACGTTGACCTGCGCCAGGCCGCCGCGGAAACGGCCGACAACGGCATTGCAGAATTGCAGCAGCCGGTCGGTCATTGTCCCGGCGTTCATCAACTCCGCGGCGAGAATGAACATCGGTACGGCAAGCAGAATATAGCTTGTGTAGAGCCCGTTGAGGAGCTGCTCGGCCGACGTGCCCATGTCGAGCCCTGCAAGCCAGAGATAGAGAATCGACCCGGCGATCACCGAGTGACCGATCGGCAGGCCAAGCAGGGCCAGCGCTGTGATCGCAACGACTGACAGCGAAAACGGACTCGCGAGATTCATACGCCCGAACTCGCTTTCGTGGGGTCAAATTCCGCCGGTGCTTCGCCGCGCAGAGCACGCCACGCCAGCCACAGGTAACGGGCGATCACGGCGACCACGAAGACGAGATAGATCGAGAACAGCCAGTCGAAGCGTATCTTGAGGTAGGCGGTGCTCTCGACCTTCATGAAGGTCACGTAGCTGAAGACGGCCGGAAAGGACCAGCCATAGAGCGCGACGAGAGCGATTGCGAAGGCAAGCGTCATTACCCGCCTGATGTCCGGACCGACTGTGGCGTAGAGGAGATCAAAACGGATTTCCTCTTCTTCACGAACGACGAACGCTGCGCCGAACAGCACAACCCAGATCCAGAGTACGACGGTGAGCTCGTTGCTCCAGCCGGTCGGCCAGTTGAGAAGGTAGCGAAAAGCAACCTGCAGCAGAAACGCGGCGAACATGGCGCCGATTGCGATGGCGATGGCGTTCTCGGCGCGCCGGTAGAGCCAGCCGCCCACCTTTCTCAATCCCGGGTTCATGATGCCTCCCTGACGGGCGTCTGGCCAAACCGGCCAGCCGGTCGCAAGCGGACCGGCCGGCGCGTTCGTCGCGTCAAAGCGCGTTGATCTTGTCGACCATCCCGGCAGGCCATTCCTTGGCCAGGTCGGAGGCAAGATATTGCTCCTGCACATGCTTGCGGAATGCTGCGACATCGGGTTCGTAGATCTTCAGGCCCTTGCCCTTGAATGTTTCAACGAGTTCCTTCTCGCGCGTCAGGTGTTTCTCTGTCGAGAAGTCGATCGCCTTGTCCGCCGCGGCCTGGACCTTTGCCTGCTTCTCGGCCCCCATCTCGTCCCACACTTTTTTCGAGATGCTGAGAAGGTCGAAGCCGACAAGGTGCGAGGTAAGCACGATCTGCGACATGACCTCGTAGAATTTCATGTTCTCGACGTTGGGCAACGGATTGTCCTGCCCGTCGATTGCGCCTGTCTGCAGGCCGGTATAGACCTCGGCATAGGCCATTGGCGTAGGGTTCGCACCGAGCGCCTGGCCGAGGAATTGCCAGGCGTCGCCACCCGGCATACGCAGCTTGATGCCTGCCATGTCGGCGGGAGTCTTGATTTCCTTGTCCGGCTTCAGGCCGACCTGGCGCAGGCCGAAATAGGTAGGGCCGAGCACCCTCACGCCGAGCTGGTCCTCGGTCATCCTCTTCAGCTCCGCACCGGCATCGCTGGCAAAGAACGCATTCACGTGCGCGGCGTCACGGAACAGGTAGCCGGCGGTGACGATGGACCATGCCGGAATCTGCTTGGAGATGTCCTGCGGGGCGACGTTGCCCATCTCGAGGTTGCCGCGCTGGATGGCGACAAGTTCGGTGCCCTGCTTGAACAGGTTGCCGCCGTAATAACCCTCGAAGGCAAAGTCGTCCTTGATGGCGTCGGCGAACATTTTCATCATCTCGGCCCGGATGTCCTGTTCCGAGAACACGGCCGAGAAACGCAGCTTCGGCTTGTCCTGCGCGAAGGCGGGAACGGCGGTCGCGGCAGCGAGTGCGCCGGCGGCGGCCATAAACAGGCGTCGGTTCATTTCAGCTTTCATGTCGATTTCCTCCCTATGGTCTTCATATGGTTATAGGCGTCATTGCCTTCATGCGGCGGCCTCGAAATGATCTGCCATGGCGCGGTGGTCGGCCTTGCGCCCGGTGAAGAGTTCGAACGCGCGGACGGCCTGATAGATCGCCATGCCGGTGCCCGGCAGCGTTCTGCAGCCGATCGTTCGGGCCGCCACCAACAACTCTGTTTCGGTCGGAAAGTAGATTATGTCGGCGACCCATTTTTCGGATGTCAGAAGAGCCGTGTCGAACGGTGTTCCGGGGTACTTCGCCATGCCCACCGGCGTCGTGTTGACGATGCCGTTTGCCATGCGCACGGCTGCAGCCGGGTCCGGCCACGTCTCGACGCGACCGCCGAACAAGGCGCCCATCCGCGACGCAAGATCCGAGGCGCGACCGGGTTGGCTGTCGAGGACGAACAGCCGGCCAACGCCCATTTCCATCAGTGCGTTTGCGACTGCGGCGCCCGCTCCGCCGGCGCCGAACATTGCGACACAGCCCATCGATGCGCCTGTCATCGCCTCGCGAAAACTCTCCGCGAAACCCCAGCTGTCGGTGTTGTGGCCTTCCTTGCGTCCGCCAGCAAAGACGACCGTATTCACCGCGCCTATCGCGCGCGCTTCCGGCGACAGCGCATCGAGGACGGGAATGACAGCCTGTTTAAACGGATGCGTGACGTTGAGGCCGTGAAAGCCTGCAATTTCCGCCGCCGCGATCAAGTCGCCGATCGCCGCGTCCGGAAATCCGAGCCGGTCGAAATCGAGCAAAAGGTACGAATAGCCGATGCCAAGGCGCCGGGCTTCACGCTCGTGCATGCCGGGAGTGCGCGAGGACTGAATACCGCGTCCGACGAGGCCAATCACGACCTTTTCGCTGTCGCCGCTGGCGGCGCCCTTGTGCTCGTCGGCAAGACGGCAAAGGAGGTCGACAAGGCTGTCGTCGCCCATCTCCCGAAATTCCTCCCTGTACGGGCCGCCTCCCAGCCCAAATGCGGCAATTCCTGGATCGCCCTTGTGTTCACGCCAAACGCGCCGGTAAATGAGCCGGTCGCGATTTGCGAATGATGTACTAACTGGTTAGTTTAGTCAAATGCCGGCTGCGCCGGGGCGGGAACTCAAACTGCATGGCCGTTATCAAGAAAGAACGAAAGCCGAAGCCGGACGCGAGCACGACGCGTATCCAGGACCCTGAGGGCACGCGCCGCAACATCCTGGAGATCGCCTCCAAGGAGTTTGCCCTGAACGGTTTGTCGGGCGCGCGCATAGACGAGATTGCGGCGCGCACACGCTTCAGCAAGCGCATGATCTACTACTATTTTGGCGATAAAGAAGGCCTCTACCTGCGCGCGCTCGAGAACGCGTATCGTCAGGTGCGCGAGGGCGAGGCTCAACTTGATATCGAAGGTCTGCCCCCCGTGGCGGCACTGACGCGCCTCGTGGAGTTCACGTTCGACCACCATCACCGACACGAGGAATTCATCCGCATGGTGATGATCGAGAACATCCATCACGGCCAATACCTCCAACAATCGGATGCGATCCGCGAACTGAACGTGACGGCGATCGACCACATCTCTCGCATCTATTCACGCGGTGTCGAAGAGGGGGTCTTCCGGCCGGGACTCGACGCGATCGAACTCCATTGGCAAGTAAGCGCGCTGTGCTTCTTCAACGTTTCCAATCGCACCACCTTTTCGATGATCTTCGGACGCGACTTCGGCGCGCCGGCACAACTCGAGCGGCTCAAACGCAACAGCGTGGAGATGCTGTTGCGTTTTGTCGCGAAGGACGAAGCTCCCGCAGAACGCTGAGCGGCCGAAACTTGCGGTGCTGCCAGCGTTGCCTTAGTTATGTACGAACTGGTTCGTTCACGACAAACCAGGGAGGAGGCGCGTTTGAAGACGTCGATCGCGACGGTGTCGATCGCCGGTGACCTGGCGGAGAAATTCGCGGCAATTTCCGCCGCGGGCTTCGACGGTGTCGAAATCTTCGAGAACGATTTCCTCGCCTTTGACGGCTCGCCGCGCGACGTCGGCCGAATGGCTGGTGACACAGGTCTGACCATAACGCTCTTCCAGCCGTTCAGGGATTTTGAGGGGTTGCCGGAGCCGCAGCGCAACCGCGCCTTCGATCGTGCCGAGCGCAAGTTCGACGTCATGCAGGAACTCGGCACCGATCTGATGCTCGTATGCTCGTCGGTGTCGCCGGTCTCGCTTGGCGGGATCGACCGGGCGGCCATGGACTTTCGCGAGCTTGGCGAGCGCGCCGCCAGGCGCGGTCTGCGCGTCGGCTACGAGGCATTGGCCTGGGGGCGTCACGTCAACGATCATCGCGATGCCTGGGAAATCGTGCGCAGGACCGACCATCCGAACGTCGGGCTGGTTCTCGATTCCTTCCACACGCTGGCCCGCAGGATTGAGCTCGGCTCGATCCGTTCGATACCCGCGGACAAGATCTTCATTGTCCAACTCGCCGACGCGCCGCTGATCGACATGGACTTGCTCTATTGGAGCCGGCACTTCCGCAACATGCCAGGCGAAGGCGATCTGCCGGTGCGACAGTTCATGCAGGCGGTCGCGGCAACCGGTTATGACGGCTATCTGTCGCTCGAGATTTTCAACGACCAGTTCCGTGGCGGGTCGGCAAAGGCGATCTCCGTCGACGGACGGCGTTCGCTCGTATGGTTGATGGACCAGGTGCGGCGTGAAGAACCGGCACTTGACATGGCCATCCCGCCAATGCCCGACCGCATCGGGGTCGGAGGGGTCGAGTTCATCGAGTTCGCGGCCGATCGCCAGGACGCCGGACAGCTTGGATCGCTGTTGCGCATGCTCGGCTTTGTCGAGGCCGGTCGGCACGTCTCTAAGGAGGTCACGCTCTACCGCCAGGGCGAGATCAATATCGTCATCAACACCGAGCGGCAGGGCTTTGCCCATTCTTCCTTTGTTGTCCATGGCACGTCGGCATACGCGATGGGCCTGAAGGTCGAGGACGCCGCCGCCACGGTGGCGCGCGCCGAGGCACTGGGCGCGGAGATCTTTCACCAGCGGGTCGGGCCCGGCGAGTTGTCGATCCCGGCGATCCGCGGCGTCGGCGGCGGACTGATCTACTTCCTCGATGCCAAGACCGACCTGGCGAAGGTCTGGGACATAGAGTTCACGCCGGTCACGTCGGCAAGGTCCGGCAATGGCGTCGGCCTCACCCGTATCGATCATGTCGGGCAGACCATGGCACAGGAGGAGATGCCGAGCTGGCTGCTGTTCTATGTCTCGATCTTCAGGACGACCAAGACCCCGATGGTCGACATCGTCGATCCGGCCGGCCTCGTGCGCAGCCAGGTCATCGAAGGTCTGGACAAGCGCTTCCGCCTCACGCTGAACGGCGCCGAGAGTCACCGCACCCTGGCCGGCCATTTCATCGCCGAAACCTTTGGTTCCGGCGTCCAGCATCTGGCACTCGCGACGGATGACATCTTTGCGACGGCGGCGAAGCTGCAGGCCAACGGCTTCGAACCGCTTCAGATATCGATGAACTACTACGACGACGTAGAAGCGCGCTTCGGTCTGGATCCGGAAGTCGCCGATCGGTTACGCTCGGACAACATCCTTTATGACCGCGACGACAACGGCGAATTTTTTCAGCTCTATGCGCCGACATTCGGAGAGGGATTCATTATCGAGTTCGTTGAACGGCGCGGCGCGTATGCAGGCTATGGTGCGCCGAACGCACCATTCCGCATCGCCGCGCAAAAACGGCTGATGCGGCCCAAAGGAATGCCAAAGCTATGACAAGTATGAACTTTGCTCGCATCAATGGCGCGACGATCCACTACCGGCATCGTCCCAAAACTGGCAGGCCGACGGTCGTCTTCGCCAACTCGCTCGGCACGGATATGCGCATCTGGAACGAGGTCGAGCGAAGGCTGGCCGACGACTGTACATCCGTTGCGTTCGACAAGCGCGGACACGGCCTGAGCGAACTGGGTGGCGCGCCGCAAACAATCGAGACCCATGCGACGGACCTTGCAGGGCTGCTCGACCATCTTGGCGTAAAGCGCGCGGTGATCTGCGGGCTTTCGATCGGCGGCGTCATTGCGCAATGCCTTTACAAGACGCGGCCGGATTTGATCGAGGGATTGATCCTTTGCGATACGGCAGCGAAAATCGGTACGGCCGAGATGTGGAACGAGCGCATCAACGCGACCCTGTCGGAGGGCATCGCCAGCTTTGCCGACGACGTGATGCGAAAATGGTTCACGCCGGATTTCCATAAGAATCGCGGCGAGGAACTGGCGGGTTATAAAACGATGCTGACGCGCCAGGATCCGGCCGGCTACGCTGCTGCCTGCGCGGCTATCCGCGACGCCGATTTCACCGCGACGACCGCCGCGATCAAAGTGCCGACACTCTGCATTGTCGGCGATCAGGACGGATCGACGCCGCCTGAACTGGTGGAATCGCTGGCCCGCTCAATCCCCGCCGCACGATTCGAGGTCATCTCCGGTGCGGGCCACATCCCATGCGTCGAGCAGCCGGAAAGGCTGGCCGGGCTGATCCGTGGCTTCCTGAACGACATGCCAAGAGAGCGCAAATGAGCAAGCCACGACACGGCGACCGATACGTCGAAGGGATGGCGATGCGCCGTTCGGTGCTGGGTGACGCCCATGTCGACCGGGCAGAGGCGGCCAAGACCGAATTCGACATTCCTTTCCAGGAACTGATCACGGAGGCTGCATGGAGCCACGTCTGGTCGCGGCCGAACATCACCAGGCGCGAGCGTTCCATGATCACCATCGCGCTGCTCGCCGCGCTGAAGCAGGACGAAGAGGTTGCGATACATATCCGCGCCAGCGTCAATACCGGGGCGACGCGCGACGACATACGCGAGGCGCTGCTGCATGTGGCAATCTATGCCGGGGTACCGGCGGCAAATCATGCGATGAAGATCGCCAGGAAGACGTTCGACGAAATCGACGCTCAAGCCGGCTAATCATGACCAAGTCGCGCTTTCCCGCCAACCGCACGCCGGAAATCGGCGCCTTCTTTCCGCGCGACCGCAACTGGCATCCGCCGGCCTTCACGCCAGCCTACAAGACGTCCGTGCTGCGCTCGCCGCAACGGCCGCTTCTTTCCCTCGACAACACGCTGTCGGAGCTTACCGGGCCGGTCTTCGGCCAAAGTATTCTCGGTGAACTGGACAATGACCTCGTACACAATTTTGCCGGGCGGGGCGAAAGCGCGATCGGGCCACGCATCCTCGTCTATGGCCGCCTGCTCGACGAGCGCGGCATCGGCGTCGCCGGTGCGTTGCTGGAGGTATGGCAGGCCAACGCCGGCGGACGCTATCGACACAGGAAGGAGACTTATCTCGCGCCACTCGACCCGAACTTCGGCGGCTGCGGCCGCACCATCACCGGCGAGGATGGCTCCTATTGTTTCCGCACGATCCAGCCGGGGCCATATCCCTGGCCCAACGGACCCAACGACTGGCGTCCAGCGCACATCCATTTCTCGATCTTCGGGTACGGCTTCGTGCAGCGCCTGATCACCCAGATGTATTTCGAGGGCGACCCGATGATCTGGAGGTGCCCGATCGTGCGGACCATCAACGACCGCCGCGCTATTGAAGGCCTCACCGCCGCACTCGACATGGAGGCAACGATACCGATGGATGCGCGGGCATACAAATTCGACATTGTACTGCGCGGCCGCCGCTCGACGCTGTTCGAAAACCGCATCGAGGGCAACTGATGGTCCAGGCTCTTGGCCGGCTGAAGGAAAGCGCCTCGCAGACCGCGGGACCCTATGTCCATATCGGGCTGACGCCCAACTTTGCCGGTATCTCGGGCGTCTTTGAACGCGACCTTGGCACCGCGATGGTCAACGACAAGACCAGGGGCGAACGCATCAGGGTCAATATCCGGGTGATCGACGGCGCCGGCTCGCCGCTGAACGACGCACTTGTGGAGATCTGGCAGGCGGACGCCGCCGGCATCTACAATTCGCCCTCGGATCTGCGCGGCTCCGCCGACCCGAACTTTACCGGCTGGGGCCGGCTGCCCACCGACATGACGACGGGCGAATGCCTGTTCGAAACCATCAAACCCGGTCGCGTGCCGTTTTTTGACGGCCGCAAGATGGCGCCGCATTTGACGGTCTGGATCGTCGCGCGTGGAATCAACATTGGCCTTCACACCCGTATGTATTTCGGCGATGAGGAAACCGCCAACGCCGAGGATCCCGTCCTGATGCGCATTGAGCAGAAAGAGCGCGTGTCAACGCTGGTCGCGCCGCGCGATGGCGACATCTACAAGTTCGACATTCATCTCCAGGGCATCAACGAGACGGTCTTCTTCGACATATGATCGCAGCATTCGACAATCCCCTCCTGTCCGGGCTTCTCGGCGATGAGAAGATGGCGACGCTGCTCGGCGTCGAGGTCGAACTTGCGACGATGCTGCAATTCGAGAAGGCGCTCGCCGACGCAGAAGGTGCGCTCGGCATCGTCCCGGCGGCTGCAGCAAGCGCCATCGGGCGCGTCCTCGACAACTTCCGGCCGGAAATCCAGGCCCTGAGGGACGCAACGGCGCGCGACGGCGTCATGGTGCCGGAACTCGTGCGGCAGATCAGGCATGCTGTCGGAGAGCCGCATTCGGAGCATGTGCATTTCGGTGCGACCAGCCAGGACGTGATCGACACGGCCATGATCCTGAGAATTCGCGCCTGTATCGACCTGTTGGAAGAACGGCTTTCGGCTCTGGTGGTCGCCTTCGCCGATCTCGGCCATCGGTTTGGCGATCGCCCGCTGATGGCCCGAACCCGAATGCAGGCAGCGATTCCGATTTCCGTAGCCGACCGCGTCACAAGCTGGTGCGAACCGCTGGTGCGCCACCACGAGCGGCTTCAATTGGTGCGAGGATCGATTCTCGTCGTCCAGTTCGGCGGCGCCGCCGGGACACTCGAGAAGTTCGCAGACAAGGGGGCCGCCATCCGTGCCGCGCTGGCCCGGCAGCTAAGCCTTGGCGACGCGCCGCAATGGCACAGCCAGCGCGACCGCATCGCTGAGCTGGCCAACTGGCTGTCGCTTGTGACGGGCGGCCTCGGCAAGTTCGGGCAGGACATTGCGCTGATGGCGCAGGCAGGCGACGAGCTGCAAAGGGCGGGCGGCGGTTCGTCGTCCGCCATGGCGCACAAGCGCAATCCCGTCGACGCCGAGATGCT
This sequence comes from Mesorhizobium sp. WSM4806, assembly GCF_055811635.1. Lineage (NCBI taxonomy): Bacteria > Pseudomonadati > Pseudomonadota > Alphaproteobacteria > Hyphomicrobiales > Phyllobacteriaceae > Mesorhizobium > Mesorhizobium sp. WSM4806. Next base: position 367,793 of record NZ_JBVVQZ010000003.1, on the reverse strand, counting down.
GGTGACGCTTGCCCGCTACAACGCGGTCCAATTGTCGGGAATGCATCATGCGCTGATCCATGAGCAAGAGCGCTCCGGTGCAGCCTGGACGCTGGAATGGTTGATCCTGCCGCAGATGCTCATGGCGGCTGGAGCATCGACCTGTGTCGCGGACAGGCTGGTCAGAACCATAGCGGCAATCGGAGGCAAGGGTTGACTGATCCCACTAGGCGGCTCACGCCGTGGATCTTGCGCTCTCGCAGGCATCGAGTGGGTTGGAAATGGCCGTGCCCTGGTTTGCCGACAATTGTGCGGCCATACCCATGGCGACAGCTTTCCAGCCATCATCCAGCGTCACCTCGACCGGGCCCTCGCCTCGCAGGGCGGCGCAGAACCGCTGATGTTGATAGAAAGTCGAGCCGTTGTGATCGCCGGCCGTCAACAATTGCGGGTCGACCGGGATCTCGACGGTGTACGGTCCCTGCGGAAAGCGTGGGCTGACGATCAACTGCGGCGTCGGCGCCGCGCCGAGATGGGCTGGCCAGAAGCGGCCGGGACCCGGCACCAGGCATTCGACTTTACCTCGCGCACCGACGGCGCTGATCTCCTCCTGATAGCGGCTGCCCTCTGCATACATGCACAGTTCCAGCATGGCGCGCGCGCCGCTGGCGAAATCGACCAGCACGTAGCCGCAATCCCAGATATCGGGTGTTTCGCCATCATAATTTTCGTCGAGATGGTTCACTTCCTGTCCGGCCGACGCCATGATTCTTACCGGTTCCGATTTCAGGATTAGCCGCATGAGATCGAAGAAATGGCAGCATTTTTCGACGAACGTGCCTCCCGATCGACGGTTGAAGCGGTTCCAGTGGGCCACCTTGTCCAGGAACGGGTAGCGATGTTCGCGGATTGTCAGCATCCGGATGCCACCGGTGGCGTCCTGCGCCTGCTCGATGAATCGAGCGACCGGCGGCATATAGCGGTATTCCATCGCGACCCAGACTGGTGCGGTATAGGTCGCGGCGAACGCCTTCACCGCGACTGCGTCGACCGGATCGGTGAAAAGCGGCTTCTCGACCAGGATAGGCAGCGCACGGATAGCGGCGATTTCCTTGAGCTGTGCGAAATGCACATAGTTCGGACTGGCGACGAGCAGGCAGTCGACGCGCGGATCGGCCGCCACCTCCGCGACCGAGCCGGCGATCGACGCTTGCGGGGTGAGGCCTGCCATGCGTGCGCGCATTGTCGCGTCGGGCTCGAAGATGGCCGCGACGCCGACATCGGGCAGCAGCGCGATATTGCGAAGATGCTCCTGCCCCATCATGCCGCAGCCGATGATGCCGTAGGAAATGTGCTTCGCCATATCCGTTCCCTATCGCAGCCGCGCGACATAGCGCGCGACGCCATGATCAAACCAGGTCCTGGAAAACTCCGCGCTGGCGCCGTCCTGCATCCAGCCGGTACGCTCGATGAAGCCGGCGGCAGCGCCCGGCGCGAGGCCGAATTCTGGCAGCGCCCATCCCGGCACCTGGCCGACCCCGACGCGGTCCTCTGCACGCAAGATCCAGAAGCCGAGCGCCTTGCGGTAGTAGAGATAGAGCGAATCCGACAGTTCTTCGATAGCAACCGTCTCCACACGGGCACCGTCGAGCCAGATCTCCTCCAGCGCCGCCGGCTTGCCGCTGAGGCTCCGCAGCCGCCTTATTCTATGGGCCTCGCTGCTCGACCCGAACACCGGCAGGTCCATCGGTTTCGCCAGCCGATCGACTGACAGAACGCGCGCCGTCGGCAGCCCGCCTCCCTCCAGGAGTTCCAGCCGGAACATGGAATAGACACTGGCCACGTCAGGTTGCGAACGTACGTAGTTCCCGGAACCCTGGATGCGACTGAGCAAGCCCTTGCGCTCGAGATCGCCGAGCGCCTTGCGCAAAGTACCGACCGCTATTCCGAGCCCCGCAGCCATGTCGCGCTCCGGCGGAAGCTTTTCGCCCTCAATCATCCGCCCGGCCGCGATCTCGCGAATCAGCATTTCGCTGACCTGCTGATGCATCGGAAGCGCATAGGCGTTTCTGGACGTGGTCACATTGTCTCCAACGCAAAATTGATACACTATTGATCTACACAAACACGAATGATATGCAACAGGGAAATCCAGTCTCTGACCACGAGGAGTGCCGACATTGACGGTCGTTCCGGTGACGTCCGCAGATCTCGATGCTGCTGAAGTGTCGTGGTTTTCCGCTTTGTGCTCCGATGATTTCCGCTATCTCGGCGTACCGGATGGCGCGCTGCGGTCGAGTTGGGAGCACTGCTCCGATATCGTCAAGACAGCCGAAGGACTGGCCTTTCGCAATATCCTGTGCCCCTCGTCCTATCAGGTCGGCCAGGATACTCTGTCCTTCGTGGCGGGCTGCGCTCCGATAACCTCGGCGATCAACCTTCTCGCGGCGGTGCGTTGCGGCGAAATGCAACCGATCATGCTGGCGCGCACGCTCGCAACGCTCGACCACATGCTGAAGGGCAGATTGACTGTAAACGTCATCTCTTCCGACTTTCCCGGCGAACTCGCCGACAGCCGCTTCCGCTATCAGCGTTCGCGCGAGGTCATCGAGATCCTGCGTCAGGCCTGGACGCGCGATGAAATCAACCATCAGGGCGAGGTCTACCAATTCGGGAAAGTAACCGCCGACCCCGCAAAGCCCTACCAACAGAATGGCGGGCCGCTACTCTATTTCGGCGGCTATTCGCCCGACGCGCTCGAACTCTGCGGCGCACAGTGTGACGTGTATCTGATGTGGCCGGAGGCGAAGGACGTGTTGGCGCACCGCATGCGTGATGTTCACGAGCGTGCAGCCGCCCATGGCCGCACATTGGATTATGGCCTGCGCGTCCACGTGATTGTGCGCGACACCGAAGCCGAAGCCCGCGAATATGCCGAGGAACTGATTTCGAAACTCGATGACGAGCAGGGCAGCGTTATCCGCGGCCGCGCACTGGACGCGACATCCCTGGGCGTCGCGCACCAGGCAAAGAACCGCGCCGGCGCCGACGCACAAGGCTATGTCGAGCGGCATCTGTGGACCGGCGTTGGCCGCGCACGCTCCGGTTGCGGCGCCGCGATCGTCGGCTCGACCGATCAAGTCATGTGCGAGATCGAGGAATACCGGAAAATGGGCATCCGCGCCTTCATCTTCTCCGGCTATCCGCATCTCGACGAGGCCCTGTCCTTCGGCAAGCGCGTGCTGCCGAACATCAACACCTGCTCGCTGCCGCATGTCTATGGCCGGGTGCCGGAAATCACCCCGGCGACTCCGCTCGGAACCGGGGAGCGGCGATGATGATGCTGCGAAGGCGCGTCAACGAGATTGAAGCTTCCACCGCAGCCCTTGGCCAGGAGGGCGCCTGATGTACCACTTCCTCAACCCCGAGCAGCAACCGATGAAAAGCTTCGTGCCCGGCCCCGACCGCAAGCGCGAGTTCCGCGACGCGCTCGGCCGGTTTGCGACCGGTATCACCGTCGTCACCACGATGACGCCTGATGGTCCCGTCGGCATCACCGCGAACAGCTTTGCATCGGTGTCCCTCGACCCGCCGATCGTGCTCTGGTCGATCGGCCGGCATTCGAGGCGCTTTGCCGCCTTCGCTGGTTGCGAGCATTTCGCGGTTCATGTCTTGGGCGCGGAGCAGATCGAGCTGAGCCAGCGCTTCGCTCGCGCCGGTCAAGCCTTTGACGGCCTCCCGCACGACCTGAACGATGCCGGCGTGCCGCTGCTGGGTGACTGCCTGTCGCGGTTCGAATGCGTGCGGATCTCCGGGCATGAGGGCGGCGACCATTTGATCGTCGTTGCCCGCGTAACCGCCGCGACCTTGCGAGACGGCGAACCTCTGCTTTTCTTCGGCGGAGGTTACGGACGCTTCGAAGACGGTTCGAACGTGGCCACACCGATGTAGCGATGGCCTGGCCCGGACAGCGGTGTGAACCATACGTCTCAGGCGCGAACCGGGCCGGTCGACTGGCGTTGCACGATATGGCAGGCGAATTCGATACGGCGCGGCGGCAGGTCCCCGCCGAGATCGGCGAGCAGGAGGTCGAGCGACGCCGCGCCGATCTCGCGCATCGGGATATGCATCGTCGTGAGGGGCGGGTTTTGGAAAGCTGCCTGCGGAAGGTCATCCATGCCCATGACCGACACGTCGGCAGGCACCTCGTAACCCGACTTCCGGATCGCCATCATCGCGCCGATAGCGAGACTGTCGCCCGCGGCGAGCACGGCTGTGAAATCGAGGCCACGCGCCTCGATGCGCCGCGCAATCGCTTCCGCCGCAAGGTCCGGCAGCCAATCCGCCACCTCCACGGCCAGGTCGCCGGCCGCCAGGCCGCACTCTCGCAGTGCATCCTGCCAGCCCTCGAAGCGACGCTCGATCGTGCGCCGCCCGCGTCGCATCAGGAACAGGATGCGCCGGTGGCCGAGGTCGAGCAGGTGCTGCGTCGCGAGATGCGCCGCCGAGCGGTTGCATGGCGTCAGGCTCGAATGGTGCATCGCCGGGTCGTCGCCGTTTATGAGCACGATCGGCTTGCCGAAACCGCCGGTCAGCGTCAGCACCGCCTCGTCGTCAAGCGTCAGAAACAGGCAACCGACGACGCTCTTGTCTTGCCTGGCCTCATTGAGCAGCGCGATCTGCTCACCGGCGTCGGCGATCGAGCGCGACACCAGCTCGACACCGAGAGTTTTTGCGCGCTCGTTCAGTCCGTCGAGCACATAGAAGGTGAACTGGTTGCGGCCATAGTCGATCCTCGCAGCGTTGCTTGCGGCGAGGATCACCTTGCGGCCGGCGATCGACGTGGGGATCGTGTAGTTCAACTTCCTGGCGGTTTCGATGATCGTCGACCGAAGGTCACCGCGCACGCCCTTGCCGCCAGCAAGCGCCCGCGACGCCGTGCTGACGGATACGCCACAGCGCGCGGCGACGTCTTCGAGCCGCACGCGCCGGCTGGGCGTGCCGCGCTTCCCGCTTTCGACCTTGACGACCATAGGCTGTTTCCTCACCAGGCCTTCATGCTGCAAAAAAATTTCAGATTGCGCAATAAAAATTCCTGTGGCACCCATTTGCCCGACATCGCGCAAACTTGGGAGGAGTGGTGGCGTCGTCCATGAGAGATATGCGCTCAAAGCTCGACCTGCTCGTGCGCGGCATGACCGGCCTGCGCCATGACGGCCGTTTCGACGAGCCCAACCTCGACGGCACGGCCGGCGACTACATCAGCTTCGATTCCTGGGAATGGCCGCAGGGTGTAGGCCTCTACGGCCTCGTTTGCCTCTGGCGGCACAATCGCGACCCGAAACTCTTGAAGACAATCGAAGATTGGTACGAGCGCCATTTAAGGGCGGGCCTGCCGCCGATGAACATCAACACCACCGCTCCGATGATGGCGCTGGCATTGCTCTGGGGCGAGACACGCGACCAGCGCTGGGAAACGCCTCTCTGCCAATGGGCCGAAAGGCTGCTTCGCGACATGCCTCGCACGCCCGAGGGCGGGTTCCAGCACAATGTCTCAGACAAAATCAACGACGACGAATTGTGGGACGACACGTTGTTCATGGCCGGCCTGTTCCTCGCTTTCCACGGCCGCGCGGCCGGCCGGCAAGCTTGCATCGACGAGGCTGTTCGCCAGTTCCTCGTCCATGCGCGCTATCTCGCCGACCCGAAAACCGGCTTGTGGTTCCATGGCTGGACATTTGCCGGCCGACATAATTTTGCCGGCGCTCTCTGGGCCCGCGGCAACGCCTGGATCACGGTCGGCATCCTCGACCTGATCGAAAATGGTGGTGTCGGCAAGCCAGTCGAAGCCTATCTGCTCGGCGTGCTGGAAGCGCAGATCGAAGCGCTGCTGCGCCTGCAGGCGCCATCGGGAGCATGGCACACTTTGCTCGATGACCCGACCTCCTATGAGGAGATGTCGGCCACCGCCGGCATCGGCTATGGTCTCATGAAAGCTGCGCGCCTGGGCTTCGGGCCCAAGGCGTGCGGTCCAGCGGGCCGGCGCGCACTCGACGCGGTGCTGGCCAGCATCGACGAGAACGGCGTGCTCGGAAACGTTTCCTATGGCACCCGCATGGGCCATGATCTCCAGTTCTACCGCGACATCCCGATCCAGCCTACCGGCTACGGCCAGGCCCTGGCGATCCTCTGCCTCACCGAGGGGATGATCCATGCCGAAGCTGACGAGGCAGCGGCATGACGATGCGCGTTCTCTTCGGCGCCGGTCCGGGCGACATCGATGGCTACGGAACGGAGCGGCTGCGCGCCGAGTTTCTGGTGGAGCGGCTGTTCGAGCCCGGCCGTATCGCCTTCGCTTACACCCATGTCGACCGCATGATCGTTGGCGGCGCGTGCCCAACCGGAGAGCCGCTGAGTTTCGGCGATGGCGCGGACGTCGGCACGCCTCATCTGTTCACCGCGCGCGAGATGGGCATCGCCAATCTCGGCGGCGCAGGAACGGTGAGCGTCGACCAGCAGCGCTTCGCGCTCGCCAACCGCGATGTGCTCTATGTCGGGCGCGGCGCTAAGCAAGTGACGCTCGAAAGCGACAGCGCCGCGCACCCCGCCTGGTTCTATATGAACTCGGTTCCGGCCGGCGCAGACATCAAGCATCGGCTGATCACGAAATCCGAGGCGAAGCCGCTCGAACTCGGCGAGGAGCGACGCGCCAACAAGCGCACATTGCGCATGTACATTCATCCGGAAGTCGCGCCTTCCTGTCTGTTGCTGATGGGCATCACGGATCTCGCTGCGGGCAGCGTCTGGAACACCATGCCCCCTCACCTGCATGAGCGGCGCATGGAAGCCTATCTCTATTTCGATCTCGCGGCGGAAGATCGGGTAATCCATCTGATGGGACGGCCGGACAATACCCGCCATCTGATCGTGGCCAATGGCGAATGTGTCATCTCGCCGGCCTGGTCGATCCATATGGGCAGCGGAACCGGCCCCTACGCCTTCGTCTGGGGTATGACCGGCGAGAACCAGGCCTATAACGACGTGTCGCCCGTGCCCGTTGAGACGCTGCGATGAACACCGTGGAACCGATCACGCACGATCTTACGCTGCGCCGGCCGCTCGCGCTCGGCGGCCCCGTCGTTTACTGGCTCGTCGGCACGACGTCCGAGCAGCGCTACGATGTTGCGGATCAGCCGATGCAAGGGGAGATGGATCCCTTCTTCTTCCTGACCAAGCACAAGAATTTCATCCCGCACGAATATCCCTGCCGAACCGAGTTTGCCGCCGAACGCCGCGGGAAACGGCCCGAGCCGCAGGGCGTGTTCGAGCCGGACCGTGTTTGGCTTCCGTTCGGCTCGCCCCGTGTCGACCTGTCGGGCTTCTGGTTCCGCCCGACCGTGGTCGCCACCTGGGCAAGTACCGTGCTCGATGCAGGCTCGGACGGCCAGGCGCGGCTGCGGCTGCGCACCTGCGGCGGCGCCGTTTTGTTCGTCAACGGGATAGAGGCCGGCTGGATGGCGCCCTACGGGCGCAATCTCGAGGCTTCTCAGGATTTCGAGGTCGATCTCGTCGCCGGCGCCAACGAGATCAGCATCTGGTTCGACGATCTCGCCGAGCGTGACGCACGCTACTTCTTCCAACTCGACTATCTCCGGGGCCCAACTGCCGAACAGGTCTTGCCCACGACCGTCAAAGGCGACGTCGCGGCGGCCATGGAAGCCGCTCTCGACGCGATGCATTTCGAGCGTCCATTTTATTCCGGCGGCGAAGTGGCGCTGGTGACGGATGTCGCGCTGCCGGTTGCGGTGGATGTAGCTGTTGTGATCGAGGGCGACTTCATGTCGATCGAGGCGCCCGTGATCTTCCGCCGCCGCATCGAAGCGGGGGCAAGACGCATCACGATTGCCGCCACGGAAGACCTTCCCGCCGACTTCCGGCATTTTGCCGTATCGCTCTCATCTTCAGGCTTTGTTGCCCAGCGGGTCTTCGGCGTCGAGATCTGTCATGCGGCGCGTCAGGGCCGCGCTCCCGCCGTCCTTGCCGACAGGATCGGCGAAGCCCTGGAACAGGTCTCCAACTTCGCAGAGGCCGATACCGTGCGGGCGCTGGCGCGGCTGGCGACCGGCCGTGGCGGCCCCGAAACCGACGCCATCATTGCTGCTGCACTGCCGGCGATCGAGGATTGCCACGACTGCGCCGATTTCATCCTGGTTCCACTGCTCTGGTGCCGTCGTGCCTATGGCGACAGGATCGCGGTCGATCTCCGTCACCGCATTGACGAGGCGATCCTCAATTATCGCTATTGGATGGATGAGCCGGGCAACGACGTGCAGTGGTACTTTTCCGAAAACCACGCGCTTCTGTTTCACACCGCGGCTTATCTCGGCGGCCACCTCCTGCCCGATGCCCGCTTTGTCCGTTCGGGGCGCACCGGCGCGGAGCAGTCGACCGTGGGCCTTGCGCGCGTGCGCGCCTGGCTTGATCATTTCGAGGCATGGGAGATGGCGGAATTCAACTCCGCCCCTTATTTCCCGATCGATCTCAAAGGGTTGACGATCCTGTACGCGCTTGGGCCAGACGCCGATGTGCGCCGGCGCGCCGGGGCTGCGATCAACCGCCTGCTCGAGATCGTCGCCCGCTCGGCTCAGCAGGGCATGCTTACCGGCGCGCAGGGCCGCTCCTACGAACACACGCTGCGCGCCGCCCGTTCGCTGGAACTTTCCGGCATTGCACGCATGCTGTGGGGCAAAGGTTTCTACGGCATGCGCTTCCACGCCCTGCCGCAGCTTGCGCTCTGCCTGCGCGACCATGGGCTCCACGTCCCGCAAGAACTGACCGGTATCGCCTGCATGGCCGGCGACGACGCGCAGGAATGGTGCTTCGCGCAGGGCCAGAACCGGATCGCCAAGCTCTACCACTACAAGACCCGCGATTTCGCCATGGGAAGCGCAGCAGCCTATCGCTGGAACGAATGGGGTTATCAGGAAACGGTGCTGCACCTGCGCCTCGGCGGCAATCCCGACGCGCAGATATGGATCAACCATCCGGGCGAGACAATTCATTCGGGCTATGGCCGTCCGTCTTACTGGGGCGGCTCCGGATCTCTGCCGCGCGTGCATCAATACCGCGACCTGGCGGTTGTGATGTTCAGCTGCGCTGCCGAGCAACCCGACTTTACCCATGCCTGGTTCCCACAGAGCGCGTTCGACGAAGCGAGGGTCAAGGAACATATAGCTTCGGCGCGCGGCGGCGATGGGCTCGCGATGCTGAAGGCCGACAGCGCCTTCGAGCTCGTCGGCCGCGGGCCGACGACTGGAAACGAGCTGCGCGTGCCGGGCCATCAAGCCGCGTGGATCATCCGTCTGGGCCGGCGCCGGCAATACGGGTCGCTGGAGGAATTCGAGGCGCAGTTTTCTCAGCTCGCGCTCGGCCACGGAAAAAGCGGCCTTCTGCATGTCAATGACCCGGAATATGGCGACGTGCTGTTCCATCCGGATGGCCGCATTGAGACTGAAGACCGTGTCATCGATCCGGCCGACTGGCAGGTCAGCGGCGAAGCCACGTTCTTCACAGCCGACGCCATCGGAACCAGGTGAGGATCGGATCAAAAGGAGCCCGACAAGCAGCTCGGACAGCGACAATCAAGCGGTGAAGACCGCAAAAGCGGAGGAGTGAACCATGAGAATGAATTCGATAATCCTGGGCCTTTCGGCCGGCCTTCTGTCGTCGACCGCGTTCGCAGGCGACGTTCGCGTGATGTGGTACTCGGACGGCGTCGAGGGCGAGGTTATACAGGACCTGCTCAACCGCTTCATGAAAGACAATCCGGACATCAACGTCATTCTCGACAATGTCGCCTACAAGGTTGTTCAGGAGCAGCTTCCGGTCGAACTCGAGGCAGGACGGGGCCCTGATATCGCCCGCGTCACCAACATCAAGGAACTCGCCGATCATTGGCTCGACCTGACGCCTGTGGTTGCCGATCCAGCATACTGGCAGACGAATTTCAGCGACCAGTTCGACTGGATGCGCCCTGACGGTTCCAAGGTCATTCCAGGCTTCATGACCCAGATCACGCTGACCGGCGGCTTCGTCAACAAGACGCTTTTCGAACAGGCCGGCGTGCCGATCCCGGCCGACACCGCAACCTGGGACGAATGGGTCGATGCCGCCGGCAAGGTGCAGCAGAGCCAGCAACTCAACGCAGCCTTTGCCATCGACCGCAGCGGCCATCGTATCTCGGCGGCGAACATCTCTTATGGCGCCAACTACATCGGCGGTGATCGACTGCCGGCGCCGATTGACGCCGGCACGAAAGCCTTCGCCGAAAAGCTGGTCAATTGGGTTGCCGACGGCCGCATGAACAAGGAGATCTGGGTGTCGGCGTCGGGCACCACCTATCGCGCCGGGGCCGACGACTTCATCAATGGGCAGATTGCCTACTATTATTCGGGCAGTTGGCAGGTCGCCAACCTGGCCAGCAAGATCGGCAAGAACTTCGACTGGGTGGCGACGGGCTCGCCGTGCGGCACCGCCGCCTGCACCGGCATGCCGGGCGGCGCCGCGCTGGTCGCCGTCAAATACACGAAGAACGCCGCTGAAGTCGGCAAGGTGATGGACTTCCTGGGCCGCGAGGACATCATGCGCGAATTCACCGAGCGCACCCTGTTCCTGCCCGCACACAAGGGCGTTCTGGCCGGCAAGATCGATTACAAGACCGACGACGAGAACGTCAAGGCGTCGCTCGAAGCCTTCCTGAAGGCATCGGGCAAGATCGCGCCGAATGCCGCCGCGCTGCCGGCATGGAAATGGGGAACTCCGGTTTATGGCGCGCTGGTGACCCGCATCAGTCAGGTCATGGCCGGCGAGCTGAAGCTCGACGAGGCTTTCGTCCGCATCGACGAGGACATCAAGGCACAGGTGGCCGAGGCATCGAAGTAGCGTCGCGGCAGTGTCATGGCAGACGTCCGAAACGGCATAGCAACGCGCGCCGGCGCCATCATCCTGGCGCCGGTCGGCTGGCTTGCGAATGTCTTCGATGCGCCACTGCGCATGTTGCAACGGCGCACCGGCAGCAATGGCATGGCCGTGTTCTTCCTGGCGCCGAACATGCTGGTGTTCGGCATTTTCGTGCTGTTTCCGCTGGTCATCAACATCCTCTATTCGATGACCGGTGGCGGGGCGCTGTTCCTCGGCGACCGCACCTTCGTCGGCGCCGAGCAGTATGGGCGGCTGTTCAGTTGTGGCAGCTATCTCGATCCGAAGAGCTGCACCGAGGACCTGTTCTGGATCGCGGTTTGGAACACCCTGGCCTTCGTCGTGCTGCAAGTGGCGATGATGGTCGCCGTAGCGCTTGTCACCGCACTCGTGCTCAACCGTGAGTTGCGTGCGCGCAGTTTCTGGCGCGCCGTGTTCTTCTTCCCTGTGCTTTTGTCGCCGGTCGTGGTCGGTCTCATCTGGCGCTGGATTCTGCAGCGGCAGGGACTGCTCAACCTGATGGTGTTCGAGGCGGGCGGGACCCCGCTCAACTGGCTGGTGGAGCGCAACTGGGCCTTCATGGCGACGATCATGGTGTCGGTCTGGGCTCATGTCGGCTTCTATGCGCTGATCCTTCTCGCTGGCCTTCAGGCCATTCCGAAAGACCTCTATGAGGCCGCCGAGATGGACGGCACACGGCCCTTGCGCGTCTTCTGGCGCATAACGCTGCCCTTGCTGGCGCCCAACCTCCTGGTGGTGCTGGTGCTGACACTCATCCGCGCCGTGCAGATATTCGATGAAGTCTATGTGCTGACCGGCGGCGGTCCCGGGACCAGCACGCTGTTCCTCACGCAGTACATCTACGAGGTCGGCTTCGCCTCGATGCTGCGCAATCCGGGGCTCGCCTCCGCGGCCTCGATCCTCATGGGAGCGGTGCTGGTCGTGCTGACCTTGATCCAGCTGGGCATCGCAAGGCGCAACGAGCAGCGGGGCAAAATGCGATGAGCAGGGTTGCGGAATTTCTGTTCCGCCGGCGCGGCGGCGCCGGCTGGCACTGGACCGACGTTTTCACCTGGTTCTGGCTGATCGGCGGGCTGATTGTCATGTTCGGCCCGGCGCTCTGGCTCGTCAACTCGTCGTTCAAGACGCCTGCGGCGCTGGCGGAGTTCCCGCCGACTGTATTGCCCTATGTCACCGCCGAAGCGATCGTGGAAGGGTATGAGGAGCCGCTGCAGCTCTTTGAAGTGCGCAATGACGACGGCAGCGTGCGCGTGCTCGCCGAAGTGCGCCGCCTCGGCACCGTCGCGCAGATGGTCGATCCCGCCAACCCGGGCGAGATCATACGCGTCAACATCCAAAACCGTACGCCCAAGCGCAGCATCGCCTTCGCGCTCGACAATTATGTCCAGCCTTTCCTCGCCTTCGACTTCTTCCTCTATCTGCGCAACTCGGTCTTCGTCACCGTGGTCGCCACCCTGATTACGCTCCTGACCAATTCGATGGCCGCGTTCGCACTGTCGAAGTACAATTTTCGGGGACGTTCGGCTGTGATGATGCTCATCGTCGCGACGCTGATGGTGCCGCTCTCCGTCATCCTGGTGCCGCTCTATTCGGTGATCTCGGCAATGGGACTGTTCAATTCGCTATGGGGCGTGATCCTGCCCACAGTGGCGACGCCCACGGGCGTCTTCATGCTACGCCAGTACATGCTGACGATCCCCGACGAGCTGATCGACGCAGCGCGCATGGACAAGGCGTCGGAATGGCAGATCTACTGGCGCATCATCCTGCCGCTGACCGCCCCAGCGCTGGCGGTGCTGGCGATCTTTTCCGTCGTCTGGCGCTGGAACGACTTCCTCTGGCCACTGATCGTCCTGTCGCGCAAGGAGGTCTATACGCTGCAGGTCGGTCTCAACACCTATGCCGGCCAACTCAACGTGCAATGGCATTACATCCTGGCCATGACCGTCGTCACCATGATCCCGGTCGTGCTGGTGTTCATTTTCCTTCAGCGCTTCATCACCACCGGCATTGCCGGCTCCGGTCTGAAATAGAGGCTACCATGAGCCAGATCACACTCACCGGCGTATCGAGGGCTTTCGGCAAGGTCGGCGTGCTGCACGACATAAATCTCAATATCCTTGACGGCGAGCTGATCGTCTTCGTCGGCCCCTCCGGCTGTGGCAAGTCCACGCTGCTGCGGCTCATCGCCGGGCTTGATCGGCCTACAGGTGGCGCGATCGCGATCGACGGCAAGGACGTGACCACCGTTCCGGCCGCCGACAGGGGATTGGCGATGGTGTTCCAATCCTACGCGCTGTACCCGCACATGAGCGTGCGCCAGAACCTGGCCTTCGGACTGGAGAACGCCCGTATGGCGCGTGCCGAAATCGATGCGCGCATCGCCGAAGCCGCGCGGATGCTGGAAATCGCGCCGTATCTCGACCGGCGCCCCGGCCAGCTCTCCGGCGGCCAGCGCCAGCGCGTTGCGATCGGCCGCGCCATCGTGCGCAATCCAACCGCTTTCCTGCTTGACGAGCCGCTGTCCAATCTCGATGCCGAGCTGCGCATCTCGACACGCGCCGAACTGGCCGCCCTGCACGAGCGGCTGTCGGCGACGATGGTCTATGTCACGCACGACCAGATCGAGGCGATGACGCTTGCCGACCGCATCGTCGTGCTGCGCGCCGGCCGCATCGAGCAGATCGGCACGCCGCTCGACCTCTACAATCATCCGGCCAATCTGTTCGTCGCCGGTTTCATCGGTGCACCGCGTATGAACTTTCTGCCGGTCAAGCTGGCACCCGGGGGCACTGGCCGGTCAAGCCTCACGCTGGACGGTTCAGCTGGATTCGAGATCGATGGGAAGGTCAGCGCGGCCAATGGCGACGTGACGCTCGGGCTGCGGCCACATCACATCAGCCTCGCCGATGCCGGCAAGGGAGATGTTGCGGCCCGTGTCGCGCTGGTGGAAGCCCTCGGCTCCGAGACAATCGTCCACACCAGGACAAGCGGCGGCCAGATCATGCTTGCGGTTGTCGCCGGACAATGCCAGGTGGCTTCAGACGACACGGTGGATCTGAAGTTCGATACCAGCCATCTGCATCTTTTCGATGACACCGGCCTGCGCATCGCTGTGAGTTAGAAGTCGGCTTACCCCGTCTGGGGCGTCATCATCTGCATGCCCCGCCTCCTCAACGACGCAGGCTGGCGTGGCGGGCATGCTCGCGGATCTCTTCGCGAGAAATGCCAGCATCCGCTAGTGTGCTGTCTGGGGCCTGCCTCAAGCTCGCAAGCGTCTGGCGATAGGCAAGCCAGCGGGCGAAACGGTGTCGAAGTTTGTCGAACATGATCGTCTCCTTTGGCGCGCAGAAAGCCCGCGCGCCTGGGTTGGTCGAAAACGCAAAGCATCTGCGCGAAGCGCATGCGCGATCGAAAGGATTCGCTGGCTTCTTGGCCAGCCGAGGCGCTTGTCACTGTCGCTCCAGGCAGGATTGTCCAACGCCTTCAATGCCTGCATGCTTGCGCGTGATGCCCGCTTCGCGCTACAGCCAAGGTCGCAAGGAGTTTTTCATTTCTGCAAAATGAATATCGACTGGGACGATCTGAGGCTGTTTCTCGACGTTGCGCGGCTGGGTGGCTTGAGCGCAGCGACGGGAACCACGCGCCTCAGCGCAGCCACACTTGGACGACGCGTCACTGCGCTCGAAAGGCAGATCGGCGAACCGCTGTTCGTGCGCCAGCAGGCAGGCTACCGGCTGACCCCGGTCGGTGAAGAACTGCTGCGGCGCGCCGAAGACGTCGAGGCAGCAATGCAGTCGCTGACCCGCTGGCGCGAGGGAAACCTGCCCGACCGCATTGTCCGCGTCTCGGCCGGGCCATGGACCTCAGCCTTCGTTTCCGCCCATATCGGCGAGATCTGGACGGTCGATGACGGCATAAGGGTGGAGCTCGTCACCACCACCGACCGTGTCGACATCGGCCGCCGTGCCGCCGACATCGGCATACGCAGCGAGCGACCGACCGAGCAGTGGCTGGCCGGCCGTCAGAGCGGCAAGGTCGCCTACGCCATTTATTCCGGACGCCACCTGATCAACGGCATCGCCGCCGGGTTGTTCGTCGGCGTCACCGGCGAAGCGGCAAACCTTGCCTCGGCGCGCTGGCTGCAAGCCCATCACGGCGACCGCATCGCGGTGCGCGGCAACAACACCCATTCGGTGCGCGAACTGGTGGCCGCCGGCGCCGGCCTTTCGATCTTCCCGTGCTTCGTCGGTGACAGCGATCCGCGGCTGGTCCGCGTCGCTCAGCCTATCCCCGAACTCGAAACCGACCAATGGATCGTCACCCACCACGAGGAACGTCACGCGCCGCCGGTACGAAAAGTCGCCGACCGGATTGCCGCCTTGATGCGGGCGCACCAGCCGCTGTTTCACGGCGAGACGCCGATCCGGTAAGCCTCAGGCGTCGATCGGCCGCCAGCTGAACGGCATGCTGGCACTCGTGCCGGATTCCTGCGCCGTCAGGCCTAGGCCGTAATACTTCAATAGGGACTCCAACTCGCCATGCCGCTGTGTCCAGCCGCTATTCGCGGCACGGCATTCGAGCCCAGAGGACGCTTTGTTCCATGGCTGACCACCGTCAAAAAGAGCGCTGTTAACCAAATTTTCTAACCCGCCAATGCTTATTCGGGCGATTGAAGGGGTGAGGTGATCGATGTGCGATTCAAACATAAGCGCATTTCCGCTGCATCGGCGGCGGAAATTGGTCGAAGGGATCGCCCTGGTCCTGGAGTCCAAGAACGGGGAGGACGCGAACGCCTTCTGGCGCAACACCGCCAAGGCAATTCTCGTTCAATTATCCGAATCAGGAATTGCACCCGGGCTGGCCGAACAGGAAGTCGGAACGCTTCTTCATGCTGTCTTGGATGATATAGCCACCCGCAGTGCGGCGAAACTAGCACAATAGCATTGGCTGGCTCACGACGATGGATTGCCGCGTGGCACCACTGCATCCGTCAAATGCAAGGTTTTTCAATGCGGATGAAAAGATAGCCGCGTTCGTCGAAATCATGCCTCACCGTTGCAGACACCAGCCAGTCGGGTCATGAAGGGCTCGGATGAGCCCTGACGCCCCTTACTGCGCAATCGGGGAGGAAATCCTGCGCATGGGCGCGATCACGTTCGGTCTATGTAGCTGCCCCCACCATGCGCGCCTATAACACGAAGAAGTCGTCCACTGTGAGGAATGTGCTCGGGTCCAAGACGGCAAACTTGACAGTCGCCGCGCCTCCTGCTCCGTCCACATCAAACAGCAGATCGCCGGTCTCCTTGTCGTAAATGATGTGGTCGTTGTCATCGATGGCGTGCTTGCCGACGACGAAAACCGCAGCGGAAAGCGAGCCGGCCGACAGCCCGACGAATGCGGAGCTGTCCAGCCAGAACACATCGTCGAGCGCATTGAAGTCTTCTATCCTGTCGTAGTTCGCCGGCCCAAGTGCGTCGAACACGAAGACATCCCTGCCCCCCTCGCCGGCCAGCAGGTCGCGGCCGGCGCCGCCATTGAGGATGTCGTCGCCAGCACCACCTCGCATGTCGTCGGCGCCGGCGCCGCCGTCGAGGACGTCGTCGCCAGTGTCACCGCGGACGCCGTCTGCGCCCTCACCACCGCTGATCTCGTCATTGCCAGCGCCGCCCTTCAGCCAATCGGTGCCCGCGCCTCCAATGATGTCGTCCGCGCCCGCGCCGCCGAACAGCTGGTCGTGGCCGGCGCCGCCGTCGAGCGTATCGTTGAACGGGGTGCCGCTGATGCGGTCGCCACCGCCCAGCGCGGCGACGAGCACGGCATGATCATGGCTTGCGTAGCTCGCGACGTTTTTGGCGTCGGTCAGGGTAATGGATTCGGCCGGCGGAGTGACGGTGATCGTAATCGTCGCCACATTGCTGTTGCCCTGGCCGTCCGTAACGTAAACCGTAAAGCTGTCGGTGCCGATGAACGCTGCCTCCGGTGTGTAATCGAACAGGTTTCCGCTCAGAAAATCCGCATGATAGTGCAGGGTAGTGCCATAATGACCCTGGTGAAACGGGTAGTGGTTACCGTCGAAACTCGTCTCCTGCTCCAGGGTGCCGCTGTCCGGCCCGTCCAAGACGATAAAGTTCAAGAGATCGTAGTCGGCATCTGTCGCGCTGAACTTGACGTCGTCGAGAGATTGCGCCTGCGAAATCGACAAGTCCAGGTCGGCAACGTTGGGCGCGTGATTAACGAAGGTGTCGGACTGAAGCACGCCCCCTTTCAAGATGATCTGATGCTGACCGTATTGAGTGTTTTCGCCGCCGAAATATTCGTTCGCCCCGACCCATGTCACCGTGAGGTCGTCGGGGCTGTCGGCGCTGATCGAGATGATCCGGACCGACTGGAAGGCCGCCTGGTCGGACACGGTGCGGAGAAAATTGCCTTCGTTGTCGAAGACCTGCGTTTCCACTGTCGTCCAGGTTTCGGTCCTGCCCTCGTGGGTGAAGCTGGTGATGGTGAAGAAGCCATCGAAGACATCGACCGAAGCTAGTTCGATCCCACCGAAAGGGAAATCCGGCTTTGCGCCTATCGGTCCGATTACGTCGCCGTCTGTTTCCGTAATGCTGAAAAGGACCGAGTCAGGACTCGGATTGGGATTCTCGGGTTCGTTCCATACGATGAGTTCGCTGCCATTGCTTAAGGTCGGCATCCTGTCTCTTCCTTGCCTTTGCCTGGACGTGCTGCGGATGGCCCCAATTCCAACGGTAACATGTTACGCGAGACGGATCGGTGACAAACCCAACCGCCTTTCGCCTTCTACGAATGTGGTTAATTCGGTGATCATGCCGAACTGTCTGATTGGATTCGGCAATGGGCCGACGCTGGTGAAATCCAGTCGGCGATGCGGCGAGCCGACGAGGTGCGGTCGTGCTGGCATCAGGGACTGCGGACCCGAAGCGATCTCTGCTCCAAAGGATCATTCGCAGGATCACCCTCAACTCGTCTCGCCCGTTCGGCCCGACCTTCCGCTTGCGAACCGGACGGCCTATCTCGACTCGCTCGTTGGACGCGGCGACCGGCCCTGGCGGCAGCATCTCATGCGCCATTTCTCGTAGGAGGGCAAAGCGTTGGTTTCGCGCCGAACGACACTTAACGTCGCCTCCCGCAGTCAGCAACGCCAAGCCTTGAGCGCACGGGTGAGGAGCCGGGCGTCATTTAGCTGGGTAGCGCAGATTTCGAACGCTTTGGTCGGCCCGTGCCAGCGCAGCTCCTCGACATTATCGAAGAGGCGAGCGTCGGTGCGCAGCGTCGCGAGATTTTTGAACAAAAGCGCGATCTCTCTCCGCTTGCCGAGGATTTCCTGCGGAAAGCTTTCAAGCGGGCCGTAGCGGCCAAGCAGCCGGGCGGCCGAGACCAGGCCGATGCCTTCGAGACCCGGGTAGCCATCGGCGGCATCACCCACGAGCGCGAGGAAATCTGGGATCAAGGCCGGCTCAACTCCGAACTTCTCGCGCACGCCGGCGGCATCGCGAATTTTCTGGGTCCTGCGGTCTACCTGGACCACATGGTCACCGCGCACACACTGCGCGAGATCCTTGTCCGGCGTCCAGATGCACACCTTCTGCACGCCCTCATCGGCAGCCGCGCTGTGTGCCGCGGATGCCAGCGCGTCGTCGGCTTCCAGCTCGATCATCGGCCAGACCGCCACTCCCATCGCCGCCAGGGCGTCCTCGAGGGGGTGGAACTGCGCGAGCAATGCCGGCTCGATGCCATCCCCGGTCTTGTAGCCGGGCCAGAGCTGATTTCTGAACGATTCGATTACATGATCGGTGGCCACCCCAATATGTGTGGCGCCGTTCTCGATCATCTCCAGCACTGTATTCAGCACGCCGACGACGGCGCCAAACGGCTTGTCCTGGCCATTGTTGAACCGGCGTTGGCCATAGAAGTGGCGAAACAGTTCGTATGTGCCGTCTACCAAATGAATGATCATCGCAATCCTTAGGGAAACAACATCCGGCCCGGTCTGCCATACCGATAGCGGCATCCAGGGATGGTTCAGTCGAAGAAGCACGCATCCTCTTCCCTGAGATACTTTCGGGCTGCTTCGGCGTCGAGATCGAGGCCCAGCCCCGGCGCATCTAGCAGATCCACCATGCTGTCCGTCACGATCTGCGACGGCAGGCCGATTACGAGGTCCTCCCACCAAGGGTCGGAGGCGCTCGGATATTCGAAGGCGATGTAGTTGGCGGGCAAGGTGGCGCAGACGTTGATCAGCGCGCCGAGGCCAAGCAGGCCGTTCGCCGTGCCGTGCGGCGCCATCAGGATCGAGTGCATATGGGCGTGCTCGGCGACCCATTTGAGCTCGGCAATGCCGCCGATATCGGCAGGATCGGGGCCGATGACGCGCACCGCCTGCGTCTCGATCAGTTCCTTGAAATTGTGCCTGAGGTAAATCTGCTCGCCGGTATGGATTGGCGTCGAGGTCGAGGTGGTCAGCTCCCGATAGGCCTGCGGATTGACCCACGGCACATAGTCGCCAGTCAGCATGTCCTCGAGCCACATCAAATTGTATTTTTCGACCGCGCGAGCGAACTTGATCGCATCGGGCAGCATCCAGCCCGGGCCGCAGTCGAGCGCCAGGCTTACCTTGTCGCCCAGCACTTCCTTCATCGCGATCACGCAGTCGAGCATGTGATTGAAACCACGCTCGCTGATCACACCCTGATCCATGGCACCGTGATAGCCGGCCTGCTTCTGCGTCACGCCGTAATGGAAGCCCTCAATGGTGTCCTTCATGTTGGAGTGGAACGAGATTCCCTGCTTGATCATGAAGAAGTTCTGCGGCTGCTCCATCATCCATTTGACGTCAGCGGCGTAATCCTCCGGCCGGTCGCCCGTGCGTTTCCTGCGGATCGAGCCGTTGTAGACGCGCACCTGGTCGCGCACCTTGCCGCCGAGCAGTTTGTAGGCCGGCACGCCTGCGGCCTTGCCGGCAATGTCCCACAGCGCATGCTCGATAGCGCTGACCGCTGCGCCATAGGGCTTGAAAGAGCCGCGTTGGCGGATCTTCAGCATCACCCGTTCGACGTCGGTCGGGTCCTCGCCGATCAGCGCCTCGCGAAAATGCAGGACCCAGGGCTTGAGGTAGGGCTTGGTGTACTCGACCTCGCCCAGGCCATGGAGGCCCCCGTCGGTGACGATGCGAACGATGGGGTGCTTGCCGATAACAGCGCAACGGAGGTCGGTGATCTTCATCTTCGGCTCTTTTCCGCCTCAGCTCCAGGTGCGATCCCAGGAATACTCGTTGTCCCAGTGATCCGTGGGCTGCCAGATGCCGGTGACACCCGGCTGCAGATGCTGCGAGATCACCTCGTCGACGACGTCGTCAATCCCCAGGCCCGGCTTGTCGGGAACGGTGATAAAGCCGTCCTTCACGAGCGGCTTGGCAACGCCGGTGACGATATCGTCCCACCAGTCGACATCGGCAGAGTGGTATTCGAGCGCCATGAAGTTTTCGGTCGCAGTCGCGACATGTGCCGCGGCCATTGCCGCGATTGGACTTTCCGCCATATGGATGGCCATAGCGACGCCGTGGTCCTGCGCCATGTCGCCGATCTTCTTGGTTTCGAGGATGCCCCCGCTGGTG
The DNA here is from genome assembly GCF_055811635.1 of Mesorhizobium sp. WSM4806. Lineage (NCBI taxonomy): Bacteria > Pseudomonadati > Pseudomonadota > Alphaproteobacteria > Hyphomicrobiales > Phyllobacteriaceae > Mesorhizobium > Mesorhizobium sp. WSM4806. The sequence continues at coordinate 347,179 of NZ_JBVVQZ010000003.1, read as the reverse complement.
AGCAGGTCTGGGTGGATAATGGAGAGGCCGCCGCTCTTGAGCAGAGGCTCGAAGCCCTCCTTGAGGTAGATGTCCTCGCCGGTGCAGATCGGCACCGTGGTGGCGTCCTGCAGTTGTCGGTAGTGCTCGGTGTACTGCCATGGGATCACATCCTCGAGCCAGGCCGGCACATATTTTTCAATCCGCCTGGCGAGGCGAATACCGTTCTGCAGTGAGATGTGGCCGACGTGGTCGATGGCGAGCGGAATATCCATGCCGATAACCTCGCGAACCTCGGCAATGTACTGCTCAAGCAAGTCGAGGCCCTTGTCGGAAAAGTGGAGGCCGGTAAACGGGTGGGGGACGTTATGCAGATCGTAGGCGGCGTTGCGGGCGCGCCGCTCTCCAAGGGACTTGACCTGGCCGCGGCCGGGCTGGACGCGGTACCCATCAAGTGAGCCGGCAGGAGACACGACCGCACCGGGGACATCGGCGATCTGCATCAATCCCAGATCCATCTTGAGGAAGGTGAAGCCGAGCGCCATGCGCTGCTTGAGGCGCTTGCCGGTCTCGGTGCCGCTCGGCACGGTGGCGTCGGTATCGCAATAGAGGCGCACCTTCTCGCGAAACCGGCCGCCGAGCATCTGGTAGATGGGCACGCCATAGGCCTTGCCGGCGAGATCCCACAACGCGATTTCGACCGCCGAGACGCCGCCGCCTTGCCGGCCGTGCCCGCCGAACTGCTTGACCCGGCGAAACAGGCGATCGATGTTGCAAGGATTCTCGCCAAGCAGCCGGCTCTTCAGCATCAGCGCATAGGTGGCGCTGGCGCCGTCGCGCACCTCGCCAAGCCCGACGACGCCCTGGTTGGTATAAATCTTCAGCAGGGTCGAGGTGAACGGCGCGCCGACGATTTCGGCAACCCGCATGTCGGTGATGCGGAGCTCGGATGGCTTGGAGTTCGCATTCACCCGATTGAGCGCCTCGTCGGCCGTCTTTGCCATGACTTGTCCTCGTTCTGGTGGATGGGGCATGTCGCCCGCACGCCGGGCCGGCATAGGGCGTTGCTAGCCCAGCTCGATCTCGTGGGCCTGCAGATAGTCACGGTCCATCTCGATACCGAGACCAGGCTTCGACGTCAGCTTGAGGCTGCCGTTCGAGACGTCGAGCGGTCTGTCGATGAGGTGATCGTATTTGCCCAGGTTCCACTCCGACGTTTCGAGCCTGTAGAAGTTAGGAACGGTTATCATCACCTGTGCTCCCGCAACCACGTTGATCGGTCCCGCGGCGTCATGTGGCGAGACCGGGATGTAGTAGGCTTCGCATAGGGCAGAAATCTTCTTGAGCTCGGTAATGCCGCCGGTCCAGGTGACGTCCGGCATGATGTAGTCAGCGAGCCTGTTCTCGAGTACCGGCACGAAATCCCACTTCGTGTGGCCGCGCTCGCCCCACGAGATGGCAGCACTGACTTTTTCACGCACCTGCTTGAGGGCGTTCAGGCTCTCGGGCGGGCAAGGCTCCTCGAACCAGTCGATCTGGCCGGCTTCCTCAAGACTCCGACAGAGGCGAATGGCGGTGGGAACGTCGAAGCGGCCATGCGCGTCGATGAGAACGTCGACGTCAGGCCCCGCCGTTTCGCGGATCAGAGCCGTGAGTTCGGCGGCTTCGCGCTCGTCCTTGCGGGTCATGCTGCCATCGAGGTAGCCGTCCCGCTGTTCGCGGGGCAGGCCATCGGCGCTGTGGCCCTGGTGGGGGAAAGGATCGAACTTGAGCGCAGTGTGTCCGGACTCGACGATGTCCAGAATTTCGCGGACCACCGCCTCCTTGCTGGTGAATTTGGCCTGGTTGGGATGGGTGTATAGCGCGATTTCATCACGTACCGGTCCGCCCAGCAGCTCGTAAATCGGCCTGCCGAGGACTTTGCCCCGGATGTCCCAGAGGGCTATATCGATGGCGCTCACGCATTCGACGGCGGCGCCGCGGCTGCCCATATAGGTGAAGCTGCGAAAGATCTTGTGCCAGAGATGCTCGATACGCGCTGGATCCTCGCCTGTCACGGCGACGCCGATCTGCCGCAGGATCGTGCAGAGAGCGCGGTTGGCGAGCCTTGTCGTGGTGGTGATCTCTCCCCAGCCACTCACCCCCTCGTCGGTCGTCACTTCGACGAACAGGAACTCTCCCCAATAAGAAGCATCGGACTTGATCAGCCACGGCCGAATGCTCGTGATTTTCATCTCAATCCCTTTATCTGAAATGCTTAGGGCTAACGGTGTTCGAGACTGGACCTTTGTTCCTATCCGGCCCGAGCGGCGTTGCGCGCACGCATCTGTTCGAGGATATGCCGGCCGGAACCCTCGACATGGCGGGAAACGAGTTCGGCCGCCTTGTCGGCTTCTCCCGCTTTCACGTGCGCGATGAGTTCGCGGTGCTCGCGAATGATCGCGGCACGACGCGCCAGGGTGAAATTGAAACGCCGGCTCACGGCTCGCAGCACTTCGCGATGCTTCCACCAAAGTTCAGCGGCATGGCGGTTATAGTGCCGCTGGTACATCACGGTGTGGAAGGCGGTATCCAGTTCGCTGTGCCTGAATGTGTCGGCAAAATTGTTCTCTTCAATCAGCCCTTGGAGACGTTCGAGTTCGGCGATGTCCTCGCCGGTCGCCATATTCACAAACCATCGCGTCAGGGCCGGCTCGATCAGAACACCGATTTCATAGATATCCCGGACAAAATCCTGATCTATCGGTCGCACGCGCGCCCCGCGGTTGGGGAGAAAGGTGACAAAACCCTCCCCGCGCAACAGCTGCAGGGCCTCGCGCACGGGGTTGGTCGAGGTGCCGTGACGCCGGGCGAGATCGGTGACCACAAGCCGTTCGTTGGCGGCGAGCCGTCCCTCGATGATGTCCTCCCTGATCAGTTCATAAAGCGAGGCGCCCTCGCTGGAGGCCATGGGGTCAGTCTCCACCGGTGGCATGGCTTTAAAATCATCTATTTCGGCCAAAGCCCGGCTCCCCTGATCAATACATGCCCTGCCCGTTATCACACACGGTTTTCACAAACAATGTACGATCCAGCGCGTTGACAGGCAATCCGTGATCTGAAAACGTACAAAATGATCGAAGGGATACATAGAACAGAAGGCGTCCCGCGGTCGAACGAGCTAGACCGCTTTGCCTCGGCGCAGGGCGGCATGGAGAACCAGGGAGGATACCTATGACGAGGATTACGCTCGGCAGTGCGGTCCTGCGCGGCACTGTCGCCACTGCTTTGATAGCATCGCTGATGTCCACATCGGCGCTGGGAGCGCCAGTCGACCTCAGCAAGTGGTCGCCGGAATATGTGCGCTCCATTGCCGGCACACAGGATTTTGACACCGCGGCCGATTGCGCCAAGGTCACTCCGCTCGACTACAAGGGGCGACTGACTTTCTGGTATCAGGGCGTGTTCGAGGGCGACCCCGATCTTTTGCGCCAGTACTACAAGGATTTCTTCGAGACCTTCCGCAAGACCTATCCGAACATCCAGCTCGAGGAACAGGCCCTCACCTACAACGATCTTCTTGACAAGTTCCGCACGGCGCTCCTGGGCAATGCCGCGCCGATGGCGGTCCGCCTGCAAATCCTGGGTGGTACCGAGTTCGCCTCAAAGGGCCACCTGGAGCCGCTCAAACCCGAGGATGTCGGGTATTCCACCGAGGATTTTTGGCCCGGCGCCATGAAGGCCGTGACCTGGGAGGGGGTGACCTACGGCATTCCAACCAACAACGAGACGATGGCGTTCATCTGGAACGCCGACATCTTCAAGCGTGCGGGCCTCGATCCGGACAAGGCTCCGGCAACCTGGGACGACGTCGTCAAGTATTCCAAGCAGATCCACGACAAGCTCGGCATTGCCGGTTATGGCCTCGTGGCACGCAAGAATGCCGGCAATACGCCGTACCGCTTCATGCCGCAGCTGTGGGCCTATGGCGGCGGCGTCTTCGACGAAGCCACCGAGAACCCGACCTATGAGGAGGTCAGGCTCGATAGCCCGCAGAGCAAGGCCGCGCTGCAAGCCTCGTACGACATGTATGTTCGCGACAAGTCGGTTCCGGTTTCGGCACTCACCAACCAGCAGGCCGACAATCAGCCCCTGTTCCTCGCCGGCCAACTCGGCATGATGATCTCGCATCCGTCCGACTACGACGTCATGCTCGACCTGCAGAAGAAGGCGACGGGCGCCGACAAGGACAAGGCGCAGACCGTCATCGACAACATGCGCTACGGCCTGATTCCCACTGGCCCCGACGGCAAGCGCGCAGTCGTTTTCGGCGGCTCGAACATTCACATCCTGAAGCCTGAATATGTCGAGGGCGGCAAGGTCGACGAGCCGGCCGCAAAGGCTATCATCTGCATGTGGACGAGCCCTGAATGGTCGCTGAAGATGGCCTATGCCGGCTCGAACCCGGGCAATCTTAACGGCTTCAAGACCAAATGGATGAAGGAACGTCTGGACAACATCAAGTTCCTCGACGTGACGACCTCGATGCTGCCATACGGCATCCCGTTCCCGGCGCTGCCGCAGGCTCCCGAGATCATGAACATCATCGTGCCGGACATGCTGCAGAATGCCCTGACCGGAGCGATGACCGTCGACGAGGCAGCGGACGACGCGGCCAGGAAGGTAAGAGACCTGATGGGCGGACTCTAATCCAGGCCTGACCGGCTGCACCGATAGTGCAGCCGGTTCGTTAAGAACAAACAAGGGCGCGCCATAGTGACGATCGTGACCGGCAAGGCCGAGGCTCGCCGAAGAGTGCAATCCGGCAGGTCCGGCGTGCTACGCCTGATATGGGAGCATCGCGCCGACTACGCGTACGTGCTCCCTGCGATCGTCGTGATGCTGATCGTCATCGCCTATCCGATCTACTACACGATCGAGCTGTCGTTCTTCAAGACGCCGCCTGGCCTGCAGCTTCGCGACAAGACCTTCATCGGCTTAGACAACTACACGACTATCCTCACCAGCGAGGTGTTCTGGAGGGTCACCTGGAACACTCTGATCTGGACGCTGGGCTCCACTTTGATTGCCTTTGTCCTGGGGTTTGCCACCGCGCTGGCGCTCCACCGCGAGTTTGTCGGCCGCGGCGTGCTGCGCGCAGTCCTGATCATTCCCTGGGTCATCAGCGCGGTCGCCGCCTCCTATATCTGGAAGTGGATCTATCATTCGGACTTCGGAATCATCGGTGCGGTGCTGGTCGGCCTCGGATTGGCCGACCGACCGCCGAATTTCATCGACAGCGTCAGCACGGTGCTGCCATCCCTGATCGTCGTCAATATCTGGCGCGAGTTTCCGTTTGCCATGATCATGATGATGGCCGGCCTGCAGACCGTGCCCGAGCAGTTGCTGCGCGCCGCGCAGGTCGACGGCGCCAGCGCCTGGCAGCGCTTCTGGCACGTCACCTTCCCGCACTTGCGCAACGTCTCGACGGTGACAATCTTGCTGCTGGCGGTGGCCAACTTCAATTCCTTCATCATCCCCTGGATCATGACCGGCGGCGGGCCGTCCAACGCATCGCATATCTGGATCACTCACATTTATGAGCTCGCCTTCGGCCGGCAGCGCTGGGGCGTGGCATCTGCCTATTCGGTGCTGCTGTTCCTCACCCTGATGACGCTCGGCTACTTCTACGTCCGTGCGCTAAGCGGCAACGAGCGGCAAGAGGGGAGCGCATGAGCACGACTGCCGAGACAGCCCCGCGAGCCCTGAGCCGTCGCCGGGTGCGCGTCGACGGATGGCGGTGGACCGGGCGCATCTTCCTCGCGTTCATGCTGCTTTACACCGCGGTGCCGATGATCTGGATGCTGATCACCTCGATCAAATCCGGGTTCGCGGCTATGGAATTCCCGCCGCAATGGTGGCCGGACGAACCGACGCTCGCCAGCTACCAAAAACTGCTCGATCCCCAGAACAGCGTCGGCCAGGATTTTCTCCGCTTCTTCTGGAACAGCCTTTTCGTGTCGACCGTTACGACAATCCTCTCGGTGATCGTCGCCGTCCCTGCGGCCTACGCGTTTTCGCGCTTCAGTTTCCCCGGCCGGAATTTCCTGTTCTTTTCCGTGCTGCTGCGCAACATGTTCCCAGCGGTGATATTTCTCGTACCGCTGTTCATCCTGATGCGCCTGCTCGGCTTGATGAACACGCACGGCTCGCTGATTCTCACCTATCTCACCTTCGGCCTGCCGTTGGCGATCTGGTTGCTCAAGGGCTTTTACGACAACATTCCGGTGCAGCTCGAGCAGGCGGCGCGCATCGATGGGGGAACGCGGTTCCAGGCCTTCATCCTGATTGTGATGCCGCTCTCGGCGCCGGGGATCATCGCCACCGCGATCTATTCGTTCATCGGCGCGTGGAACGAGTACATCTACGCCTACACCTTCCTCACCAAGAACGACCAGTTGACGCTGCCGGTCGGCATCCAGCGCTTCTTCTCGGAAAACACGACAGACTTTCCGGGCCTGATGGCGGCCAGCTTCATGATGAGCGTGCCCGTCGTGGTGCTGTTCCTCGTCCTGCAACGATACTTCGTACGCGCCCTTACAGAAGGCGCGGTCAAGCACTAGGGAGTTGCCGATGGCCCACGTGGCCCTCAAAGATCTCGTAAAATCCTATGGCGGCTTCAAAGCCGTCAATGACGTGTCACTGACGGTCAATGACGGCGAGTTCGTTGCGCTCGTCGGCCCTTCAGGCTGCGGCAAGACAACCACGCTCAATCTCGTCGCGGGGCTGATCCCGATCACATCGGGCGACATCGTCATCGGCGATCGGGTGGTCAACGACCTCGACCCCAAGGACCGCGACATCGCCATGGTGTTCCAGAATTACGCGCTCTATCCGCAGAAATCGGTTTACAAGAACCTGGCGTTCCCGCTGCAGATGCGCAAACTGCCCAGGGACGAGATCGACAGGAAGGTCAAGGAAGCGGCGCGCGTGCTCGACATGACGCACCTGCTCGAGCGCAAGCCGCGCGAACTTTCGGGCGGGCAGCAGCAGCGGGTGGCTCTGGGCCGTGCGCTTGTCCGCGACCCCGCCGTGTTCCTTATGGACGAGCCGCTCTCCAACCTCGACGCCAAACTGCGCGTGCAAATGCGGTCTGAGATCAAGCGCTTCCATCAGGACCTCAAGGCGACGATCATCTATGTGACGCATGACCAGCTCGAAGCCGTCACCATGGCCGACAAGATGGCGGTGATGAACGGCGGCTACCTGCAGCAATATGATTCACCGGCGCAGGTCTTTGCCCATCCCGTCAACATGTTCGTCGCCAGCTTCATCGGCAGCCCGGCGATGAGCCTTATTCCGCTGCAGGCATCGACGGCAAACGGCAACGCTGTGTTGACCAGCGCGGAGGGCTGGAGCTTCGAGCTCTCGCCGCGCAACGCCCGGAAGGTCGCAAGGGCAACGACCAGGAAAGTCGTGCTCGGCGCACGTCACTCGACGATCAAGCTGCGCAACAGCGCGGTCCCCGGTGCCATTCCGGCCAAGGCTTACACGGTGGAGCCGACCGGGGACGTCACCTTCGTGCAGGCGTTCCTGTCCGGCGCCATCGTCAACGTCAGCGTGCCGCCGAACATTGCCGTCGCCCCCGATGAACAGATCTGGCTCGAGTTCGACCAGGAGCGGATGCATCTGTTCGACGGCGAAACCGAAATGGCCCTCAAGGCCAACTGAGACGGGCGCCAAACTGAGACCGGGCGCCAACCGTGACGGGGCGCCAACTAATACAGGGCGGATGCGTTTGAAACGTGGGCGTGGATGACTACGAAGCTTAAGATTACCGCGATCAAGCCCTATCCAGTGTGGGTAGGAACGCGCAACCAGATGCTCGTCAAGGTCGAGACCGACCAGGGCATCTTCGGCTGGGGCGAGAGCGGCTTGAGTGGTCGCGAGAAGGCGGTGGCCGGCGCGGTCGAGCACTATCGCGAGTTTCTCATCGGCCGCGACCCGATGCAGATCGGCCGGACCTGGCAGGAGCTTTATCGCAGCCAGTACTTCGAAGGCGGACGTGTTCTGCAGGCGGCGATTTCCGCCATCGACATCGCCCTTCACGACATCAAGGGCAAGGCGCTGGGAGTGCCGGTCTACGAGCTGCTAGGCGGCAAGCAGCGCCACCGCATCCCCACCTTCGCCTCGACCGGAGACGAGGCCGAAGGTGACGCTGCCATCGAACGAGCCCGCGAGCTGCGCGCACAGGGGTGGCAGGCGATCCGCTTCTTCCCCGCCGGGCAAAACAGCAGGGACATCTTCGAGCCGCGCGAGTCGATCGGCGCTACCGCCAGTATCCTCAACAGGGCGCGCGAGGCGCTGGGCGATGACGTCGTCCTCGGCATCGACTATCATCATCGGCTGTCGGTGGCCGAGGCGGCGAGCTTCTGCAACAAGCTCGGCCGCGGCGTGCTTGATTTCCTCGAGGAGCCGATACGGGACGAGACACCGGGTGCCTACGAATCGCTGCGTACGATGACCGACATCCCCTTTGCCATCGGCGAGGAGTTTTCCAGCAAGTGGCAGTTCCTGCCCTACATCGAGCGCGGCATTCATCAGTTCAACCGGCTCGATGTTTGCAATGTCGGCGGGCTTACCGAGGCGATGAAAGTCGCTGGCTGGAGCGAGGCGCACTATGTGGACCTGATGCCGCACAATCCCCTTGGTCCGGTGTGCACGGCCGCGACCGTGCATCTCGCTGCCGCGGTACCCAACTTCGCGTGGCTCGAGACCAGGGAACCCGAAACAAAGCTGGGCTTCGACAATTCCGACTTCTTCCCCGTGCAACCACGGCTTGACGGGACCGACTATCCGGTCGGCGATTTGCCGGGGCTCGGCGTCGAGGTCAACGAGGAGGCGATCCAGGCGGCGAGCTTTCGTTTTTGGGAAGCGCCTCACCTTAAGCGCCGCGACGGTTCTGTTACGAACTGGTAGTTGCCTTTCAACCGGAGTCCACCATGACACATGCTCCCGACATCACGCGGCCGCCAAAAGACCTAATCGACGCGCTGAGGGGGATCGGCGCCGCGACGGTTGCCGGCACGCTTGGCCACATGGGTTTTCGCAATCCGCACATGGTCGGACCGGTGGCGCAGAACCACGGCAAGTCGATCGTCGGGCCGGCGCTGACGCTGCAGTTCATGCCACAGCGGCCGGACCTGTTCACCGAGGGAGAATATGCCGATCCGGAGACGCAGCTGCATCGGCACGTGCTTTATCACGCACAGGCGGGCGATGTGGTCGTGGTCGACGCGCGCGGCGACATGAGCTCGGGCGTCTTCGGCGATATGATGTCGACGTATTTCAAAGGCAGGGGCGGCGCCGGCATCGTCATCGATGGATGCATGCGTGACCGGCCCAATGTTGAAAAGCTCGATCTGCCTCTATGGCTGCGCGGCTGGACGCCGAACTATCATGTGCAGACCAGCATTTATCCCAATGCCGTCAACGTTCCGATTGCCTGCGGCGGTGTCACGGTGATCCCCGGTGACATCATCGTCGCCGACGACGACGGGGTGGTGGTGCTTCCCGTCGCAATGGCCCCGGCGGTAATCGAAGAATCACAGAAGCATCACGATTGGGAGGAGTTCTCGCGAGTGAAGCTGATGGAGGGCGGGCCGTTGCAACGCTACTATCCGCTGCATGACGATGCCCGCGGGGAGTACGAGGAGTGGCGCAAGACAAACCGCTTGGAGAACCCCGGTTAGCGCATGGATTGGATTACCCCGTGGCGGGCGGCAGCTGGCAACCGTTCACAGATGGCGCGCGGTACTGGTTTATTCGGCAGCTTCGGCCCTCGCCGCCGGCGCAATTCGCGCGGCGCAGTATTTGAACTCCGGGATCTTGCCGTAGGGGTCCAGCATCGGATTGGTGAGCATGTTGGCCGGACTTTCGTTGAAGCAGAACGGCATGAACACCATACCGTCGGCGACCTCCCGGTCGGCGCGCAGGATGGCGTCTACCGTCCCGCGCCGGGTCTCGACCGCAATCATCTCTCCTTGGCGCAGGCCGTGCCGCTTGATCTCATAAGGGTTCATCGCAGCGATGCCTTGTGGTTCGATCGCGTCCAGCACGCCCGCCCGGCGGGTCATCGAGCCGGTGTGCCAATGCTCGAGTAGGCGGCCGGTGGTGAGCACCAGTGGAAACTCTTCATCGGGCACTTCGTCAGGCGGCAGCAAATCGGCCGGCACGATGCGGCCGCGTCCGTCCGCGGTCGGGAATCCGGACGAGAAGATGATCTCATTGCCGGGCTTTTCGGGACCGTCGGCCGGATAGATCACCGAACCTTCGCGCTCGATGCGGTCCCAGGAGATATGTTTCAAGGACGGCATCACGGCCGCCATTTCCGCATAAACATCCGAGACATGGCCGTAATTCCAGTCCAGACCGATGCGCCTCGCCAGTTCGACAATCAGTTCCCAATCCTGGCGCGCTTCGCCCGGCATGTCGAGCGCCGGCCGGCCGATTTGCACTTGCCGGTTGGTGTTGGTGTATGTGCCGAGCTTTTCGGCATGCGCCGAGGCCGGCAGCACCACATCGGCGTGCCAGGCGGTCTCGGTCAGGAAGATGTCCTGCACTACGAGATGGTCGAGCATGGCCAGTGCTTGCCGGGCATGGGTCTGGTCCGGATCGGACATGGCCGGGTTCTCGCCCAGTATGTACATGCCCTTGATTTCGCCGTCATGGATGGCGTCGATGATTTCGACGACCGTCAGGCCGCGTTTCGGGTCCAGCGTCTGACCCCAAAAGTTCTCGTATGCGCCGCGGATGTCGATGTTCTCGACCGATTTATAGTCGGGGAAATACATCGGGATGAGCCCGGCATCGGATGCGCCCTGCACGTTGTTCTGGCCGCGCAGTGGGTGCAGGCCTGTTCCCGGCCGGCCGACATGTCCGGTGATCAGCGCCAGAGCGATAAGGCAGCGCGCATTATCGGTTCCGTGTGTGTGCTGGGAAATCCCCATGCCCCAAAAGATGATCGACCGCTCGGCGGTCGCGTAGGTGCGGGCGACGTCGCGCAGCACGCTCGCCTCGATGCCGCAGACCTCGGCCATCGCCTCGGGCGAAAAATCCTTCACCTTGGCCTTCAGGGCCTCGAATCCGGAAGCGTTGGCCTGGATATATTGCTCGTCGTAGAGCTTTTCCTCGACGATGACGTGGATCAACGCGTTCAGCATGGCGACGTCGCTGCCAGCCTTGAATCGCAGCGAATGCGACGCATGGCGCATCAGGTCCTGGCCGCGCGGGTCCATGACGATCAGCTTGGCGCCGCGCTTGGCCGCCTGCTTGAAATAGGTCGCGGCGACCGGATGGTTGGTGGTCGGCCGTGCGCCGATGACGATGATGCATTCGGCCTTCAGCGCGTCGTTGAAGGGCGCCGAAACCGCACCCGAACCGACGCCTTCCATCAGCGCCGCCACCGAAGATGCGTGGCAAAGCCGCGTGCAATGGTCGACATTGTTGGTGCCAAAACCCTGGCGCACCAGTTTTTGGAACAGATAGGCCTCTTCGTTCGAGCCTTTCGCCGAGCCGAAACCGGCCAGCGCCTGCCCGCCATGATCCCTGAGGATCGTCTTCAGCCCGCCGGCGGCGCGCGCGAGCGCCTCTTCCCAGCTAGCCTCGCGAAAAACGGTCAGCGGATCGACGCCGCGCATATCGGCATCGCCCGACTTCGGCGCATCGTCGCGGCGGATCAGCGGCTTGGTCAGCCGTTCAGGCGACATCGCATAATCGAAGCCGAAACGACCCTTGACGCAGAGCCGGTTCTCGTTGGCATAGCCATTGCGGCCATCGACCTGGACTATTCTGTTGTCCTTGACCGCAACGCTGGTCTGGCAACCGACGCCACAGAACGGGCACAGCGTGTCGACGACCTTGTCGAATTCCTGGATGACCCGGGTCTTGCCTGCCTCATCCATCAGCGACTTTTCGTAGAGCGCGCCGGTCGGGCAGGCCTGCACGCATTCACCGCAGGTGACACAGGTCGACAGGCCCATCGGATCGTGCATGTCGAAGACGGGAAGCGAGTGATTGCCGCGCTCGGCCATGCCGATCACATCGTTGACCTGGACTTCGCGGCAGGCCCGGACACAGGCGCCGCAAGTGATGCAGGAATCGAGATTGACGGCAATGGCGGGATTCGTGATGTCGAATTCTGGCCGAACATCATCCGTGGCGAATTTCGAGCTGTAGCGACCGCCGGAAATGCCCATCGAACCAGCCCACTGCCAGAACATCGACTGCTGATCCGGACCGTCGGCCGCCGGCCGCATGTTGCTGGCGAGCAGCTCGAACACCATCTGGCGCGATTTCGTAGCCCGTTCGGTATTCGTCTTCACCACCATTCCGGCGGAAGGCTTGCGGATGCAGGAGGCGGCAAGCACCCGTTCGCCCTCGACATCAACCATGCAGGCGCGGCAATTGCCGTCTGGCCGATAGCCGGGCATGTCGACATGGCACAGATGCGGGATCCTGGTGCCTTCGCGCTTTGCAACGTCCCAGATCGTCTCGTCGTCAGCGGCTGTGACCGTTTTGCCGTCGAGGGTGAATATGACGCCATCTGCCATTTCAAAGATCATCCCTAAAATGCGTCAAAAGGTGATTGACCGGATTGGGCGCCGCCTGGCCGAGACCGCAGATGGAGGAATCGCGCATCACTGTTTCAAGGTCGCGCATCGCCGTCTCATTCGGCACGCCCTTCTCTTTCAAGAGCGTTACCAGCTTTTCGGTTCCTTCCCGGCACGGCGTGCATTTCCCGCAACTCTCATGTTTGAAGAAATTCATGAGATTGAGGGTCACATCCCTGATGTTGTCGGCTTGCGAAAGCACGACCACCGCATGTGAGCCGACAAAGGCGCCCTGTTTGGCGAGTTCGCCGCCGAAATCGAGTTCAATGTCGCCCATCGACGCCGGAAGGATGCCGCCCGAGGCTCCACCTGGCAGATAGGCCTTGAATTCATGCCCGTCTGCCATGCCGCCGCAATAATCCTCGATCAGTTCGCGCACGGTGACGCCGGCCGGGGCCAGCTTGACGCCCGGCTCCTTCACATGTCCGGAAACCGACCAGGAGCGAATTCCCTGATGGCCGGGCTTGCCCTGCGCGGCGAACCAATCGGGTCCCTTCTCGACGATGTCGCGAATCCACCACAGCGTCTCGACATTGTGGTTGAGTGTCGGGCGTCCGAAAAGTCCGACTTCGGCAATATAGGGAGGCCGGTGACGGGGCATGCCGCGCTTGCCCTCGATGCTTTCCAGCATCGCGCTTTCCTCGCCGCAAATATAGGCGCCGGCGCCGCGCCGCAGGTCGATGAAACCGGGCTTGACGATGCCGGCTGCCTCGAGCGCCGCGATCTCGGCGCGCAAAATGGCGAGCACGGCAGGGTATTCGTCGCGCATGTAGAAATAGATGCGCTCGGCCTCGACCGCGTGGGCGGCGATCAGCGCGCCTTCGAAGGTGCGGTGCGGATCCTTTTCAAGATAGATGCGGTCCTTGAAAGTGCCAGGTTCGCCTTCGTCGCCATTGATCGACATCAGCCGCGGCCCTGGATAGCCACGCACGAAGCTCCATTTCTTGCCGGCCGGAAAGCCGGCGCCGCCGAGACCGCGCAGACCGGCGTGCTCCATGGTGTCGATGATGGCGTCAATGCCGGTCTCGCCCGCCTTCACCTTCCGGAAAAGCTGATAGCCGCCAGCGGCCCGATAGGCATCAAGGCCAACATAATCGGGCACGACAACCTTCGTATCGCCCGAGCGAGCCAGATCGATGAGGATATGGCTGCTGGCTTGGTCGACCTCACGGTCGCCAATGCGCGCCGCGGGCGCTGTGGCGCAGCGGCCCATGCAGGGCGCACGCATGACGCGGACCGTCTTCGGGTCGGCCTTGGCGGCCAGTTCGCCAATCAGGTGCTCGGCGCCCGCCAGCATGCAGCTTATCGATTCGCACACCCGGATTGTCAGCGGCGCGGGCCTCGCCTCGCCTTCCCTGACGATATCGAAATGGTCGTAGAAGGTGGCGACCTCGTAAACCTCCACCTGGGACAGGCGCATGTCTTCGGCCAGCGCGCGCAGATGCGCGGCCGACAGACAACCGTAGCGGTCCTGGATCAGATGCAGGAATTCGATCAACAGATCCCGGCGCCGTTCGCGATGGCCAAGAAGTTCCCGGACCTCGGCCAGGGCAACATCATCCAGCGCCCGCCCTTTGGGTCCGCGATCGGGAGATCGCCGTTGCTGCATTGTCATCCTCTCTCCTCCCGGACCCTTCGTCTGAGGAAGGCGGCTCCCGCCACCAATGTGGTTGTGAGCTCCCTCAGCCCGGCGCACCTTGGATCAAGGATTTGGCACACAAATCGACTTGGCAGACAAGTTGAACCAAATGCCGGTTTGACAATTTTAGCATGGCCGGGGCGCCGCGACAGAACTGATCTGCGCCCTGATTTGTCGCACGGCCTATACCGGGGCAGCTTGCGCCTTCTCGATCAAGAAAACGATGTGGTCTCCCTGCCGTTGCATCGCCTCCAGGCGGTCGCCCATTTCGTTGATCAGATTGGGAATGTCTATGGCTGCCAGCGGATCGGTGCAACGGACCTCAAGGCGCTCGCCTGGGCTTATGCCGCTGAGCGCCTTGCGGGTTTTCAGCGCCGGCAAGGGACATTTCAATCCCGTCAGATCGAGCTGTCTCGTCGTCATGGTGGCGCACCATGGCGGACCGCTTACCGGTCGTCAACGCGCCGACCCAGGGTATACTGCAGTTGAGAGCGGCCAGGTCGTCGCACCGCATTTTGGCATACTGCATGCCCACCGGCTCGACGGCGTTCGTCAATACAGGTCCGAATAGGCAAGGAACTGAACGGTCTGGCCCGGCTCGACCTCGGCTATTTCCTCGCCGAGTTCGACAAGGCCGTGCGTTTGAACCAAAGAAGACAGCATGCCAGCGCCCTCGCGCGGGAATTTGACGGCTTCATATGTGCCATCCTGCGTCCCACGCAGGCTTACCCGCACATATTCGCGTCGCCCCGGCTTTTTGCGGTAGGAGAAGGCGGCCCGCACCGGCCGCGAAATTGGTGGCTGCTGCCGTGCGCCGGCCAGTGCAAAGATCGCGGCGCGCGCAATATGGGCGAATGTGACGAAGCTCGCCACCGGATTGCCGGGCAGCCCAATGAAGGCTGTTCCCCGGATCACCCCCATGGCGACTGGGCGGCCGGGTTTTATGGCCACCCGCCAGAAGACCAGGGTGCCCACACTCTCGACGGCGGCCTTGACGCAGTCGGCCTCCCCGGTCGAGACCCCGCCGGACGCCAGGATCAGGTCCTGTCCTGGCGCAGCCTTGCTCAGCACATCCGCGATCAGCCTGCTGTCGTCGATCAGAATGCCCAAATCGGTGGTCTCGCAGCCCAATCTTGCCAGCATGGCCATCAGCATGAAGCGGTTCGAATCGAAAAGCTGGGCCGGTCCCCGGACCTTTCCCGGCGCGACGATCTCGTTGCCGGTCGAGAAGATCGCGACGCGAACTTTGCGCCGCACATCGATCTGCGTCATGCCGAGCGCCGCGGCGAGCGCAACATCCTGCGGGCGCATGCGCTGGCCGGCCTGCAGGACCACCTTGCCTGCTGCGACGTCCTCGCCCGCCGGCCGCACGTTGGCTCCTCTTTTCAGGCCGGGCGGAAGAATGACCCTGCCGGTATCGTCGACACGGACATCTTCCTGCATGTAGACCGTGTCTGCCCCCTCCGGCAGCGGAGCGCCGGTGAAGATGCGTATGGCTTGTCCGGGCGCGGCGTGCCGATCCGGCGCCATCCCAGCCTGGATCCTGCCGCTCACCGGCAAGGCTTTTTCAACGGTTCCCGGCAGGTCGTCGCCGCGCAGTGCATAGCCGTCGACGGCTGAGTTGGTGAAAGGCGGCAGGGGCAGCGGCGCCACCAGATCACTCGCCAGGACGCGCCCATCGGCAATCGCCAGCTGGACGGTTTCGGTCTCGTCGACAACGGTCAGCCGTGAAGCAATCAGTGCGGCTGTATCATCGAGCGATCGCATCGGGCCGCCGAAAGCGAAGCAGTCATCTGAAAGTTGCGCCATCGAGCCTTCAGCCTCTATGGATCTGGCCGAGCCGGCAGCTCGGCGCCATCCGGCAAGCCCAGTCTGCGCCTGTGCGCGCTTTTGTGGACCGGCATCGGTTTGAACAGGCTATATAGTGCAGGTCAAGCCGGAGGTAACGCGTCCACTCCGGCGAGCGGGATTGCAATTTCAAGAGAGCGCCATGCAACAGATGAAAACCCGACCAGACCCCGCCATCATCATGCCGAGCCCGGATGACATCCGATTGACCGAACAGGTCAGCGGCATCGATCATACGGGCGCCGCTATTCAAATCCGCGTCCCCGTTGAACGCCCGCTGACGCTCTATCTGAATGCCCAGGAGATCGTCACGATGATGACGATCGGCGACTATCCCGAATATCTGGCGCTGGGCTACCTGCTCAATCAGAACATGCTCAAATCTGACGACGTCGTAACCGAGGTCGAATATGACGACGACGTGCAGGTCGTGGTCGTCCGTACCGAGCGCAACACAAATTACGAGCAGAAGCTTAGAAAACGGACGCAGACTTCAGGCTGCGCGCAGGGGACCGCTTTCGGCGATCTTCTCGAGGCGCTCGATATCACTCTGCCGCCAGCCGCGCTGCACACCTCCTGGCTTTACCAAATGACCCGCACGATCAACACGACGCCGTCGCTCTATCTTGAAGCGGGCGCGATTCATGGCTGCGTGCTTTGCAACGAAGGCACGCCGATCTGCTACATGGAGGACGTCGGGCGCCACAACGCCGTCGACAAGATCGCCGGCTGGATGTATCGCCACGGCATCGATGCCGCTGACAAGATCCTTTACACGACGGGCAGGCTGACGTCGGAAATGACGATCAAGACGGTTCGAATGGGCATTCCGATCCTCGTCTCGCGCTCGGGTTTCACCGCCTGGGGAGTAGATCTGGCGCGTCAGGCCGGCCTGACGCTGGTCGGTCGGGCGCGCGGCAAGCGGTTCGCCGTGCTATCGGGCGCGGACCGCATCGTCTTCGACCAGGACCTCGCTTCCGTCGACGAGGAAGCACCGCGTCACAGACGCAAGGGAGCCGACGATGGCGAATGAGAAGGTGCCGACCCTGGGCGTCGTTCTCGCCGGCGGGCTCGCCCGGCGCATGGGCGGTGGCGACAAATCGATGCGTCGGATCGACGGACTCACCATCCTCGAGCGTGTCCTCGAGCGCCTCAGCCCGCAATGCGACGGGCTGTTGCTGAACGCCAATGGCGACCCTGCCCGCTTCGACCGCTTTCGCCTACCAGTCGTCGCCGACCCGGTCGAGAATTATCCGGGCCCGCTTGCCGGCGTGCTTGCGGGCCTCGACTGGACCGCGGCGAACAGGCCCGATGTCGAATGGATCGTCAGCGTCGCAGCGGACTGTCCTTTCTTGCCGCGCGACCTCGTCGAACGGCTGCATCGGGCGCGCATGGCGAAAGCTGCGGATCTGGCGGTGGCGATGTCAGCGGGTCGGACGCATCCTGTCATCGGGCTGTGGCAAGTGGCGATGCGAGATGCGCTACGCCATGCACTGGTCGAAGAGGGCGTTCGCAAGATCGACCTGTGGACAGCTCGCTACAAGGTTGCAACCCAGTCCTGGCCGGACAAGCCGGTGGATCCCTTCTTCAATGTCAACACGGTCGAAGATTTTGCCGAGGCCGAATGGCTGGTTGGGCACTTTGCCGACCCTTAACCCGGATATCTCACACTTGGCCAGGGCGGGTAAAACCCATGCGCTCGACCGCCTCGTTGAATTCAGGCGAAGCGAGCGCGGTTAGGAAGGCCTGCACCGCGGGTCGCTGTTTGCGGGCAGAGACCAGCGCGAAATCATAATGCTCTTCCTTCAGCGCAATGAAGCCGAGCCCGGCTGAGCGCGCCACCGGCGCAATGGTGACGCCCCAGTCGGCTCGGTTCTGCGCCACGGCCGCCGCGACGGCATTGTGCGAGCGGGGCTGGTTCCAATATCCGTCGGGGCGCGCGGCACCAAGCAGTTGGTCGATCAGGATGCGCGTGCCCGAGCCCTGGTTGCGGTTGACCATCATGCAATTGGGATCGGCGAGTGCGGCTCGCACCGCCTCCTCTGGGTCGGTCCCCTGGAAGCGCAGGTCGCCCGGGCGGTAGACGATGCCCTGCATGCGTCGCCATCCCTGCACGAGTTCGAGGCCTTCGCTCAGGAACGGCGCATTGTAGCTTTGCGTCTTGGCATCGAAGAGGTGGATGGGCGCGATATCGCACTCGCCTCGCCTGGCCGCGGCCAGGCCGCCCAGGCTGCCGACCGCGATGGACCGCACCGTCAGGCCGGCGCGAAACAGAATGCCCACGACAAGATCGAGGCCGGTGCAGTTGCTGCCGATCACCACGAGATCGGGAACACGAACGTGCGGGGTGAACAGCGTCACCGACGCCTCGCTTCCGGCAGGCATATTGTCGGCTAGAGCTTCGATGCTGATGAAGCCGTCGGCCTGGGCAAAGGACGTTATCGCCCCCGAGCCCTTGCCGGTGGGATAGGCGACCAGCCCCTGCTCACCCTCGACCAGCGATACCATCACGAACTCCGTGCGGCCGAGTTCGGACTGAATGCGCAGTGGGACCTTTGCAGCGACCTTCGCTTCGGTCCGAGGCGGCAGGCCCGCCATGCGGCGCAGCACGGGTACGATCATGTCATGGAAGGTGAACATGGCCGAAGTCGGGAATCCCGGCAGCACGACGACCGGCTTGCCGTCGCAGACGGCGAGGCAAAGCGGCTTTCCCGGCTTCAGCGCCACGCCATGGGCAACGATGCCGGGCGCGCCGAGACGGTTCACGATGCGGTGGCTGACATCACCCGCGCCCTTGGACGTCCCACCCGACAGTATCAGCACGTCATGCGCCGCCAGCGCCTCGCGCATGGCGGCTTCGAGTGTGGCTTCGTCATCCGGATAGGCGCCGAGAAAGCTCGCCTGGCCGCCATTTTCGGTTATCGCGGCGCTGACGATTGCGCCATTGGCGTCGTAAATGCCGGCGGGTCGCAGGGTGTCGCCTGGTTGGACAAGTTCGTCGCCGGTCGACAAAACCGCCACCCGCAGCTTGCGCGCCACCGTCACCAGCGCAATTCCACAGGCGGCAAGCATGCCGATTTCACGCGAGCCGATCACCGTTCCGGCGCGCAGCAGAACCTCACCGCGGGCAATGTCGGATCCGGCATGCGAGATGAACTGGCCGGGCGAGGCTCCGCGCCTGACCTCGATGGCATCGCCTTCGGCTGGGTGTGTGTGCTCCACCATGACGATGGCATCGGCGCCGCGCGGCACCGGCCCGCCCGTCGCGATCGAGGTGGCGGTGCCTGCGAGCACAGGGATTTGCGGGGCGACACCGCAGGCGATGGTTTCGCGGTTGAGCAGGAGCCTGGCAGGAAGCGCCTCCGACGCGGTGGCGATGTCGGCGGCGCGCACGGCAAAACCATCGACGTTCGAACGGTCGAAGGGCGGCACGTCGATCGGAGCCGTGACATCATCGGCAAGCGGCAGCCCAAGCGCATCCGCCAGCATCAGTTCTTCGGTCGGGGTCGTCCTGGGAAATAGCACCGCCTCGAAACGGGCGAGCGCCTCGTCGCGCGACAGGACCGTCAGGAACTGCTCCTGGCCGGTATGCTCCTGGCCGGTATCTGGGCGGGTGGATCTGGTCATCACCGACTCATCTGGGATCGTCGAACACAAAGGCGCCGACAGGTGTTCCCGCGGCCCAACCCTCACTGCCCCCTGGAATGGCAAGCCATGCATCCGCCAGGCGGATCGCCTCCAGCGAAAAATCTCCTATCGCAAGCGGCCGCCATCTGTCTTGTTGCTGGTTCAGCAGGACGATCTCGGCCAGTCCGACCGTGGACGAGATTTTCCGCTCCAGCGCCAGGACCGTCTGTCGCCGGGCGCTCCTGTCCGTCAGGCGATCGATAGCCGGCTGAACCAGCGCCAGAAAGGCGGCAAGAGCCTGATCGGGCGCGCCGGGCAGAGCAATGATCGGGACCGCATCGAGCCGTCCGATCGCCGCGGTTCGGCCGGGCTGTAGCGCTATGTTGTGGGCGATGAGCGCCCCACGCGCGGCAAGCGCGTCGGCGGTAGCGTCGGCGCGCCCCGCACCAGTGCCTCCAATCAGGATGATCAAATCGCCGGCTGGATTGCCAAGCGCCTGGGCGACGGATCTGGCGTCGCGCGCAACCGTTTCGATATCGAATACGGTCGCGCCAGAGGCTCTTGCAAGGTCGGCGATAAAATGCGCCGTGAAAGTATCGCTCGTCGGGGCGGCGACATCGATCAGGTGCACCTGCGGCATCCGCACCGCAATTTCACCAATCCCTGCGCTTCGCACTGTCAGGAGGTCAGCGGCCGACAGCCTGTTCCCTGCAATGATCAGCGGTCGGCCCGCCGCCATGTCCTCGCCGGCGCGTCGCACGCCCTGGCCCGGTGCCGCTTCATCGAGCGCCTGGGGCATCGGGCCGCTGCAATCGATGAGATCGGCATCGAGAACGCAATCGCATCCCTCCGGCATGGCGCCGCCTGCCTCTATCCAGACCGGCATTGCCGTCAGCGGCAGCGGCGAATAGGCCGACGCACCGGCAAGATCGAGCGCGCGGCACGCCCAGCCATCTGTCCTTGCGGTGTCGCGGATGGGCTGCGCGCGTGCCCGGGGCGGCATGGCGGCGCCTATCTTCCCAAGCGTCTGGTCAAGCGGCAAAAGAGTGGGCGCAACCGGCTCCACTCCGTCGAGGAGTGCGGCGAGAGCCGCTTCGAGACCGGTCAGCGCGCCGACGGAAGGCTGCATTCTCATCATGTCCGATGATGGGGCAGATGCAACCCGCTTTGCAACCGACTTCAGGAGCGCTTCTGCTCAGCGTTCGGGAAGAACAGTTGCTGGCCGTCAATATTGTATTCGCCGATCGCCTGCTGTCCTTCAGGCGAGATCAGCCAATCTATGAAGCGTTGGCCGGGTTCAGCCTTGACGCTCGGGTGCCTCGCGGGATTCACCAGCATGACACCGTACTGGTTGAACAGCCTTTTATCGCCTTCGACCACGATCTCCAGTTCGCCGCGGTTCTTGAACGCCAACCATGTGGCGCGATCGGAAAGCACATAGGCATCCATGGCGCTGGCTGTGTTGAGCGCAGCGCCCATGCCCTGCCCTATCTCCTTGTACCAGTGGTCCCCCACCGCCGCGATATCGACACCTGCCGCCTTCCAGAGTCCGAGTTCAGCAAAGTGGGTTCCGGATTTGTCGCCGCGGGAAACAAAAACAGCTTTTTTGCTCTGGATCGATGTCAAGGCGACTGCGATATCCGGCGAACCCTTGATGCCGGCCGGGTCGCCTCTGGGCCCGATCAGGACGAAATCATTGTACATCACATCGAAGCGTTTCACGCCAAAACCTTGCTCGACGAATTTCTCCTCCTGCTCCCTGGCATGGACGAAGACCACGTCTGCGTCTCCCCGGCGGCCGGCGTCGAGGGCCTGGCCGGTTCCCTGCGCGACCACCTTCACCTCGATTCCGGTCCTTGTGGTGAACAAAGGCAGTATGTGGTCGAAAAGGCCGGAATCCCGTGTCGACGTCGTCGAGGCCACCACGATCGACTGTTCCTGTGCGCTGGCCGATGCGCCGCTGGAAGCGAGGAAAGTCAAAATGATCGCAATTGCGGTAAACAGTCGACGGTTCAGCACTGGAAGCTCCATTTCCGCGGTCAAAGCACGAGTTCCCCATGGATAAAGGCGGCAGCTTCTGCGGATGCGGGGCGATCGAAAAAATCACCGGCGCTGGCGTGCTCGCACAGTCGGCCGCAAACGAGGAAGACGACATCTCCCGCGAGCCGTCGCACCTGGCCGAGATCGTGCGAAGCCATGACGATCTTGGTACCCGATTGGGAGGCCATCAGGATGATCTCCTCGACATGGCGGGTTGCAGCGGGATCAAGGCTGGCGGTGGGCTCATCGAGCAGCAGGATCTCGGGTTCGCGCGCCAGTGCGCGGGCAAGCGCCACGCGCTGTTGCTCGCCGCCGGACAAGCGCCGCGCAGGTCGGGCCGCCAGGCCCAGAAGGCCCACACGATCGAGAAGTTCCTCGGTGCGTGCCGCGCGACGATGGCGCGGACAGCCAGCTTGCGCCAGTGCGTAAACCACGTTGGCGGCGACGGAGCGGCGCAGCATCACCGGTTTCTGGAGCAGCATTGCCCGGCGCCCGAGGCCGCGATCGGTGCGCCCACCCCAGCTCACAGTTCCTGCGGAAGGCGCGGCGAGTCCCATGCAAACCCGAAGCAGTGACGTCTTGCCCGCGCCATTGGGACCGAGCACCAGTGTCGGCGCACCGGGAGTAATCGCCAGGTTCAGGCGGTCGAGCATGGTCGTGGCGCCGGCGCTGAGCGAGACCCGGTCCAGAACGAGAGGAAGGTCGGTTAGCGCGGCCCGCATCATCAAGCCACCCGTTGCTCCGACCACAATCGCAGGCCCCAGGCAGCGGCATTAATGGCAAGAATGAGGCCGATCAGGATGACGCCGAGCCCGATCGCGAGCGGCAGGTCTCCCTTTGATGTTTCGAGCGCGATCGTGGTGGTCATGGTTCGGGTAAAGCCCTCGATATTGCCGCCGACGATCATGACCGTGCCGACTTCGGCGGCCGCCCGGCCGAAGCCGGCGAGCATTGCGGTAATCAGGCTGAAACGGCTGTCCCACAAGAGCGTCGCCACCCGGCCTGTCGGGCCGACGCCCATCGCCGTCAGTTCGTCGCGATATTCGCGCCACAAATCCTCGATGGTCTGGCGCGTCAGAGCCGCGATGATCGGCAGGACGAGAAGCGCCTGCGCGATGACCATGGCGGCCGGTGTGAACAGCAGGCCGAACGCGCCGAGCGGCCCTGATCGCGACAACAGCAGGTAAACGGTCAGGCCGACGACTACGGGCGGCAGGCCCATGAAGCCGTTGACAAGCACGACGAGCGCGGAACGTCCCGGAAAACGGGTCAGTGCCAGCAACGCCCCGAGCGGCAGTCCCACGACGGCCGCAACTGCAACGGCGGCCAGGGTAATGGTCAGCGAAAGCCGCACTATCGAGATCAGCGTCGCGTCGCCACTCGCGATAAGCTGCCATGCATTTAGGCCTTCTGACATACCCTTTCACCTGCGCTGCGTCGTCCTGCTATTTCTGCTGCATTTACTCCGCATTCGTCAAACAATTGAACCTGCGCAGGAATATGCATAAGATTGCAGGATGGATTTGCTGACGACTGCAGAAGCCGCAGACTATTTGCGCCTTGGCGAACGCAAGCTTTACGAGTTGGTCGCCAAAAACAGCATCCCGTGCAGCAAAGTGACGGGCAAATGGCTGTTTCCGCGTAACGAGCTCGACCGGTGGGTTCTGTCGGGATTGGCGCGTCCCGACGGAATGATTGCGCCCGAGCCGCCGCCCATAGTCGGCGGCAGCCAGGACGACCTGCTTGAATGGAGCCTTCGTCAGGCGGGCTCTGGCCTCGCCTCGCTTACCGAGGGGACGGCAGGCGGCGTTGCGCGTCTTTTGCGTGGCGAGATTGCCGCTGCGGCGATCCATTTCCACGGTGATGCCGCCGACCCCAATGTGGAGGCCGCGCGCGCCATGCCGCGGCTGCACGATGCGGTGCTGATCGGTTTCACGCGGCGCGAACAAGGGCTGCTGCTGCCGCCGGGCAACCCCCGATCGCTCAACAGCCTGGCCGATGTCCTAGAAAGCGGCGCCAAGATCGCGATGCGCCAGGTCGGGGCCGGAGCCCAAATGCTGCTGGATGTCCTGGTCGCCCGCGCCGGCGCCAGCCAGAGGCGGTTGAACCGGCTCGAGCCGCCATGCCTGACAGGGCCGGAACTCGCTGCCGCGATCCGGACCGGCAGGGCCGATTGCGGCATCGCCACACGCGCCGCCGCGCGCGCCGCCGGCCTCAAATTCGTGTCATTGGCGTGGGAGAATTTCGATCTGCTGATGCGGCAGCGAACCTATTTCCAGCCTTCGATCCAGGCGCTGATCCGCCTCATGGCCGAGGACAGCTTCACCCAGCGCGCCGCAGAACTTACGGGCTATGACACCGACCCGGCCGGGCAGGTCCGATTCTTCCATTGATGTGGGGTGTCGATGGAGCGCCGGGCGCACCGCCGAACCTGTTCAGCCAAGGTCGATGTCGCCTTCGACGACGTGGTGCAGACCCGCGCGTTCGGCCGTGATCACGGCCCTCACGGTCAGGCGCCCCTGCCCTTTCAGTCCCGCATCCGCCACGGCCTTTTCGATCGCCTGCTGCGAGGTGACGCCGACCTGCTTCAGGAACTTGCGCATCGACACGTTGAAGGCATCGGTTTCCATGTTTTGAGTCATAGGATTGCCTCTAATAGCTTGGACTGTGCGGCTGGTCGGGTCGCGATCGCATGCTGTTCCCCGGCAAAGTCGCTGCCCGCCAGCGGAACACGGAAACGTATGATGCGCAATGCATAAGACGCTCGCAACAGCTTTGCTCGCTGCTGTTTTCCTCGCCGGCGCGACGGCACATGGTGCGGAACTGCGCGGGCATGGCGGTCCGGTGCGGGCGATTTCCGTGGCGCCGGACGGAAAGACGGTGGCAACCGGCAGTTTTGATACCAAGGTAATCATCTGGTCGCTTGAGACCGGCGAAGCACGCGACGTGCTGCTCTTTCATGAAGGTGAGGTAACTGCCGTCGCTGCATTGCCGAACGGGCGCTTTGCCAGCGCCGGTACGGATGGTCGCATCGCGATCTGGCAAATCGGTCGAGGCGAGCCGGCCCGCATCCTGGAGGGCCACACCGGGCCTGTCGCCGACCTCGAACTGTCACCCGACGGATCGATGCTGGCTTCGGCGTCCTGGGACACCACCGTCCGGCTCTGGCCGCTTGCCGGTGGGCCAGCGCGCGTCCTCGAAGGCCATCGTGCAAACGTCAATGCGCTCGCCTTCTTGGCGGACGCAACCCTCGTCAGCGCCGGCTATGACGCGACAGTCATCTTTTGGCCGAGCCAGGCTGGGGCGGCTCCGCTTCGGGCCATCATGCCGACGCCGCTCAACGCGCTAGCAAGAGCGTCCGGCGACCGCCTGTTCGTCGCAGGTGCTGACGGGCAGCTGCGGCTGCTCGACCGGCGCGGCAAAGTGCAGCTGGAAGTTCCGGTCTTGGGCAAACCGGTGATTGCTCTCGCCGCCACCCCAGACGCGAACTATCTCGCCGTCGCCGGCATCGGAGATGGAATCCTGTTGCTGGACGCCATCAGCCTCTCCACCATCCGCACGCTCGACACCTCCGGCGTGGCGGTATGGTCGCTTGCGTTCGCGGCTGGCGGCAAGACGCTTCTGGCTGGCGGCGCCGACCATCTGGTGCGGGAATGGAACGTCGAGACGGGCGAGCGCCTTGGAGCCGCTACAGCAGGCAGGACCGATCCGATGGCCAGATACGCAGGCAATCCGGACGCAGAAGTATTTCGCGCCTGCGTTGCCTGCCATACGCTCGACCCCAACGATGGCCATCGAGCCGGGCCGACGCTGCATGGCATTTTCGGGCGCAAGATAGCGTCCGTGCCGGGTTACCATTATTCGCCCGCTTTCCGGAAAATGGACATCGTCTGGACACCGGAAACCGTGTCAGAGCTGTTCGAGCTGGGTCCGAACGCCTACACCCCCGGCACCAAGATGCCTGAACAGACGATCAGCAATGCCGAGGATCGGGCAGCCCTGATCCGCTTTCTTCAGGCCGAGACACGCACCGACTGAACTTCGACATCACCGCATCGACCGAGCGCCCAAAAGGCTCGATGACTCCAGCCTGTGGAACACCGCCCGATTGCGGCCAGTCTGCTTGGCAACATAGAGTGCTTCATCGGCCTGGCGCTGGAGCTGCTCCGGCGAAATGGCCTGGTCCGGCGCCTGGACCGCCACGCCGATGCTGAGGGTGATATAGCGGGACACGCGGGATCCAGGATTAGGAAGACGAGCAGCTTCCACACACTCGCGAATTCGCTCGGCTACAATGGCGGCCTCCTGCTCGTTCACACTTGGAAGCAGCACGAGAAATTCCTCACCGCCGTAGCGCGCAACATGATCGCGATCGCGCCTCACGTTCTCCCGGATCAAGCGGGCGACCTCGATGAGGCAACGATCGCCCTCGGCATGACCGAGACGATCGTTGAGCTTCTTGAAGTCGTCGATGTCGCACATCAGCATGGCGGCGCCGCCGGGGCATTTGCCGCCACCGCCCCAGACGTGGTCGAGCGTTTCCGTCATCCGGCGCCGATTGTCGACGCCGGTCAGCGGATCGGTTCTCGCCAGAAGCTCCAGCCGATCGTTCGCTTCTGCCAGTTCGGCAACCCTGTGTCGGTCTCGAAGCTCGAACAGAAAAGTCTTCTGAGCCAGAATTGTCATCGTACGCCGCGCGGCGACCGTAGCGAGAATGCCGCTGGCAAAAAACAACGTGGCAGCCACCGCATTGCCAATCTCAAGGCCCGGGTTCTGCACCTGGAAGACGAGATAGAGACCGAGAGCCAAAGCCGCGACCGTCACGGTCCATGCCTGAGGGACGCCGAAGATGATGATGGCGGTAATCGCTACGAACAGCATGATGTTCAAGTGCCGTTCGTAGAACTCGCCGCCGGCGCTTGCGCCGACCAATACGATCGACAACAGGATGAGGAACATGCCTGTGATCAGGGAAACCCCCTGGACCCAGGACGGGCGCCGTTTTCGCCAGACAAGGACCACGGCTGCAGCGACGGGAGGGATGATGGCGCCAGGCAAGAGCATGGATAGCGCGATCGACCTTGGAAGCATCACCAGGTTGAGCGCCAGCGTCAGGACATCCAGGAACGCCACCCATGTCATCCAGGCGCGGATGATCTTGGCCGTTTGCGACCAGACACGTGCCTGAAACAGGCGCTTGATCTCGCCTTTGAGCCGGATGTCGCGCGTGCGCTGCGCCAGAAGTCGCTCAACTTCCGCCGTGACGGCAGGATCGTCCTGCATGTCGAGGTGCGTTCGATCTACCAATCGACGGGCCCTGAGGCCCCCCTTTCCCATACATCCATTCGAGCCACCCGGTGGTCAGCCGAGCGGCAAGCATGTCACGCTATGCTGAAGATTTGATTGCTAAAACCGTTTATTTGCGCGTTGATTGCAACCCTCGAAGCCGGCTCTCCGCTTGACGCCGGCAAGGCGGTGCACCCGACCTATGTCGAGGGGCAGTCCAAAGCGAGGGCTCAGACCGAGGGCTCAGACCGCCTTGTCGCTCGAGGCCTTGCGCTCCCGCAGATAGTCTTCAGTGGTTCGCGGCGGCGAGCGACCAGGGCCTGCATAAGGATCGAAGCCCTCATTCATCGCCGCATCGACGCGGCAATTGTCGCACATCCGTACAAGGTCGAGCCGCCGTGCGTTCTCGCCTGCAAACATCCAATGTTTGCCTTCGAGCTTGGCGACGATCCGCTCGACGGTGCTCCTTGTGCCGAACGGCTTTGCGCAGCGGATGCAGTTGTACGGCTCCTCTTGCTTCACGACCCGGCTGCGAGCACCCCATGCCTGGAAATCCACCTGCGGCGTCAAGGTGATGACCTTCTCCGGGCAGGTCGCGGCGCAAAGGCCGCACTGCACGCAGGCGCTCTCGGAAAAATACAGGGCCGGCTGCTGTTCGCTGTCGGAAAGCGCCCCGGTTGGACAGGCCGAGACACAAGAGAGGCAGAGCGTGCAGCCGTCGACATTGACGTCCAGGCCGCCGAACGGAGCTGCAGCAGGCAACGCCACCCGGTCGACCGGCGTCGGCGCGGCTCGATGGAGCTCGAGCATGGTGCTCGTCAGCAGGCTGCGCTTCTTGCCGAGCGGCAGGAATGCCGCCGGGCGCCGCGACGCAACATCTGGAGTAATCAGGTCGAGCGCCGAGGCGAGTATGTCGGGATCGTCCACTTCGATCAATCCGCAGACCTCCGCGCCATAACCGAGAGACCGGCTCAAAAGATTGGCGATTGCGATGTTTGCGGCAATTCCGGTAAGCTCATGCCTTGGCTTGGCCGACGACAGCGCCCTTACGGCGCAAGCGCCCCAGGCGACCGGCGCGGTCCACGCCTCGATCCCTAACTGGGTTATCTCGTTCACCGCGACCGGCAGGACATTTGCGGGCAGACCCGCTCCGAAGCGGGCAAGTGCGTCGATCAGCGGCTCGCCATGGCCGAGATCATGGAAAAGCACAATCGCATCCAGGCCGCCCGCCTCACGATAGGTGACAAGAAGCGTCCGCAGCCGCCGAAGCAGCGACTCGGCATCCGGCACGGCGTAGGCGGCAGCGCCCGTGGGACATGCCGCCGCGCAGCTGCCGCAGCCGGCGCATACTTCCGCATCGATCGCGACGTGGTTCCCGGCGGGCGTTATCGCCCCAGTCGGGCACAGGTCGAGGCACCGTGTGCAGCCGGTGATGCGCGATCTCGAATGGGCGCACAGATCGGAGGAGAAATCGATGAAGCGCGGCTTGTCGAACTCGCCAACCAAATCGGCTGCCGTTGCGATCGCAACGGCGACGGAGGCGCGATCGCCGGGATCGGCCTTCACGTAGCCGTCGCGCAATTCATGAGCAGGGAAAAGCGGAGCCCCGCCGGAGAGATCAAGGATGATGTCGGCGTTCGAGACCGCTCCATCCCGCGATATCCCAAAGCCAAGCCGATCGCGCGAAGATGGATTGGGCGCCGCGAAATCGTCGACTGTCAGCTCGAAGGCGCCAAGATGGCCGCGCGCTTGCCGGATCGTTCCCTGCAAGACGGGAAAATCCCAGACCCGGTGCGGCGCGATTTCGCGCGGACGGCTAAGCAACACAGTGACGTCCAGCTTTTCGGCGAGTTGCCGGCCCGCATCGATCGCCGTGGCGTCGCAGCCATAGACCAGGACGACACCATTGCTCGAAAGCGTAACCAGCGCGGGTGGCGAAGCGGGTTCGGCCGCCATGGCGAGCAGAGCCGCCGCTTTCGGGCCGGCAGCAGCAGCATCCTGCGACCAGCCGCCCGTCTCGCGAATGTTTGCGAAAACCAGATCGCCTGCGAAACCGAGTTCCTCGGCGAGGTCGCCGAAAAGCGGCGCCTGCTGCGTGCAGCTGATGGTGACTGCTTCGCCGCCGCTCAGGGCGCTGCGCACCCGGTCGAGTTCCGCGCCGCAGAACTGGTCCCCCGCCTCGACCCGTGCGCCCTTGCATCCGCGGGCGACGCTGGCGCCGAAGCGTGGCATGCTCCGCTCGCACGAGCAGACCAGGACCGTGCGTGGTTTGTCCAGGCTCATTCCGACTCCCGTGGCATCTTCCTTGTCCACGCGGTAGCGCCTCTTGCCTGGAAGTATTATAAAGAAATTACAGTCGCCGTCATCAAAATATGGATCGGCCTATGCGGCCCTCTGTCAGCGACCTCCAACTGCCACCGCCTTACAGCCTCGTGCCGCTGAGAGAGGCCGGTGACGCCTTTGCGCACGCCTGCGCGATTGCGGCAGACGAAGGGGCAGGCACGCTTGCCTGGGTGCGCCGCTACGATCTGGCCGAATTCGCAGTGGTGCTCGAGCCTGAAGAGCCGCTGGAGGATGCGCGTCGCGCGATCTATGCCGGCATGAACGCACTTGCCGATGCGCTTGCAGTCCATGCTCCGCCGTCGCGGCCCATCACCTTCGACTGGCCCGACACTGTTCGCGTCGACGGGGTTCTCGTCGGCGGCGCCCGCCTGGGCTGGCCGGAAGGGGCACGGGAGAACGAAATCCCCGACTGGATCGTCTTCTCCGGCATGATCCGCACCGCCGTCATCCGCGCCGGCGAGCCCGGTCTGCGGCCGCTGCTTGGCGCGCTTGACGAACTCGGCTTCGTGGCGCTCGATGCCGGTGAGATCGTTGCGAGCTTCTCCCGCCATCTGATGGCCGCATTCCACGAATGGAGCGATACCGGCTTCGGTTCGATCGCCAGCCGCTGGCTCGACCGGCTGCCCCGAAAGGGCGATGAGCATGCAGAGCTTGCCGGCAACGGCGATCTGCTGATTTCCGACACGGCCTCTCACGGGCTTCGCGAGCGAAGAAGCCTGCCCGAGGCGCTTGCCAGGCCCTCCTGGCTCGATCCGATGACGGGCACGCCATGGCTTTGAAGCTGCCGCGAACGATCCGCCTCGATCCATCGGACACGTTTGTCTATTCGCGCGCTGCAGAACCGGGCGAATGGGCGGTGACCGGCACCTTCCTGTTCTTCGGCGCCGATGTGGCCAGGCTTTCCGGCAAGGAACGACAGGCGTTCCGCGCCGGGTTCCTCGGCATTGACAGCTTCGGCTGGTCCACCCTCGTCGTGGTCACCGACGCGACCGCGCTTGATCGCGCGGCCGCCGTCGATCGGCTGGCCGAGCAGCTTGTGGTGCGATGCGGTGCGCCAGACATCGAAACGGCGCGGGCCGCCGCCGAAGAGGAGATAGCCTTCGCGCAATCGCTGTGCGACCACCCGCCAAACACGCTGATAGGGGTCAACCGCACCAGCGAACAGACCGGCACCCGGGAGTGTTTCCGCACCCTGCATCGCAAGGCGAGCCGGCTGGAGCCGGCAACGGCATTCCGCTTTGTCGAAATCGAGGGCGAGGACGCGTCGACGGAAAAGTTCGATCTCCTTGCATTGGCCGGGAGGCAGAAGTGAAGGATTTCTGGGTTTCCTCAGGTCATCACCTTCTCGACAGGGATGAGGCCGGGCGCCTGCTAGTGACCGACTCCTTTCTGAAGGCATATTTTGCGCGGCCAGAGCTTCTTCCCCCCGAAACGGCCTGCCCGGCGGAGTTGCGCCTGCATCACGAACTTTTGATGCATCATCCGCGCCGGCCGGTCGCCAAGCAGGAGATCGCCGCCTTGGAGGATCCGGATGCGCGCGAGAACTGGGAGTTCATGATCGCCTTTCGCGACCATGTGCTGGCCGCTCCCTCGCTCGAGGCCGCATATCTCGCGCTGGCGCGCGGCTCGGCCGAAAATATCCCGCCGCTGTTCATGAACCAGCTTGCGCAGGTCGTCCTGCGCAATGCGCTGGATGGTCAGCACGACGCCTGCGTCGTGCGAGCCGCTGAGCTGTTTTATCGGCCACAACGGGTGACGTGCCACGAGGGGACGGTGCTTCTCGCCGATGCCGAAACCATTGAACTGCATGAACAGAACCGCCATGCCTCGCCGCTCCTCGGCATGCTTGGTGGCCCAGCTGTCACGGAACTGGAGATACTCGACGAGAACAATTCCGAGAGTTACTTTGCCAGGAGCGACGCTTTCGATATGGTGCTCAAGCTGGGCAGCGCGCGCAGTCCGACCCGGCGCGGCCTTGCCACCGCAATGGAGATCTGGGTTCGCCATCTACTTGCGGTGGACGTGGAGATCGAGCCGGTGGAGCGGATCGAGGACCAGGACTGGGCCTGGTTCGTCGGCCTCGACGCCGAAGCGACCCGCATCGGCAACACGCTCTGGGCCGGCGATGAACTTGACCCGGAGGCTGCACAGCGCGTGATTGCACTGTTCCGGCTCACCTTCTCCGACACAGGCGAAGTACTGCCGCAGGTGGGCGCCAGGCCCGTCTGGCTCATAATTGCCATGACCCCTGACCGAACGATCCGCATGAAGCCGCAGAACCTTGTCGCAGGCCTGCCGTTTCGCGCCCCAGGGACGGTGAACTAGGAGGATTGGTGCCATGGTGCGGGAGACGGCGGAAGTCGGGGTGATCGTCGAGCGACGGGCTCTGGACAACCCGTGGATCGACCATGTCTGGGTTCCCGTGGCCGTGCTGGCGGGCGCGCCGAGCGCGGCGCCATGGTCGGTGCTGCACGAATCAGACGGCGTGACGCGCTTCTATGCCGGAACTTTCAAGCTTGAGCTCTTCGGGTGCGACACGGGCATGTACCGGGACAACCTCCGTTCGGGGCGGCCTAGCCTGTGGATCGCGCTCCGGTCGAGCGATGCTCCACCCGGAGTTGTGCTGCACCTGGTGACCGCTGACCCTTTCGAGGGCGAGTCGCTGACCGAGGCTGGCCCCGACATCATCGAGGCCGTGCCGATGCCGATCGAGCTTCAGCAATGGCTGGCCGCCTTTGTCGAGACGCATCACGTCGAGCGTCCTTTCATCAAGCGCAAGCGCGATCGGGCGGACCCTGATGCCCTGGCGAGGCGCGGTCCTCGTTCCGGAACGACGGATGATGCCGAATGAGCGCGGGACGCGACAATGTCTTCGCCCGCTGGTCGCGCCTGAAACAGGCGGCGCGTTACAGTTCGACTGCGGGGCCGCAGAACGATCAGCTTTCGCCTGACGAAGTTGCGGCGCCAGCCGATACTGGTGAGCAGCTTGCACCAGCAATTGTCGAGCCGGAGGCCGCCGAGCCCGCCGAGCCCCTCCCTCGCCTCGAGGATCTGACCGCTCAAAGCGATCTCTCAGCCTTCCTGCGCAAAGGCGTGCCCAAAATGTTGAAGCGCGCCGCATTGCGCAAGATGTGGTCGCTCGATCCGGCAATTCGTGATCATATCGGGCCTTCCGAATATGCCTGGGACTTCAACAGCCCTGGATCCATGGCGGGATTCGGCCCCTTGAAAGCATCCAGCGAAGCTGTCGTGGATTTCCTGTCGAACGGCGGCAACCCGACCGATCCGGCACCCGCCGCCATGGCTTCGCAGGCGCCGGAGAAGGCGCCAGCGACCAGCGCCGTTTTGGCGGACGAGGGCGTGAACGCCTCAGCCGATGGGTCGGATTCTGTCACGCCGGACAGTTCGATCGAACCGGCAAACCCCGAATCTCCTTCGGCCGACGGCGCCGGGACCGCCATCGACCGCGACGAAGGCGCCGGCGCCGCGGAATCATCGCCGATCGATCGCCAGCGACGCCATGGCGGCGCCATGCCGCGCTGATCTGGATTTGTTGCCATTTTGGCACAGTCGCTGTTGCAATTGCCGGGCGGGGCACTAGTATTCACTTTACCCACTCGTTGAGGGGCACGGTCGAGGTCAGTAGATGAACCCAGACTTGCGCCTGGAGGAGGCAATCGGCACGTCGTTCGGAGCTGACGCTCTGGTTCCCGGCGTAGAAGATGCTGCCGTCAACGACGTGAACAGCGCACGCGCGGATGAGTACGCGCTGCTCGCCACGCTTCTCCTGGCCGCTCCGGATGCAAACCTCATGGCGCGGCTTTCCGGGTTGCGAGGCGACGCCGAGACCCCGCTCGGCAAGGCTCATGCCGCACTCGGCCAGGCCGCTTCTTCAGCCTCTCCGGTTGCCGTCAGTCGCGAGTATTTCGAGCTCTTCATCGGGGTCGGGCGCGGCGAACTCGTTCCCTACGCCTCTTACTACCTGACCGGCTTTCTCAACGAACGGCCGCTTGCCCGCCTGCGCGGGGACATGAGGCGCCTCGGCCTTGAACGCGCGGAAGGTCATTTTGACCCGGAAGATCATCTCGGCACGCTGTTCGAGATCATGAGCGGCTTTGCCGCCACCCATTTCGTGGTTCCCGCCGGCGAGGAGCGGGACTTCTTTGAACGTCACATCGCGCCGTGGGCGAGCCGTTTCTTGGCCGATCTGGAAAACGCGGCCTCGGCCAGGTTTTACCGGGCAGTCGGCGCGTTGGGGCGGATTTTCATCGACATCGAAGCCGAAGGCTTTGCCATGGAGGCGCGACCAAGCTCGTGACCTGATCGCGTCGACGCATAGGGAGGAAGGCAGATGCAGGAAAAGCAACGGACGGCAATGAACCGCCGCAGTTTCCTTCGCGCCTTCGGCGGCGCATCCACTACCGCCGTGGCCGCCGCCGCCGTGACGCTCACCCCAGGAGAAGCGCAAGCTTACGATCCCGGTGAGGAGGAGACGAGGGCTCGCTACCGCGAGACCGAACACGTCAAGGCATTCTACCGTGTGAACGGTTATGAGACGTTGAAGAAATGAGGGCGCCATGCTGACCAAGCGCAAGAGCGGTCAGGCGAGCCGCACAAGATTGCACACACTGATGGGCACGGTCGCCTCCGCTCCCATCGACCGGCGAACCTTCCTTCGCCGTTCCGGTCTCGCGGCCGGCGGAATGGCTGCACTCGGGTCGTTCCAGCTCGGCACCGTTCAGAAGGCGGCGGCCATCAGTCCGCCGCAGCCGGGCGTGCCTATAGAACTGAAGAAAAGCGTCTGCACCCATTGCGCGGTCGGCTGCACCGTTACCGCCGAAGTCCAGAACGGAGTTTGGACCGGTCAGGAGCCTTCGTGGGACAGCCCGATCAACCGCGGCTCCCATTGCGCCAAGGGCGCAAGCGTACGCGAGCTCGTACACAGCGACCGCCGGCTGAAATACCCGATGAAGCTCACCGCAGGGCAGTGGGAGCGTGTCTCCTGGGACGACGCAATCAATGGGATTGGCGACAAACTGCTCGAGATCCGTGAAAAGTCCGGCCCGGAATCCGTCTACTGGATGGGGTCGGCCAAGTTTTCCAACGAAGGAACCTATCTCTTCCGCAAGCTCGCGGCGCTGTGGGGAACAAACAATCAGGACCACCAGGCCCGCATCTGTCATTCGACGACCGTCGCCGGCGTAGCCAACACCTGGGGCTACGGCGCGATGACGAACTCCTTCAACGATATCCGCAATTCGAAGACCATGATCATCATGGGCGGCAACCCGGCTGAGGCGCATCCGATAGCGATGCAGCATCTGCTGGAAGGCAAGGAACTCAACCAGGCCAATCTGATCGTCATCGATCCCCGTTTCACGCGCACCGCCGCCCATGCGACCGAGTACGTCCGGTTCCGGTCCGGCACTGACATAGCGCTGTTGTGGGGCATGCTATGGCACATCTTCGAGAACGGCTGGGAGGACAAGGAATTCATCGCGCAGCGCGTCTACGGGATGGATGAGGTCCGCAAGGAAGTCGCGAAATACACGCCGGAGGAGGTTGAACAGATCACCGGCGTGCCTGGCGATCAGGTGAAGCGTGTCGCCGAGATGTTCGCCACGCAGAAGCCGTCGACGATGATCTGGTGCATGGGCCAGACACACCACACGGTTGGCACGGCCAATACACGCGCAAGTTGCATACTGTGTCTCGCCACCGGCAATGTCGGCAAGCCGGGGACGGGCGCGAACATCTTCCGCGGCCATGACAACGTCCAGGGCGCGACGGATATCGGGCTCGATGTGGTCACCCTGCCCTTCTATTACGGGCTGACGGAAAGCGCCTGGAAGCACTGGTCGCGCGTTTGGGAGATCCCCTACGAGGACCTGCTGAGCCAGTTCGACTCGAAGGATGCCATGGAAACCCCGGGCATACCGCTGACAAGGTGGTTCGATTCCGTCTCGCTGCCCAAGGACAAGATAGCGCAGCGCGACAGCATGCGCGCCATGTTCATTCAGGGCCACGCCAGCAACAGTATCACCCGTATCCCGGATTCGATGAAAGGCCTGACAGGCCTGGAGCTGCTTGTCGTCGCCGATCCCCATCCCACCACTTGGGCATCGCTGGCGGTGGAGGCGGGGCGAAAGGACAACACTTATCTGTTGCCGGTCTGCACGCAATTCGAGACGTCAGGCTCGCGCGTCGCCTCAAATCGGGCCATCCAGTGGGGTGAGCAGATCGTGAAGCCGAGCTTCGAGCAGAAGGACGACTACCAGGTCATCTATCTGTTGTCGAAGAAGCTCGGGCTTGCCGACAAGATGTTCAAGAAGATAGCCGTCGAGGGCGACCGTCCGGTGCCGGAGGACGTGCTGCGCGAGATGAACCGCGGCAGCTGGTCGACGGGCTATTGCGGTCAGTCGCCGGAGCGGCTCAAGGCGCATATGAAGAACCAGCACAAGTTCGACCTGGTGACGATGCGGGCTCCCAAGGACGATCCCGAGGTCGGCGGCGACTATTACGGCCTGCCTTGGCCATGTTGGGGCAAGCCTGAGATCCGCCACCCGGGTACGGCCAATCTTTACAGCACCGGCCTGCATGTCATGGACGGCGGCAGCCCGTTCCGCGCCCGCTTCGGCGTCGAACGAAACGGCCAGACCCTATTGGCGGAAGGCTCCTACACGCAAGGCTCGGAACTCACCGACGGCTATCCGGAGTTCACCATGGCCGTGCTCAAGAAACTCGGCTGGGACAAGGATCTGACGGCGCAAGAACGCGCCGTGATCGAAAAGATCGGCGACGACATCAACAAGGTCTCGTGGTCGACGGATCTGTCAGGCGGGATCCAGCGCGTCGTGCTCAGCCATGGCTGCCATCCCTACGGCAACGGCAAAGCGCGCGCAGTAGCGTGGAACCTGCCCGACCCGGTACCCACCCATCGCGAGCCGATCTATTCGCCGAGGGTGGATCTGGTCGCAAAATATCCGACCTATCCCGACGCCACACAGTTCCGGTTGCCGAACATAGGCTTCAGCGTGCAGCAGGCGGCGGTGGAAAAGGGCATCGCCAAGACGTTCCCGCTGATCCTGACCAGCGGCCGGCTCGTCGAATATGAGGGCGGCGGCGAGGAAACGCGGTCGAACAGATGGCTGGCCGAGCTGCAGCAGGAGATGTTCGTCGAGATCAACCCGGCCGATGCATCCGAACGCGGCATCGGCGATGGGACCTGGGTTTGGGTCAATGGTGCCGAGAACAACGCGAGGGCGCGGGTGAGGGCTCTGGTCACGGAGCGCGTCGGCCGCGGCGTCGCGTTCATGCCCTTCCACTTCGGTGGCTGGTTCCAGGGCAAGGATCTCAGGGCCTACTATCCGCAGGGCACCGATCCATATGTTCTGGGAGAGAGCGTCAACAGCATCACCACCTACGGCTACGACCCGGTGACGGGCATGCAGGAGCCGAAGTGCACGCTCTGCCAGATCGTTGCGGCGTGAACGGGAGGAACAGAAATGGCCAGGATGAAATTCCTTTGCGACGCTGATCGTTGCATCGAGTGCAATGCCTGCGTCACCGCCTGCAAGAACGAGCACGACGTGCCATGGGGCATCAACCGGCGCCGCGTCGTCACCATCAATGACGGCAAGCCCGGTGAACGATCCGTCTCGATGGCGTGCATGCATTGCACCGACGCGCCTTGCGCGGCGGTCTGCCCGGTCGACTGCTTCTACACCACGGCCGACGCGGTGGTGCTCCACTCCAAGGACCTCTGCATCGGGTGCGGTTATTGCTTCTACGCCTGCCCGTTCGGCGCCCCGCAATATCCTCGTGTGGGCAACTTCGGTTCGCGCGGCAAGATGGACAAATGCACCTTCTGCGCCGCAGGCCCGGAAGGTGATTCCACCGAAATCGAATATGCCAAGTACGGGGCCAACCGGCTGGCTGAAGGCAAGCTGCCGCTTTGCGCCGAAATGTGTTCAACCAAGTCGCTCCTGGCCGGCGACGGCGAGATCATCGCGGCGATCTACAAGGAGCGTGTGACGCAGCGTGGCTATGGTTCGGGAGCCTGGGGCTGGCAGACGGCCTATCGAGAAACGATCGACGTGTAGGAGGCAGTCGGGCTCGTCCCGCGCGCAAACGGAGTTTTCACGGAGGACGCATAAATGCCGGACAACAGGCTTGGTCGACTGATGCCGCAGGCTATCGCGGCGTTCATGACGCTCACGCTGCTGGTCGCCGCGCCCGTGTACGCGCAAGCCCCATCCGGGAGCAACCCGACCGCTCAGGCGGTGAACGAACAGCAGCTTCTTGATGAGCTGCGGAAGATCGAGGGACGCGTCACCCTGCCCAATACGGCCGCCGGCTTGCTCGAGCAGCCGCAAGGCCGCGATTACCGCAGCTTCCACGAGGGCTGGCTGCCTTGGATCGGCGGCATCGCGATAACAGGCATTTTGCTGCTGCTGGCGCTGTTCTATGTCTACCGGGGCCGCATCCGTACATTGGCGCCCGAATCGAGCGTAAGGATTTTGCGCTTCGGTGCCCTGGAGCGGCTGACCCACTGGATGACCGCCACGGCGTTCATCATCCTGGCCATCACCGGCTTGAACTTTATCTTCGGCAAGCGTCTGCTGATGCCGCTGATCGGGGCCGATGCATTTTCAACCTGGTCGATCTGGGCGAAATACGCCCACGACTTCGTCTCCTGGGCGTTCATGCTCGGCATATTGGTCATGCTGGTGACATGGGTCTGGGACAACCTTCCCGATCGCCATGACGCGCATTGGCTCAGAGTCGGCGGCGGCTTCTTCGACAAGACCAACCGGACGCATCCGCCGGCCGGACGTTTCAACACCGGCCAGAAGCTCATCTTCTGGGCCGTCGTGCTCGGTGGGATTGCGCTGTCGGTGTCCGGCATATTCATGCTGTTCCCGTTCGCATTCACCGACATAAACGGCATGCAGACGGCCCAGTATGTTCATGCGACTGTCGGCATAATCCTGATCGCTGTTATTATCGCTCACATCTATATCGGCACGCTCGGGATGGAAGGCGCCTACGAAGCAATGGGCTCGGGCACGGTCGATATCAACTGGGCGAAGGAGCATCATAGCGCTTGGGTCGAAACGCAGGAGGCGAAAGGTACGATACCGCCGCGCTCGGCGGCCGAACCGGCCGAATAAAAGCTTCTGCGCACAATCGGAATGCCCGGGCCAATGGTCCGGGCATTTTTTTTGGGAGTGCCACTAGGCTTTCATTGCGCAGCCTCAAAATCCACGGCAGCGAGCGCAGGTGGATATCCAGGCTACGAAGGCGTCTCCTCGCCGCCCGCGGCTGCGGTTGAGTTGTCGCCCGGTTCGCCGGTCCAGTTTTGACCGACCAGATTGTGCCCCGGATCGCCGACGCGAGTGCTCTCGCTGCTGTAAACCTGCCATGCC
Source organism: Mesorhizobium sp. WSM4806 (assembly GCF_055811635.1). Taxonomy (NCBI): domain Bacteria; kingdom Pseudomonadati; phylum Pseudomonadota; class Alphaproteobacteria; order Hyphomicrobiales; family Phyllobacteriaceae; genus Mesorhizobium; species Mesorhizobium sp. WSM4806. Next base: position 308,339 of record NZ_JBVVQZ010000003.1, on the reverse strand, counting down.
GGCTGTTGCTGCTGCGCGCTCAGAAGAAAATAGCCGGCCCCGAACGCGATTGCGATCGAAACGACAATTCCGGTCAAGATCATACCCATCCCGCCTTCTCCCTTTCACCTTCTCAAAGTCCGCAGTCATGCTCTCATTGTGGCGGTGGCGTCTGCGGCGCTGGAGTCTGCGGCGCAGGATCCTGCCCCGTCACAGATGGATTGCCAGATCCCTGAGGGGCCGCACCGGACTTTTGCTGATACTGCAAGTCGAGCGCCGCCAGTGCAAGCAACGGCGGCGGCATGGCGACGCCGGCCACTCGCATTTCCCGCGCGGTCTTCTGGCATTGTGCAATGTCATTGGCGGCGGCCAGTTCCTCCGCTTTCGCGGCGTTGATCACGGAATCCTTGGGAGTGCTCGACGTATCGGAGGGGGGCACCGGCGCGGCTCTGCTTTCCTTCTGGGGCGCGTTCGTCGCCGATCCGCTGGCCACCTTCTCCTTGCTCGGTTGTGGAGCATCGCTGGCAACCCCAGCCTGCCCGGTAATTTTCTGCGCCGAGCCGGTCCCTGCCTCCGGCTTGGCCGGCGCGGCTGCGCTGGTAGAGGATGTGCCAGACTGCTGAGCCGGGGCAGCAGCGGTCGGGCTGACCGCTTCCGCAGGCGCCTTCATGAAGGCGAGGAGCTCCTGGCAGAGATTTGCAGGCCCGCCTGCCTGCTGGGCAGGTGTTTCAGCCGCTGGAGCCGCTGGAGCCGCTGGCTCGGGGGCAGTGCTCGTCTGCGCCAGCGATGTTGACGCCGACAGGGCAACGATTCCTGCGAGAAGCATTTTTTTCATCGCCTTGCTCCTTCCGTGATGAAAATCACCCGCCTCCGCGACAACATAACGTCAGAGGTGCCCGAACGATCCATGGAATTGCGACGCCTGCCTCGCAATTCGGCCATCGGGCGATCCCGCGGCCTTCCCGACTCTTCAGCTCAACGAATGCGCCCGCCCTCGACGAGGCGAGCACCGATGATTGCTGAAGTCGCAAGGGCTGCTTGGCGAGCGATTGGATGCGCCCGCCTTGGCTAAAGCGAAGGCCAATTGCGGACGGGGATTCGAATGTCCGCCGAGAGGGGTACGTGGTCGCTCAGCTTTGTTATGGCGATCTCGTCATAGGTGCCGAGTTCGACAAAGGAATGGGAACGTTCCGAGGCACAAATATGTAGTCGATATGGAAGGCCTGATCCTGCTTCCATCGATGGAAGTAGGTCGGTGACTTTTCCTCGCCGAACCTTTCGTCGTGGAATTCATGCCATGCGCTTACCAGACCAAGTCGAAAGATAAGCTCCAGGACGCGCGCAAAATGACCGTCCGGACTTCGATTCGCGTCGAACCTTGTAGATTGATTGAAATCGCCCGCACCACAGCAGCACGCTTCCGATAAGGTGCTTGACCGGTTCGCGCCATACATGCGCCGCTTATCGACGATCTTTTTTCCAAACTGCAGGAGACGAGCGGACGTGCGGTTGTCACGTCCCAATGCTATGCGGGTGGTGCAATAGCGTTTTCGGAGTGTAGCAAATGTCCAATCTGCCGATTTAATCGAAGTCTATATCGCCGCCTATAACCGCAGAATGAGAAGCAGGTCGGACCTCTATGCGGGAGCGGCCCTGTTCCTCCCGACACAACCGCCGCACGTCGGGATGCGCAATGGCTTGTCAGATCCGCTTTGGCTCGAGCGCATGGCGATGCCTACGCAGCGGATAAACGCGAGATGTGCGTTCGCGCTCCGCGGTTAGCCGCTTCCTTGTCAAGATTGACGATGTTCGATGTTTGTTCAGTAGCAAGCTGTCGGTTGTGGTGGTCAGTACAAAAAATTGATTTGTGCGGCACACCCGCTGCCTAGATGTTACGGACTTCGCATGAAGGACCGATTACGAGGGGTAACCATGGTTCACGCTGCACGCCTCCGCCACGATTCTCTGGCCGCCCCCTCCAGCAGAAACGTCCCTGCAAAATGGCTCGCCGCCGCGGCCTTCGCGGCGCTCGGCTTGCTCGCGGCCCCAGCCGCACAGGCGCAGGAAGCGCCTCCCGCGCCCGTCGTCACGGTAGCCAAGCCGCTGGTGCGCGATATCGTCGAGGACGATGAGTTCGTCGGCCGTTTCGAAGCCGTCGACCAGGTTTCGCTGCGCTCCCGCGTCGGCGGCTATCTCGACCAGGTCCATTTCCAGGACGGTACGCTGGTCAAGCAGGGCGACCTCCTGTTCACCATCGACCAGCGGCCGTTCAAGGCGGCGCTGAACCAGGCGCAGGCGCAGGTCGACTCGGCCAAGACCCTGGTCGAATTCAGCAAGATGCAGTTCGAGCGCGCCGAGACACTGTCGCGCGAAGGCAACATACCGGTTTCGACACTGGACGACCGCCGCCGCGAATATCTCGCCGCCCAAGCGCAACTGGACGGCGCGGAGGCGGCACTTGAAAACGCAAGTCTCGATCTCGAATTCACCGAGATCAAGGCGCCGTTTTCCGGCCGGGTCGACCGCCGGCTCATCTCGCCGGGCAATCTGGTGCAGGCCGACCAGACCGTGCTGACCACCATCGTCTCGATCGACCCGATCGACTTCTATTTCGACATCGATGAGCGGAGCTACTTCGCTTATGCGCGCGACGCCCGCGAGCGCGGCGGCGTCATGCAGGAGGGCGCCGGCGGCGTCGATGTTATCGTCCGTGTCGCCGACCGTGATGAAGCGACGGTCAAGGGCAAGCTCGACTTCGCCGAGAACCGTCTGGACGAAGCTACCGGCACGATGCGGGCCAGGGCGCGCTTCGACAACAAGGACGGCGTGCTGCAGCCGGGCATGTTCGGCCGCATCAACGTGCCCGGCTCGCTTCCGCATCCGGGCGTGCTTCTGCCTGACGAGGCGATTGGCGCCGACCAGAACCGCCGCATCGTCTTCGTTGTCGACCAGGCAGGCCTGATCTCGGCCAAGCCGGTCCGCACCGGCCCGCGCATCGACGGCTATCGCGTTATCCGTGAGGGCCTCACCGGCGAAGAGACTGTGGTAGTCAACGGGCTGGTGCGAGTGCGGCCGGGCGTCACCGTCAAGCCCGAGATGACCAAATTGCCGCCCAAGGTTGAAGCGGAAGGGCAGACGCAATGAACTTCGCCCATTTCTTCGTCAACCGCCCGATCTTCGCGGTGGTGCTGTCGATCGTGCTCGTGCTCGTCGGCGGCATCGCCTATACGCAGCTTCCGGTCGCGCAATATCCCGAAATCGCGCCACCGACCATCGTGGTGCGCGCCTCCTATCCGGGCGCCGACGCCGAGACGGTCGCCGCGACCGTGGCGACGCCGATCGAACAGGAAATCAACGGCGTCGAGCACATGCTCTACATGTCGTCCTATTCCTCCGGCGAAGGCTCGATGTCGCTCACCATCACCTTCCGCCCCGGCACCGATCTCGACGCGGCGCAGGTGCTGGTCCAGAACCGCGTCTCGATCGCCGAAGCGCGCCTGCCGGAAGAGGTGCGCCGGCTCGGCATCACCACGGCGAAAAGTTCGCCCGACCTGATGATGGTCATCCATATGCTGTCGCCCGACGACACGTATGATCAGCTCTACGTCTCGAATTATGCGCGTTCGCGCGTGCGCGACGTCCTGCTGAGACTGGACGGCGTCGGCGACGTGCAGATCTTCGGCGAGCGCGAATATTCGCTGCGCGTCTGGCTCGACCCGGAAAAGCTGTCCGCCTACGGCATGACCGCAGGCGACGTAGTCCAGGCGCTGCGCGACCAGAACGTCCAGGTGTCGGGCGGCTCGATCGGCGCGCCGCCGATTGGCGACGGCTCGGCCTTCCAGTATACGGTCACCACGCAAGGGCGCTTCGAAGACGCACGCGACTTCCGCTACGTCATAGTCAAGTCGACCGAGGACGGCCGCTTGATCTCCCTGCAGGACGTGGCGCGCATAGAGCTCGGCGCCAGGGACTACGTCACCAATTCCTATCTCAACAACAAGGCGGCGGTGGCGCTCGGCATCTTCCAGCGGCCGGGCACCAATGCCTTGGCCTCGGCGGAAGAAATCCAGCAGACCATCGCGGAGCTTTCGGAGGATTTCCCGGAGGGGCTGGCCTACGAGATCATCTACAATCCGACCGAGTTCATCGCCGAATCTATCAACGAGGTCTATGTCACCATCGCCGAGGCGATCCTGCTGGTGGTGATCGTCATCATCGTGTTCCTGCAGTCATGGCGCATGGCGATCGTGCCGATCGTGGCGATACCGGTCTCGCTGATCGGGACGCTTGCCGTGCTGCTCGCCTTCGGCTTCTCGCTTAACATGCTCACTCTGTTCGGGCTGGTGCTGGCGGTCGGCATCGTTGTCGACGACGCCATCGTGGTTGTGGAAAATATCGAGCGGAACATCCGGCTGGGGCTCGCTCCGCGCGCCGCTGCGCACAAGACCATGGATGAAGTGGGAAACGCGGTCCTCGCGATCTCGCTGGTGCTGATCTCCGTCTTCGTTCCGGCGGCTTTCATTCCCGGGATTTCCGGCCAGTTCTACCTGCAGTTCGCCATCACCATCGCGGTCTCCACCGCGATCTCCGCATTCAACTCGCTGACGCTTTCGCCGGCTCTCGCTGGCGTGCTTTTCAAGCCGCACAGCGAGGAACATTCGAACTTCTTCCTGGCAAGGTTCGGCCGCGCTCTGGCGAACGGGTTCAACAACGGGTTCGACAGGATGGCGGACGGCTATGCGTGGCTGGTGCACAGACTGGTCGGAACGACTCTGGCGCTTGCCGCCATGCTGCTCGTCTTCGCAGGCCTGCTCTACGCGACCTATCACATGCTGCAGACGGTGCCGCGCGGCTTCATCCCGAACATGGACCAGGGTTATGCGATCGTCGTCGTGCAATTGCCGGAGGGCTCTTCGCTCGCCCGAACGGACGCAATCATCCAGAAGGCGTCGGATATCATCCGCGAGACCCCGGGTGTCGCCAACGCCGTCGCCTTCGCAGGATTCAACGGCGCGACATTCACCAACGCCAGCAATTCCGGCGTGATCTTCGCGCCATTCAAGAGCTTCGAGGAACGGCTCGAGAGCGGCGATACTTCCGACAAGATCATCGGCACGCTGTTTGGCAGCCTGCAAAGCATCCAGGAGGCCTTCATCATCGCGCTGCCGCCGCCGCCAGTGCGGGGCATCGGCAACTCCGGCGGCTTCAAGATGATGCTCCAGGAGCGCAACAGCGCCGACATGCGGCCGATTCTGGCGCTGGCCAACGAAATCGCCGGCAAGGCCAACCAGACGCCCGGGTTGATGGGCGTCTTCACCACCTTCTCGGCCTCCAGCCCGCAATTCTTCCTGGCGATCGACCGCGACAAGGCGCGCATGCTGAACGTGCCGATCCCCAACATCTTCGAGACGCTGTCGATCAATCTAGGCACCGCCTACGTCAACGATTTCAATGCCTTCGGTCGTGTCTACCAGGTGCGGGCGCAAGCCGACCAGGCTTTCCGCATCGATCGCGACGACATATTGAAGCTGAAGGTGCGCTCGGCGGCCGGCGACCTGGTGCCGCTCGGCACACTGATCGAGATCCGCGACGTCACCGGTCCCTCGCTCGTGCAGCGCTACAACATGTATGTCTCCGTGCCGCTTCAGGGCAATGCAGCGCCGGGTGTCGCCACGGGCACGGCGCTCGACCTGATGGAGGGGATCGCAGCCGAATCGCTGCCGCAGGGCACTTCCTTCGAATGGACTGAACTCGCCTTCCAGGAGCGGCAGACCGGCAACACGGCAGTCTTCATCTTCGGCCTGTCGGTTTTGTTCGTCTTTCTGGTGCTCGCCGCGCTATACGAAAGCTGGATTACGCCCTTCGCCATCGTGCTTATCGTCCCGCTCAGCGTGCTGGCCGCCCTCTTGGGCGTCGCCTTCCGCGGTCTCGACAACAACATCCTCGTGCAGATCGGGCTGATCGTGCTCATCGGCCTGGCGGCGAAGAACGCGATCCTGATCGTCGAGTTCGCGCGCCAAGGTGAGGAGCGCGGCCTTGACGCCGTCGAGGCGGCTGTCGAGGCCTGCCGGCTGCGGCTGCGGCCGATCCTGATGACGGCATTCGCCTTCATCCTGGGCGTGGTGCCGCTGGTGATCGCCAGCGGGCCTGGCGCGGAAATGCGCCAATCGCTCGGCACGGCCGTGTTCTCCGGCATGCTGGGCGTGACGTTGTTCGGCCTCTTCCTGACGCCGGTCTTCTACGTTGCTCTGCGCAGGACATTCCGGCGCAGGCGGCCTGAAGCCGGCCCGACCCTGGCTTCCGAGAGCGGCGCAGCCGAGTAGACGCCGAGCCGATGAGGCGCCGGGTTCAGGCTGAAGCCGGACCGGCGGGTTTTTTCATGGGCTAGTTTAGTTTCGAAAAACCCTCTCGCATCGTTCCGTATTGCTCCGCGATTGATGGCAACGTCGAGCAATTCACTTCTGGTGGCACCGTGCACGCTCAATGGCCGGTTGCCGTGAGCCGCGTGCCAACCGTCGTCACGGCGCTCACAGAGAGACGACTTGCTACCCCAGAGTTAATCGTACCCACAACAGTTGGTTGTCGCCTTCTCCGCCAATGTCACGAAGCTCGATCCTGCTCTGAAGGACTCAGGAAGCATATCCGATCGCCTATGCATACGTGCGGATGGACGTAGGAGTCATCAGGCCCGACGACGCCGGCCGTGGCGGTACACCAGAATGTTGCGGTCGAACTGTAGCCTGCGTTGAAGTCGACGCCGCTCCCGTAACCTGTCCCGGGTGCGCCCTTGGAGCGCAACCGTCGGCAGACTGCCGGCGCCGCGTGTGGCTGCGACGTTGCCGAACCCATTTTGGACGGCCCCAGCTAGCCCGCGGCAGCAGCCAGGATCGTGCGGCGAACGACCGTCTCCAGCACTGGCACCTTATAGCCGTTCTTCGCCAGCGGCGTAGCGCCGGCCACCGCGGCACGGGCCGCCTGTCGCGCCAAGCCGTCGGTAAGCCTGTTGCCGATGAGGAGACGTTCGCTTTCGACGGCGCGGCGAAGCGTTGGTGCGACCCATCCCATGACGATCGAAGCATTTGCACTGTCTGGCCCTCCATCGTCAGCACCACCGCCACATCGCAGATCGGCCAGTCGTAGCTGTCGCGCTCGGTCTGGTTGCGGTAGGCGGCCTTCGCCCCGGCGTTCAGCGGCGGAACGATCACGCGCGTCATAACCTCGCCAGTCTCGATCCTGGCATCGTGAGCGCGCTGCATTTCGGGTGGCAAGAAGAAATCCGAGAGCTTCACGACGCGTGAGCCGTTGGCGCCGCCGGCAAGTTCGGCGCTTGCATCATAAGCGACCAGTGCCGTCGCCGGCGTCGAGGCGTGGACCATCGCGTTTTTGTCGTTGTCGAAGATCGCATGATGCTGGTTCTCGTCAGCGCCCCTGCTCCCCATCTCATCTGCACCTTCGCCATGGAAATGGTCGTGCCGAAAATACCAGCAGCGCGGCCGCTGCAGCAGATTGCCCCCGATCGTTGCGGCGTTGCGGACCTGCGGCGTCGCCGCATGTCCGGCAGCATCCGACAGCGCCAAGTAGCGCGCGCGGACCTGTGGATCGTTGTCGATGCGGTCCAGCGTCACAAGCGCGCCGAGCGACAGCCGGTTTTCCGTGTCGACTTCGTCGAGACCGCGGATGGTCTTCAGATTTACGAGTCGCATCGGCGCTAGAATCCCTTCCTTCATCAAGTCCAGAAGGTCGATCCCGCCCGCCTTCGCGATGACGGGGCGTTGCTCGGTGCTTTCGGCAAGCAGACCTGCTGCCTGCTCGACCGTCGTGGCATCCACCCATTCGAAGCTGTTCATGGCCATGATGGACTCCTTCTGGCCGATCTCAGGCGCTGAGCGTCGCCAGCACATTTGCCGGGTTCATCGGCAAAGTGCGGATCCGCTTTCCGGTGGCGTTGTAGAATGCATTGGCGATCGCGGCGCTGGTCGCCACATTGCTTGCCTCGGCGATGCCTCGCGCGTCGGTCGACGACTGCGCCCCGATCTGCTCCATGAGCAGCACCTCGATCGCCGGAGTCTCGCGTGATCCGACCATCTTGTATTGATCGACATTGGCGTTGAGTTGATGGCCGCTCGCCGCGTCCATGATGCGGTCCTCGTAGATCGCGTAGCTGACACCCTGGATGATGCCGCCGATCACCTGGCTCTCGACCAGTTTGGGGTTGATCGGCCTGCCGCAATCGCTGGCAGCGACGATGCGCTCGACCTTGACCACGCCGGTCTCGACATCGACCGCCACCTCGGCGAATTGGACACCGCCCAGCCCATGCCGGCTGATGGAGAGCTCTCCCGGCACCGCAAATCCCTCATAGTCGTCGTGCCGCTTGGCGAGTTTCGAGATTTCGCCGAATTTGGCTTCCTTGGCTGCATCCTTGAGCGGCCTTGCGGCCCCTTCCTTGCCGCGGACGCCCACCTTGCCGTAGGCGAAAAAAATGTCATCGGGATCGGCGTCGTCGAAAAGCGGCGCGAGGCGCGCGGCCAGGTCGCGTGCCGCCGCATAGGCCGCATTGCGGGCAGGCGCCGTCACCGACGCAGTCACCCGGCTGCCGCCGGACGGCGGTCCCCACGGGAACCGCGTGTCGCCGATAAAGACGCCGATGTCCTTGGCATTGAGGCCGAACTCCTCTGCAACCACCTGGGCAAGCACAGTCCGCGTGCCGGTGCCGACATCCTGCGTGCTGTTGTAGACGGAGACCGACCCGTCATCGGCGACCCGCACCTCCACCGTCGTCGGAGGGCTGACGACATACACCCACTGCGCCTGCGCCATGCCAATCCCCCGCTTGATCGGCCCGGCGTCGGCGTTCGGCCGACGCCGGCGGCCCCAGCCGAACCGCTCGGCCGCGACCTTGCGTTCATGCGCCCGTGCAAGCATATCGTCGGTGGGCTTTGTGTCGATGCGATCGCGCAGGATCAGCGGGTCGAGTTGCAGCCGATCCGCGAGTTCGTCCATCGCCTGCTCGAGCGAGAAGATGCCCTGCACCTGTCCGGGTGCGCGGAAAGCCGCGCACGGGCCGGCATTCGTGAACACGTCATACTGCTCGGTGCGCATGTTCGGGCACGGATATAGCGCATTGTAGCAGAAGCCTATGCCGGCGCCCCCAGCGATGCCGCCGGAGCCCCAGCTTATGACGTCGATGGCGGTAAGGGTGCCATCTTGTTTGGCGCCGATCCGTACGCGCTGCAAGCTGTTGGGGCGATTGCCCGCCGAAACATGCTCTTCACGGCGGTCCAGCATCATGCGCACGGGCGCGCCGGCCTTTTGCGACAAATGAATGGCGAGGAGGCCGAAATTGTTGATCCCATATTTGGCGCCGAACCCGCCGCCGGTGAAGTCGCTGATTACCCGGATCTTGCTCTTGGGCAGATCGAAATATTCGGCGGCCTCATCGCGCACGCTGTGCGTGTGCTGCGTGGAGGCATAAATGGTCAGCCCGTCATCCTGCCAATCCGCGACGATGCCATGTGTTTCCATCGGCACATGAGTCTGAACCTGCGTGCGATATTCGGCCTCGACGATCACGTCCGCCTCCGCCAGGCCCTGGTCGATATCGCCCGTGGGCGTCATACCCGGCATGCCGAAGTTGGGACCGCGCACATTGCCCTTCTGCGGCAAGCCTTCCGGTGCGCCGCCGCCGCCGGCCGTCGATGGCTGCTCGACCGGTCCTGGAAAGACGATTGGTGCCTCATCGTCCATCGCCGCATCGAGGTCAGTGACATGCGGCAAGCGCTCGTATTCGACCTTGACGAGCTTCGCCGCCTGGTCGGCGATCCGCTGCGTCTCGGCGGCGACCGCGGCAACGGTCTGGCCGGCGAAGCGGACCGTCGGGTATTTGTTGCGGGCCTCGGCGTCCGGATCGCGAAGCCTGGCGGATTGCAGCAGTGTCTCGAGCACATGTACAGCACGGACGCCGGGGTAACGCTCAGCCGCCGAGGTGTCGATCGAGATCACCCTGCCATGCGGCCATGGGCAGACGATCTGTCGTGCGTAGAGCATTCCCGGCAGTTGCACGTCGAATGTGTATTTCGCCGCGCCCGTCACCTTCTGCACGGCATCGAGCCGCGGGATCGACTTGCCGATGGAGCGCAGTTCGGCGTTCACTGGCAACTGCGGCGGCTCATCGTCCGGCACCTGCCGAGTCACCTGCCTCATCTCCTGCCCGACGATACCGTAGAGCAAGGACTGGGACCGTAACGAAGGCCGGTCGGCCCGTGCCTGATTTTCGGTAGCCATCAGGTGCCCCTCCTCCGATTCTCGCCGGCGACGGCGAGCACTGCCGCAAAGATGTTCGGATAGGTGCCGCAGCGGCACAGGTGACCGCTTATCGCGGCCTTCACCTCGTCGATGCCGGCGTCGGGTTTACGATTTATGAGCGCTGCGCAACTCATTACCATTCCGGGCGTGCAGAATCCGCATTGAAGGGCGTCGTGCTCGACGAACGCCTGCTGCACCGGATGAAGCTTGCCGCCCTTGGCCAGCCCCTCGATCGTGGCGATGTTCCTGCCCCGGGCGTCGAGCACCAGCGTCATGCAACTGCTGGCAGGCTGACCATCGAGCCAGACCGTGCAGGCAGAACAGGCTTGCGATCGCAGCCGATTTTGGTGCCGGTCAGGCCGAGGTGATTGCGGAGGACGTCGACCAGCGTGGTGGCGGGTTCCGCCTGCACCGGGACCCGTCGTCCATTTATCGTGAGGTCGATCGGGATCAGACCAGGGCCAAGCACTTCGTTGGCATCGTCCTGCATAGAACCATCAACGGCTGCCTGCGCCGCCCCTGCTTCCAGCAACGCCGCCCCTACGGCCGAGGTGCCACCGTGCTTCAGGAACGTCCGACGAGAGATGCCCGATCTCGTGGATCCCGGAACTTGACTGCGGCTCAATTCTGCCATGCTGTACCTCCGGATTTGTTACAGCGGTTACCAAAACTAGGGTGATCGGATCAGCACCAAGCTAGGGGACCGATCGGTTCGCGCCAGACGCCATCACAACGAAGTGACCGTCGAGGCGATCGCGACGCTGGGCATGCCGTCGAGGGCACAAAGCGGCTTGAGGCTTACCATGATCGCCGGCGGCAGCGCCGCCGCCGCTGCGGATCGTCAGCAAAGAAACCGGGGCGGCGCGAGCCGCCCTTTTTCGTTGCTGCCGGGGCGCTGCCAAATGCTGCCAAATCGGCTTGGCAGCACCCATTATAACCCATTGATAACAAAGAAAAAATGGTGGTTGTCGCAGTCTCTGGCGAACCGGTCTCTGTCCAATTTTCCCTGATAGGCGCCGAAAAACAGTGAACTTCGAGGTTTTTGAGGGCCTGACCCAATTTTCAATCAGAAATCGCTGCGCAGATTCAATGCTTTAGCGCCAAATTCCCTACACGTACTAACAGGGAATTGTTTAGCAGCTAGCAGGGAATCCAAATCGGAGCAGGCCAAGATGGCAAATCGCGGACTGGCGGCCGGCTCGCTAGCTCAATTGTCGAGCGCTACTGCTGGTTTGCTTGTCGGCCTATGGAAGATATGAGTCTCCCCTTACGCAATACGACTTGCTGACATCCTCGGAATGACCACCGTTCACGTCAACCGAACGTTGAGGGAACTCCGAAAGGCCGATCTCGTCTCGTTCAGGGGCGGCCATGTAAAGGTGATCAACCGCAAGAAGCTGGTCGAAATAATCGGATTCGACAACGAGTATCTCAGGTAACGGCTATCTCCTAGCGCGGCAACGCATGGGCCATTAGCAAATTCTCTGCCGGAAGACGACCCCTCGGCCGTCGCTGGAACAGTTCCAGCCGAGTTTTTCGGGACGACTGGTCGTGCGCGGCCTGGCGGGGCAGTGATATTATCTCGACCACACGGTATCCGCATCCGGCTTGCGGTGAAGGACGGGCCGAACGAAACTCAACCTCGTTCGTGTTGAGCAATATGCAGAAAGGTCCGATCATCATGACGGCGACACGGCCTATCGCGCGACGAGAGAGTGCTGCCGAATACGTGCAGGTGCCTGACACACTGCGGCAGACCTGACCACGCCAACGTCCACCTTCAGGAATCCTCCTCTATCGTTGCAATCGCCGCAGGCACTACCCGATCGTCGTTCGACTACCAGCGGCTTGAGATGGCTAACCCGTGCCATCCCTGCGTCTTCAGGCAGATTGCCGACCCGGGGTTCTAGCTTTACGTCGGTTTGCGGCGAAATTTAACGAAAAAGCAACCTATGTTAGTGACTACTTATAAATAGTCCTTACACTGCCCAATCTGTTCTCGCCAGGAGGGAGTGAGGAACTGCAAGAGACTCAATCCGAGGGCATCGAGTGCAGTTGGGGCGTGGAGTGCTCTACTCGACGCGTGTACTTCGATCGCGCCGAAGCGGGAGGCAATGATGACAGGAGAATCCTTTACAACAGTACTTGTCGGGCCGAGCGAGTTACTCCGAGAAGGCCTTAGTCGAATCCTGGATGCGACAAAGTTTCGTGTCCTTTTCTCTGCGGCTTGTGTTCACGATCTTCTGGAGAAGCCGCTAGCCCAGCACCGGTCCATCTTGCTCATCATAGATGTCGGCGGTACTGATGCGGATGCTGATTTCGCTCAAATTGCAGAATTCAAAGCGATTTATCCGACCAGCCATGTCGTCGCGTTAGCCGATCACTGTCGATCGACCGATATAGTTTCAGCTTTTCGTGCGGGGGCAGACGGGTATTTGATAAAAGTCGCTGCTTACGACACCTTCATCAAAGCTCTGGAATTGGTTATGCTAGGGCAGACGGTGTTACCTGCCGAAACTTCAACGGCTATTCAAGAAATAAGGCATGATCTGAAACCTGACGCAGCTGATGAGTTAACAAAGGTGGCTGTTAACGTGGAGCATGAGGATCATGAACTATCAATTTTGTCAAATCGGGAAAACTGTATTCTACGCCGCTTAATCGAAGGGGAGTCTAACAAAGCCATCGCGCGCGAGATCGACATTGCCGAAGCTACGGTGAAGGTACACGTCAAGGCCATCCTCCGAAAGATCCGGGTCCGCAACCGTACACAGGCTGCAGTTTGGGCGATGAACCATGGCATGCTTACTCCCGCATCCGGCAATGCCCCGTCGGGGAGCGACATGGCAACTCAGCCGTCTTACAATATATAATCATTCGGGCTGGTGCATTCGCTTTTGCCAAAGCTTCGCCCTGATATGAGCCTCCGCTATCTAGAACCATACGCTCAAATCATCCCCCGGCGATGGTAGCGCGGTGGAGACGGCATCGCAGGGGCGCATGAGGGGGACCCCACCAGTGTTACTGCCATTTTGAAGTTGAGGGCTTTATCAAAGTGGGCAAAGCAAAAATTACTTCTGGATTCTCGTTTAGCGAAGTGCGGATCGGAACGGTCGAGGGCGGAGAATCGGGGTTCTGGTGTGGAAGTGCGACCAACTGGTGGCGGTCCTCACGCAGATCGACGAGGAAGCCTACTCGACGAAAGGCAAATGGTTTCTCGAGACGGGCTTCGGGCTGCTAAGCGGGCAGCACAAGAATTTCGTACGATAGAGGAGGCAATAAGATGGGTTGGCAGATACACCTTCCCCGAGCCTGCTTACACTGCAGATTGAGCGACCGTTCCGAGGCAATTGATCCGAGTCCAAGCCCACACGCCAACCGCATATTCTTTAGGAAAACCCTACGCCAAAACACCCTCATTAGGCGTAGGGCAGCATCGTCGAGGCCTATCCGGATTTCCCAAACCTGAGGCCTTGGGGAAGGGCACGAGCCCTAGTTTTCAGCCGCTACGGGCGACGGCCATCGTGGCGCCGATGCGCGGCCGTCAGGGTTACCGGGACTTCCCGCGGGCCGATGAAAGAAAACCATGAGGCGGCCAGTTCCGATTATGGTTACCTCGATACGATTGCCAAGATTGACGGCTTGGTCGATGTTCGCGTCTTAATTCATCTGGCGCGTCAAGCCGTCATCAGGTCGTCCACGTAGCAAGCTTTGCCAGTTGCTGCGCGAAGGCGCTCACCTTATTGCGCCGCAAGCTGCCTCCGCCGCGTGAAGAGTGCGAGAAGCCGTTGCAGTTGCTCACGCGGATGGCAGCCTGCAGGTCAGTCAGGCGGTAATTGTAGCCGAGTTCAGGATAGCTCTCGTAGATCACCTGTTTCGAGCCGTGCCGTTGGCCGCCTAGCATGCATGACCTTGTCTCCTGCTGCTCGGGGGTAGGGTCACGCGTGATCCGAGTACTAAGCGACGTTTGCAATCCGACGTAGGCGCAGGCTTGAACGCAGCGCCGATCGCCCGGGAGAGTCTCAGTATAGCCCTATCCACGCCGTATTCTGGACATGAAGGTTAGCATTATATTACCAGACGAAATTTCTGGTTGTATAAGCCGAGTTTCGTTAAGACGATAAAATATCATTTATCGTCGATGGGTATCCTTAGTGATACTTATAGTGAATTCATATTTTAACTGGAGAAGCACATGAATCACATGAAGTGGATGAATTCTGAAAATGGAATACTGGGGGAACACTCGGAATGGTTGAACAACTTACGCGCGAGGGCGGAGACAGCCGCGTCGAGTCGGACATCGACCGTGACGGCCGAGGCTCCCACTTCCGCCGCTTCCGCGCCGACGGAGACAGCCGCGTCGAGCCCGAAATCGACCGTGACGGCCGAGGCTCCCACTTCCGCCGCTTCCGCGCCGACGGAGACAGCCGCGTCGAGCCCGACATCGACCGTGACGGCCGAGGCTCCCACTTCCGCCGCTTCCGCGCCGACGGCACCCACGCAGCCGGCGCAGGGTCTTACCCACACCACCACACCGATCCAATCGGAGTACGATGGCCAGGTGATTGAAAATCTTGACATCTACGTCACCAACGGGGACGCGGTCACGATTACGCACGACAATGTCATCCTGCGCAATGTTCGTATTCATCACGCCGAAGGCGACGGGGTGTCGGTATCGGGCGCAACCGGCGTCACCATCGAGAACACCGAGGTCATCAACGCCGACCCGCCGGCGGGAATCGACGCCGAGACGAGCCCGGACATCATCAACATCAGGGCAGAAAACGCCGCGAACCTGACCGTTCAAAACACCACGGTGCGGGAAGGCTCGACCGGTATCTATCTCGTGGACTCGCCCGGTGCGAATCTCTCGCACGTCGATGGCTACGACTTCCATGGCCCCTTCCCGCGCGGTCAGTTCGTCCAGTTCAACAACTCGGGCAATAGTTCGCTGACCGACTTCTATGCTGTCAACGACGCCGCCAACTCGCATCCTGAGGACATCGTCTCGGTCTATGGCAGCCCGAATACGACGATCTCTAACGGGGTGATCGACGGTAACAACTCCGTGACCGGCGTCGGCGTGATGTTCGAGAACGGATCGACCGGCGGCAGGGTGCAGAACGTTGACGCCATCCATCAGGGCAATGGCGCGTTCTCGTCCTACGCGAGCGATGTGACCTTCGACGATACGAGGTCGTTCGACGGTATCAACGCCGACCAAGGCCGCGGGGCTTCCTCGTCGAATGGACTGATCTGGAATGTCAGCTCCGGCGGGGTCAGCGTCCTGAACTCGAGCTACACCAACCCAGGCAATCCCGACAACATCATTTGGGACAAGTCAAAGGCGGTCGTAGCCGACGTGCACGAGGATGCCGCCGCCACCCCAATGGCACACGTCGATAACCAGTTCGCCTGGGACTACGCAGTCTGAACAGGTGGCGCAACCGGCTGCAGCAGACGGTTGCGCCACACTTCAGCACGGTGTGATGGGGCAGGGCTCGCGCTCGGACCAACTCGGCGGGTGGTTCCGTCGGGGGATTTTTGCATGAGACCTCGCCTGCCCTGCCGCCTTCCTCGCTCGTGAACAGAGGCCTGAAGATGGCCAGGTTAGAGCGCCCTGCGACCGCTTCACTGGATTCGGATAATAGATGACAAATTTCTCCTTGCACGTGCCCTCGCCGCTGGCGGTGGCCTTGCGCGAGATCCGTCCGGGCCTCTGCGCGGCCGGCGGGCTCTCGCTCTTCATCAATCTTCTCATGTTCGTGTCTCCGCTCTACACGATGCAAATTTATGATCGCGTCCTAACGAGCCGTAATGCCGATACGCTCGTCATTATTTCGGTGATCGTTGGCGTGTTGCTGATGACCTATGGGACCCTCGAACATTATCGGGCTCGTATCCTCCAGCAGGCTGGCGTGCGGTTCGACCGGCTCTTGTCTGGTCCCGCCTTCGAGGCGGCGCTTTCCTCGGCGCTGCGTGCCCGCGGATCGAATCATGCACAGACCCTGCGCGATCTCGACCTCATGCGCGACATTCTTTCGGGCGGCGTCATCATGGCGCTGATGGACGCGCCCTGGGCTCCGATCTACATCGTGATCTGCTTCCTACTTCACCCGTTGATCGGCCTTGTGGCCCTCGTCGGCGCGGTGGCGATAGTGACGATCGCACTCGTAAATGAGCGAGCGACGAAGGGCTTGCTCTTGCGAGCCTCGCTCACGAACACTCGCGCGATCGACAGGCTGGGCTCCTCGCTGCGCAATGCAGAGGCAATTCGGGGGCTCGGGATGGGGCCCGCTATCCGGTCACGGTGCACCGGAATCCGCGAGGAAGCGCTAGGTTACTCCGTCAGCGCGGGCGAGCGCGGCGGCACACTTCTTGCGTTATCCAAGTTTCTGCGCATGGCCATTCAAACGGCCATGATGGGCATCGGTGCGTACCTGGCTATTAACCAGGAAATCTCCGGGGGCGTCCTGTTTGCGGCGTCGCTTATCATGGGTCGGGCGCTTGCCCCTATTGAGATCATGGTGGCGCAATGGAAAAGTATCGTGTCCGCGCGCAGCGCCCATGCGCGCCTGGAACGCATATTCGAGGAGAACCCGCCCATTGCCGGACGCGTGCGTCTGCCTGACGTCAGGGGTGCGGTTTCCGTCGAGAACCTTTTCGTCCTCGCCCCCGGTACGAACACGCCGGTCGTCATGGGCGCGACGTTCACGCTGAAAGCGGGAGAGGTCGTCGCCCTCGTTGGTTTATCGGGCTCGGGCAAATCCTCGCTCGCGCGTGCGCTTGTGGGTGCGTCGCCGCCGGCGCAAGGATGCGTGCGACTCGATGGCAACGATTTGCGCCATTACGATCCGGACCAACTCGGCACCGCGCTCGGCTACCTGCCCCAGGATATTGAGCTGTTCTCCGGTTCCGTGCGCGACAACATTGCGCGCTTCCGAGCTGACGCGGTCGATGCGCAGGTGACCGAGGCGGCAACACTCGCCTCTGCGCACGAGATGATCCAGCGCCTCCCCAAAGGGTATATGACCGACATCGGGGAGGATGGAGTCGGACTGTCGGGTGGGCAGCGGCAGCGGGTCGGTCTCGCGCGCGCCCTGTTTGGCGAGCCGAGCTTCGTCGTGCTCGATGAGCCTGATGCCAATTTGGACAGCGATGGCAATCGCGCACTGATCCGGGCAATCGAAGGGTTGCGGAGAGATGGAAAGACCGTTGTGATCGTGACCCACAGGCCGAACCTCCTGTCGGCGGTGGATCGAATGATCGTCATGCAGGAAGGACGAATAGCGCAGATGGGCAGTCGTGACCAGTTGCTGCCGTCGCTCGTCGGCCCGAACGTAGCGCCGGCACCGCGGCGGCCCGTCTGGGATGGAGGGCGCGCCGGACCGCCGGCGTCAGATCCAGCGCACTCTCTCCTCCGCCGGACACGCGTCGATGCATAACGAGTCGAAACCAATGATGATGCCTGACACCTCGAAAAGGACGGCAATCATAGCACGGGTTCGCGGGCTCCCGATGCGGGCGGCCCGCTCGACCCCTGCCCCCGCTTGTACAAGCGCGGTGGGGCCGACACTTTCCGCGCTCTTGCGTGCAGGACGCGTGACTCGAGCTAGCCTCCCGCAGATTTTCGCGCCGTTAGATCTTGCCGGCTCAGACCACAAGCCGGCGCACGCAAACCTCTCCGGCGACTGGCGCAAGCCCGCGCGGATGGGCTTTGGCATCGTCGTGCTGACCTTCGGCATCCTCGGCGGGTGGGCCTCTCTGGCCAGCCTCGACAGCGCGGTGATCGCTTCGGGTACAGTTGTGGTCGAAACCGACCGCAAGGCGGTTCAGCACCTTGCGGGCGGTATCGTGCGCGACATTCTCGTCTCGCCCAACGCACATGTGACCGAGGGTGAGGTGCTCGTGCGCCTTGATCTCACCGAGGCGCAGGCGCAGGGCGAAATCGCGAGGTCCGCTGTCTTCTCGCTGCTTGCCGAGAAGGCACGGCTGCAGGCGGAATTGGACGGAGCCGAAATGGTCACTTTCCCGCGCGAACTTACGCTAGGGAGCGCCCCCCTCGCCCAGCGCGCGATGGAAGACCAGTTGCGACTGTTCAACAAGCGCCGCTTGGCCCGTACGAACGAGGTTCCCATTTTGCAGGAGCGCATCGCCCAGTCCGAACGGAAGATCGAGGCCATGCAATCCCAAAGCGAGGCTGTCCGTTTGCAGATCGAGAGTATCACAGAAGAGCACGATATGCTGGCGCCCTTAGCCCATAAGGGCATCATTCTGGGCACGCGGCTGACCGCGCTCAAACGGCAGCAGGCCGATCTCCAAGGTCAGCTTGGTGCCTTCCTTGCCGAAATAGCGGGCGAGCGCCACACTATCGGCGAGGCGCGACTCCAGATCGAGCAAGTCGGGCGCGAGGCCATCGAAGAGGTCTCGGCACAGTTTGCCGAGATCAGTGCCAAGCTTACCGACGCCGGCGAAAAGCTGCACGTTGCAGATGACGTGCTCAACCGCACCGAAATACGCGCACCGCGGTCCGGGCGCGTTGTCGGCTTTAAGGTACACACGATAGGAGCCGTGGTTCGCCCCGGCGAAACCTTGATGGAGATCGTCCCTGATGACGACACTCTGATCGTCTCGGCGAAGATGTCGCCGGTCGACATCAACAATGTTGCCGAGGGCCTTCCTGCCGAGATCCGACTGCCTTCGTTCAAGGCTCGCTCGACGCCGGTCGCGATCGGCGAGGTGCAGACCGTTGCCGCAGACGCGCTCCATGACGAAGTGACGCGTGAGCCCTACTACGAGTTGAAAGTTTCCGTGCAGGTCTCTCAATTCCCCGAACAGGTCCGCGAGAAACTTAGGCCCGGCATGCCGGCGGAGGTGATCGTTGCGACCGGCGAGACGACCGTGCTGTCCTACTTGACGCAACCTCTGACGGACGCGTTCCGTCTCGGCATGCGCGAAAACTGAGCCTTTGCCGGGCTGCTGCCATTCTGCGATCGACCCTTCCTGAGACGGGATCAGGGTAGACCGCAGAGACGCGGCAATTATGGCAGGATCGATGACCGCTGGCGCAAAGATCGGGCCAAGCGCGCTTCCGTTTCCGCGGCCGCCTCCAACCGATTCAGGCGTTCCGGACTACGCGTCATCTATGGTCGGCCAGAGCGACCAAAGGAACATTCTAGCGCTTGCGGCCAGGAGGACCAGAGTGGATGCCTTTCTTGCCGCCCCATCCATGTCCGGGACGTGCGCCATGCGATGCGGCAATAGCTTGCGAGTTCAAGCTCGTGCCAAGCAACAGAGCAATGGATGGAGGTGTTACAACAGCAAAACGCCCGGCATTCTTTAGAAATTCGCGACGTGCCTGTTCTTCCGGGACAAGTTTATCTGTCTTTCCCTTGGAATATTTCCCTCTCTTCATCAACGTACTCCAGACTTATAATAACAGCTCTAACCAAATAAGCTATCATATGCGACTCGTGAAGACATACGCGCCGTCAAGATACAATTCAGGAATTTAAGTATTACTACATTTTTGACCCGAGATCGCCGTCAAGGAGGATGGTAGTGGCGCGGCGTCCAAAGTCGAGCGGATTGCGTCCGCCCAAGCCATCGCCATGTAAGAGTCGCCACATACCCCACAGCGAATTGCCGACCAGGCGCAATGGAACGCCGAGGACGGGATGGTACAAGGGGAAGACACGCCGCCAGTGTTGAAAGCGAACCAATGGGCGCCGCACATATTGCGCCGGTGCTCTGACGCCAAAGAAGTGACTCAATGCCAGGAGTTGAGTATCGAACGCGTTCCGCGCGCTCTGGTCAGGCAAGGATGTTCGGAGCACCGCCCAATCCAGCTTATGCTGTTCCGCCAACCGTGCCAGATCATAAAGGTGGCGAAAGTCGGTCCTTCCGCGCCAGTAGTCCGCCTCCTTGATGAGATCATGCATGATCCAGTGGAGGGCCCGCGACTGTGGGGCGGGGATTTTCGTCCTAAGGCCGTGACGGCGGGCAAGCCTCGGGGACTCGCGGTCAATCTCCCGGTACGGCCGGAGCTCCAGGAGACCGACGTCTTGTGGGCGTCCCATGCCGTCGCAAGAGAACGCCGCTTCGGCATAGCCAAGCTTGGCTAGGCAAGCGCGGGCAGCTTCTACTGTGTTCGTTTCCACAGCCAGGTCGAGATCGTTCATCATCCTGTCGGGAATCCTGCCGCTCGACGAAAGGAACAAGGGAGCGGCCCCTTTGAGCAGGACCGGAACGATGCCCCACTGATTGAGGGCAGCAACGGCTTCATTCAGCTGCCTGCGCAAGCGCAAATTGCGTTGCCGGTTGCAGCGGTAAATGAACTGAAGATACTCGCCCACGTCTTCGGGGAGCCGGTCAAGCTGGCCCGTACGCGCAAGAGCGGCGAACAAGGCGGGCGTAAGCAGAGTATGATTGGCGAGTGCAATCACCGCCTGCCAGTCGGCCGTTAGCACCAGGCGGCCGCTAAGTCCCGCGATCAGGGCCTCGAGCGCATTCCTGGTGGGCTTCATCGGCACGCCGCCTTCAGCAGTTCCAACGCGTCATCCAGTTTGGCATAGGTCAGGCAAAAGCCCTGTGCCGATCGGATGACTTGGCAAAGAACGTCAAACGCAGTGCTGCTTAGCTCCTTGTTCCGCGCAAAGGCGCCGTTCAGCAGGCCACCCAGGATGTCGGTCGGCTCAATCACCCGCAGGGAAGGTTTGGCATCCTGCGTCCGACAGAGCATGACCACCCAGCCCACGGGCCGGGGAACGGGAGGGACATGATCCTTAGGCAGAAGAAAACGCACGCGCCTGTGATCGGGGCGCCGGTAAACCGGAGACCTGCCGAGTTCGGGGAAATGTTCTTCCAGAATGGGCCATGATCCCGATTTGACTGCAGGCGCAAAAGCAAGGCCGATACCCTGTCCGGCCGAGTCGAGAAGTATCACATCGTCTGCCGCGAAGCCAAACCCCGCGTGGACCAGCGCTAAGGTCAGGGTCGTCTTGCCCGAGCCAGGGCCGCCGCAAAGGAGGAGCGTGCGGTCGTTCTTGAACAGGGCCGCCGCATGGAGGGCGAGTTCATATTCACTGTGCTCAAGCACTTCGGCCAGCAGTTGCCCTTTGACCATAATGGGTATCTCGTCGCGACCGCAGGAATCAGTCCAGTGGCCATCCCGGAACAGGTGGATCCGCTCCCCGCGCTCAACCAGATGGAATAGAACGTCGACGGTCCTGTTTCGAACCTCGAGATGCTGCAGTACGGTCGCGGCCGGAAAGGCGCCGGCGGCCGGATACAGTATGCGCGCACACACGCCTGGAACAGCAACGACCTGGCAGAGATATTGATGAACTGCGGTTGGGGACGGCGGTGGAGCAGGCTGGATTAAGCCGAGCCGTTCCCAGTCTCGAAGGGCAGCCTCGACATAGCCATAGGCCTCTTGCCTATCAACGCCACGGGCTGCCATCTCGCCCAAAATAGCCTCGACCGGCGCGCCTTCTTGAAGCGAGCGCCAGATATCCGCCGCAGTGTCATTGAGCGCAAAAACTGCCCCCTGTGTCGAGCTGAGCAGGATATTTTGCCCTTTGATGCATGCAAGCCGACCTTGGGGAACTAACCTCCCCGCAGCATACTCGACAAGGGGAGGCCCCGCAGTTCGGTCAGTGGTCCGGGTTTGTTGCGGACTCACAGAAGCCGTCATCCTCGTTTGTCTGGGCGTGGAGATCGTTCGATTCGAGTGGAACTCACGATCAGAGAGACACGATCTTCGTCAATCGCCCGAGTCATAGCATTCCTCTCCGCTCCCATAGCGGTACCTTGCCAAACGCCGTTGCCGTGCGGCCACTTTTGCTTGAAGTCGCAGGTTATGCATTGAGCGGTCGCTGTGTTTCGCCCTGATCATCGCTTGCATTCAGATGTTCTGTAACAGCTATTCTGTAACAGCGCCTTTGGTAGTAGAGCCGCATCTCATGGTGTCGAGCCTCATCCAAAGTGGTATTCAACTGATAGCGTCGAAGAAGAGGTTCGCTTTTTCCGAGTGTGTCGCTTGGCAGTTAATTGATGGGGTCGTCTGCCAGCCGCCCCGCCACTCCTTGCAATCAATCGCTTGCCACACAAAATCGCCTCCAGCGGCCTCGGACCGGCAAAGTTGAGCTAGAAGGCGTTTCGCCCCGTCCAGATGCGGGGGATGGTCAGAAGCAGGATCTTTACGTCGAGCCAGACCGACCAGTTGTTGACGTACCACATATCGTGTTCGACACGCTTGATCATCATGTAGACATGCGGCGTCGCGCCGCGGCAGCCATTTATTTGTGCCCAGCCGGTGATCCCCGGCTTCACCTTGTGCCGAGCCGGATAGAGAGAAATGATCTGGCTGTATTCGCTGTCATGCGCCAGCGCGTGCGGCCGCGGGCCTATCAACGACATGTCGCCCTTCAGCACGTTCCACAGCTGCGGAACCTCGTCGATACTGAACCTTCTCAGTATGCGCCCAACGCGGGTGACGCGGGGATCGCCCCTGCAGGCTTGAGGGACAACAGGCCCGTCCTCCAGGATCGTCATCGTTCGGAACTTATAGATCTTGAACGTGCGGCCATTGAATCCAGCCCGACGCTGACAGAAGAGCACCGGCCTCCCGCATTCGAGCGCAATCAGCCCCGCTACAACGGCCAGAAGGGGCAGAAGAAATGGAAGGGCGGCAGTGGTCAGCACAACGTCGAAGAGCCGCTTCGTAAGCAGCTGAGGCGCCGTTAGGGGCGCGCGTTGCAGTTCTATCGCCCTCGTCCCCCCCAGGTTGACGACAGGTCGCTTCAAGAGCGCGCTAACGACGTGGTCCGGAAGGAGCCTTACAGGTACCGGAACCACACAAAGGTGAGCCGTGATTTTCTCAATCAGGGATATGTCAGCCCAACTGACAGCAAGGACTATCTCGTCGAC
Organism: Mesorhizobium sp. WSM4806; assembly: GCF_055811635.1. Classification (NCBI taxonomy): domain Bacteria; kingdom Pseudomonadati; phylum Pseudomonadota; class Alphaproteobacteria; order Hyphomicrobiales; family Phyllobacteriaceae; genus Mesorhizobium; species Mesorhizobium sp. WSM4806. The sequence continues at coordinate 285,119 of NZ_JBVVQZ010000003.1, read as the reverse complement.
AGAACGCCGACGCACATGTTCAATGAGGTTATCCATACACCCAAGGAGCGAGCCCTCGCTGGATGCCGCCGGCAATGTAATCGTTTGGCAGACGTCGCATCCGGAAGCCTCGATTGCCTGGACTACGCCACTTGGCACGCGCACGTCCGATTGCGTTACGATCACTACTTGCGGTTTGGCAAGCATGTCCGACCTGGTCAAGGAGGCAACCAGTCGTCCGGCGCCCAAGCGCACGAAGATGATGCCGCCAACTCCCGTCACGAAGAACAGCATGACGGCTTGGCGCGAAAACATGTCTCCCACCTTGAGTGCAAGCGCCACAACCGACAGGCAAAGAAAGACCGCCGTCCAGATCAGCACGACCTCCTTGATCTGAGAGGCCAGCGACCGCGGCTCGGAACTCAGATATAGCCCGCGCGCATATGCGGAAGTCGAAAAAAGGGCGGCTACAACAACACCGAGCCCGAAGTTCCGGCCGTACTCGCCGAAATGTCCGAAACTCACAAGATCATATACCATTCCCGAGACGATGCTGAGCAGCACGACGGACATTGCCTCGAGAAGCGGAAACGACTGCAGAAGAACATTGCCCTTGAGGTTCCACCGCGGCGCGTTTGACGTGACGCCCGCACGGGGGTCTTCATGAAGAAGTGCCATGACGTTCACCTGCGTTCAAAGCCGCATCGATCCACCAATGTCGTGACGACCGCCCCCTCCTCGGCTGAAAACCGCCGAAATGCCCAGCGTGACTGCATCCGCCGCCTGCGGTCATTGCCCTTCACGCGAAGTTCGATTGCCGTGGGCTGCGGTAGCACTCGGTTCTTGGAGTTGAGAGAATGGCAGCGACACTGTGCGAATCCAATTCGGCATAAGCTCTAACTCCAAAGGGCAGAGCCGGCGGACACACGACCTTCTCCTTGCCCGCTTCCCGCGCCTGCTAGCTCTTCGGAGTAGCTCGAAATGAAATGCTCTCGCGCGCAGCACTGGAGCGGCGGACGCTCCGACGGAAGCAACCGGTTCGGAACTGCCGCTCTTCTCATTGTTTGAGCACCGAACCCGAAACCGGTTCCCACTTTCGGGCCTGATCGTCTAGGCGAGCGCCATCGCATCGGCGGCGATCTGTCGCAGCAGGGACTTGCGAATATGGAGTCGCGGCAGCGGCTCCATTCCGATCGTGGCAAGGATGTGCTCCCAACGGTAAACCCAATCGTGCATCTCTAGGCAACGGACCGCGCTTGTCCGGCGCAACAATTCCGTGCGGCGGGGGTTTGCGTCGAGTTCGCCAATTACGTCTGCGATACTGCTCGAGTCTGGTGATACCTCGATCACCGCGTCTTGCCAGTCAAAGTGCTCGCCGAATTCGGCGCATTGCGGCGCGGTCCCAAGCATGACGGCGCCGCCCGCGGCCCCTTCGAAGAGACGGGCAGGCAGCACCTGCTCGCCAGCGACCGTGACGGACTTGGAGTTTGCAAGTGCCGCTGGACTGAATGCCATGAAATAGCGCGCGCGCCTGATGATATTGGCGAGCAGCAACCGATGCTCATGCCAGTCCCTGACCCGGGAATCTGTGCTTGCGAGCGTGTCGTAGAGATAGAAGAAGTCCCGGTCTTGGGCTCGGTTCAGAAGCTGCCGGTGTATTTTCGCGGCTCGGTTGCCGTACGAGTATACGTCGACCACGCGTTTGACCGGGGCCAGATACGGCGTTGAAATAAGGCCGTCGACACCCGTGGCAAGAAAGGAACAGGGCGTGCGGGTGTATTGAGGCAGGCGCGGTAGGCACGCGCTGTGCAACAGGAACACGTGGTCGAACTGGTCCAGGAGCTTCAGATATTGGCGGTCCTGTTCGAGCGTGCTCGACCAGAGTTCGAACAGATACGCGACAGCAACCTTGCAGCGGCCGCGCCAGTCGTGGATCCGAGACAATTCTACAAGACTTTGCGGGCTCCAGGCGACGAAGAAGAAAAGGTCATAGTCTTGCGTGAGCTGAGCATGCTCCATGGTTGGCGCGTTCCTCAAGCCTAGCCCTTTCCGAACCGCATTCGTCAGTCGGTTGAAGTCACGCTGGACGTTGTGAGGGTCGTGCTTTGGCAAGATGGCGTGAAAGTGTCTCGTCAGGTAGTTGTCGAGGCCGGGGGCGATAAGATCGGCGTCCTCGCATTCCGCAACAATGCGGCAGAACTCATACGCCAACGCAAAGTGTGCTCGGTCCTTCGCATTGAATTCAGAGGCAACCAGCGTACGTCTCTTCAAGGAATTCTCCCGGCAGTTGTCGTTCAGGTTTTCGGCTACCCCGCTGCAGCCCGCCACGGCGGCTTGTCGCGCTCCAGTGCCGGGAGGGGTTGCCGGCCAAGGATCATGTCTGCCGCCTTTTCCGCGATCATAAAGACAGCGGCCGAGGTGTTGGCCGAGGGAACGGCGGGCATGATGGAAGCATCAGCGACCCGCAGGCCCTCGAGGCCGTGGACCCGCAACTGGTCGTCCACGACAGATGCTGCACTGTCCAATGGGCCCATTCGGCACGATCCGCACAAATGATAGGTGGTCAGCCCGATTTCGCGGGCGAACTGAAGACGGTCAGCGTCGTCCGTTATCTTCGGGCCGGGAAGCTCTTCCGTGCAGTTGTAGCGCCTTAGCTCGGGGGCGCGAAACAGCTGCTGGACAGTCTTCATGCCATCGACGACGACCTGTCGGTCCTGATCATCGGCGAGGTAGTTGGGCTGGACGAGCGGAGCTCGAAACGGATCGGCCGAGACGGCCCGCACGTGTCCGATGCTCTTCGGCCGCAACTGATAGTATCCAAGCTTGATGACAGGAAACCGCCGCGCGCGGTGGTCAGTATAATTGCCCAATGCAAGTTCAAGCTGGATATTGGGGGTGGAGTGAATATCCCGCGAGTTGAGGTACCCGTAGACGAGCGACGGGCCGACGGCGAGAAAGTTCGGGCGACCCAGCATCCATTTGGCCGCCTCGCGCAGGAGGGTGACGCCGTGTCCGCTGACCGTTTCAATGCCCTCTACCCGGGCGATCAGGTGGACCGCATAGTGGTCCTGGACATTTGCACCGACACCGGACAAATCGTGCACGACCGGAATCCCGAGCTCGCAGAGCATACGCGCGGCACCCACGCCGGACTGCTGCAGCAGCTTTGGTGAGTTCGCGGCTCCGGCGCAGAGGATCACCTCGCTACGGGCCTTCACCTCGCTCATGGGATGACCCGGCCCTCGTGCATACCGAACGCCGATGGCCCGCCTTCCCTCGAACAGGACGGCAGTGGCCTGCGCTTTCGTGCGGACCTCCAGGTTCTTCTTTTTGGCTATCGGCCGCAGGAAAGCCCGCGCAGCGCTCACGCGCCATCCCTTGTCGATATAGCGCTGATAGTAGCCCACGCCGGCCTGGCTCGCCGCATTGTAGTCGGGATTGCGCGGGACGCCGGCATTGAGCGCGGCCTCGATGAATGCATCACAAAGCGGATGTCGCCAATCGCAGTCTGTAACCGGAAGTAGCCCGTCTGTCCCGCGGTAGAAGGGATCGCATTCCCCAATCCTGCGCTCGCTTCTCTTGAAATAGGGCAGCAAGTCGGCGTAGCGCCAGCCTCGATTGCCCTGGCGGGCCCACTCGTCGAAGTCCGCGGCGGCGCCACGGTTGTAGATCATCCCGTTAATTGCGGTCGAACCACCCAGTGTCTTGCCCTGCGGCATCGGAATAGAGCGATTGGCGGTCCCCGGGCTCGGCTCCGTTTCGAACTGCCAGGCATATTTCGGATTCGAGCATGTCTTGTAGAGTCCCGCGGGAATGTGCAGAAGGATGCTGCTGTCGGATGGCCCCGCCTCGAGCAGGCAGACCGTATTGGTGCCATCAGCCGCCAGACGATTGGCCAACACGCAGCCTGCCGCCCCGGCTCCGATGATCACATAGTCAAAGACATCCGCCTCAACCGACATCGCTTCGCGCTCAGCTTATCGCCAGCTTCAGAGAATGGCAGGGAATCCGGCAGATGGCACTTTGCCCATCGGGATTAAGCCTTATGAAGGCTTTCGCGGCGGGCTGAATAGAGAGATGGTGTGCGGAATGCTGTGCGGGCATAAGCCTGCCGCCAATCCGCATTCTTCGGGAACCTGCGCCGGCTGGCGCACAGGGGGAGATGGGGATGCCTGACGACAATCTTGCCGAGGAAGCCGCCTTGCCGAGAGGACGGACGCGGCAGGCCCATCTGCATCTCGTCGGCCACCTCGACGTCTCCGCACAAGCGGAGCCGACGTCTGGCACCCGAACGGGTCGCGCGGCCGGCAGTCTCTTGAAACCCCGCCTTAATCGGCGCTATCTCCTTGCCGGGCTGCTGGCGCTGCCCGTCTCGGGCGTCGTCGGCGCAGAACTGCATCTGGGCATGGGGCGATCGGACGGCGGTAAATGGTTCGGGGGAGCGGCCGCCTTTCTGCGTCCAAGCGGACCGGTGCTTTCGCGCGCAGATGGGCAGATCATTGAAAATCTTGACATTTATGCGCCCCAAGGCAACGGGATCACGATACTCCATCAGGGCGTCATTGTTCGCAGCTGCCGCATCCGTCATGCCATGGGCAGCGGGATATACGCCCGGGGAGCCGCCGGAATACGCTTGCAGGACCTCGAGATCGATCATGTCGGGGCTCCCCCCTCGGGGACCGGACCAAGCCAGAACCGCAACAACATAAAGCTGGAAAGCTGCCCGGATGCGATCATCACCCGAGTCAAGGCGTCCCGCGGCTCTTCCAACATCTATGTCGTCGACTGTCCGGGCAGCCAGATGAGCTTCCTCGAACTCCACGACGCGCGCGGGCCGTTCCCGCGTGGACAGAATGTGCAGTTCAACCGCTCTCCGGATACGAGCTTGGAAGACTTCTCGGCCGAGAATGGTCCCACCTCCTGGACCGAGGACAATATTTCTGTCTTTCACTCGGACCGCTGTGTCGTTCGGCGTGGACTCGTCTTCTATAACAACAGTCCGACCGGGGCTGGCGTCATGCTGGAGGGAAGCTTCAATTGCCTTGTCGAAGACGTCGATACCGTTCAACAGGGCAACGGCGCCTTCTCGGCTGTCCCGCAGGGTAAGGTCGGCAGTGGCGGATGCTCGTTCAATCGCTGCCGGATCCGGAACACCTACAACGAGCAGCGGGACGGCCGGGACGCCCCGACATCCAACGGCCTGTCGTTCCAGACCCGGATATCAGAAGGCGCTGAAAAGCACAGCATTAAGAACTGCTGCGTCTACGCGCTCGCCAATCCCGGCAACATCATCTGGGAAACGGCGGCTGTGCATGCCGGGTGGTCCATCGAGCGCAAGGCATTTGATCCCAGGCCGCCATTGCAGCTTGCCTTCGACTGGCAGTGAGCGGAGGGGGCGCTACAGCGCCGCGCGTCTTATCAGACGCGCAAAGGTCGCTGTATCCTTAAATCGGTTAGGATTTACAAGGAAACATGCAGTAGCGTTGCCTCCGATCATGCCCTACCCGCGACGCCAAAAGAGAAACAGGTCTGCCAACATTGACCGCGGCGGGGACATCCCAAGCGTCCAGAGAGGCGCTGACGCAAGGATCATGCGTCCCGTCGTCGTGCTCGTATCGACAGGTGTGTCGACGATGCGGAGACCGACATCCTTGTTGCCAAGCCTTTCGATGAGCGCCAGAACCTGCCGGGTTGTGCGCGCAATACGGTAGGGCTTCGTGACAGCAATCACGTCTCCTTTCCTGGCACATGCGATCGCCCTCTCCAGCTCCGGCGTCGAGCCGAACATGCTGGCCCTCTCGCAGAAGAAGTTCTCGGCTCCCAGCCGGGCAAGATAAAGCTTCTGCGCCTCCAGCCTTGCGGTGGGTTCGAAGGTGTTGATACGACAGTAGCCGATGATCATCGCCTTGCCCAATCGTAAGAAGCCTTGCGCCGTTACGATGAGAGGCCGAGGGCGGGCGGCTCCCGCCGTACCGATGACGTGATCGCAGTCATGGCCGGTGCCCCGAGCCGAGTGGGCCTGAGCCAGCACACCATATCGACACGCGCCTCATCAGCCGCAAAAGGCGAACCGTGTAAAAGCGAAGCGGTTGCTCGCGAAGATGCTCGGGCGGAGCGGTCACAATCAGACCGTCGTCAATAAGGACATGACTGCCGGTCGAGGCATGTATCGCCGTATTGAGGACGACATGCTCGCAGCTCTCGCGATCCTGGGCATCGATGTAGGAGTGGGCATAGTAGGGTTCCGCCCGATAGAGGCAGAGGCCGTTGAAAGCCGAGACGCAGTGCCGCAGAGAACTCGCCGACACCCGTTCCTGTGCATCGTGGACGCATCGTGCCAGGGTGGAGCGATAGGTGAGCGGATTTCGTTTCGCGCGAACGATAATATGCTGAAGATTCTCCATGAATAGGCCCTCGCACCGCAGCGCCAGCAGATCGTAGTAGCGCGGCTTCGAGCTCGCGGCCACGGCGAAGAGGCTCGCGTCGGCGGCGAGCCGATCGAGCGATGAGACGAACGCGGCGACCGTAGGGGGGGCTGCGAACACGGAGTCCAGGTCGACGACGCAGACATGGTGCGTGGCGGGATGGTTTTTGCTCGCGTGCAGGCGAAGGAATTCCCGACCGGCCGCCATGCGCGGCAGCCGCTCGGGGATCGTCGCCATAAAATCCGTCGCAAGGATCTCGACCGAAGCATCGGCCCGGAAGTGCTCGAGGAGCAGCGCGCGGGTGTCATCCGTTGACCCGTTTTCGCCGATGACTGCCCGGACCCGCAGGCCCGCCCCCCGCAGTTCGGCGATGAAGCGGAAGAAGTTTGGAAGCGTCCTCGCACAATTGCGCGCGAGTCCCAGGAAGACGATATCGCAGGGGAGAGGGACGGTGACGCTCATCACGCAAGCACCTTCCGGCCGAGCCGATAGGCCGAGCGCGCGCACAGAAAGACCGGCTCGGGCGCATTCCACAACAGAAGGCCGTCGAGAGCATCCTTCCAAAGAAGTGCGGCGAGAACCAGCAAGACGCGCATCGGTGGTCGCTCCTTTGAAACTCAGTTCGGCACTGCTGACGCCCCTGGCGAGGACGCGACGGCTCCGGCAAAGTCCACCTTTGGCAAAACGACCTCCACAACGTCGCCGGGCGCAAGCCCGAGATCTTCGTTGCCGGGGAGCGTTTCGTCGCCCTGCTCTCGCTTTCTATGGACTTTTATCTCGGGCCGACCCGCGGCTGTCAGCAGGCTGGATTGCGCTTGACCTGTAAGCGCCAGCTTCTGCGCGGTACCCTCAAGACGCGCCGAGATCTGGGCCAGATTCATATAGGCCCCCTGTAGCTCTCCCAAGGCCGCGATTTGTCGTTCACTGTCGATCTTGTTCAGCTGTCTGACATATTCGCCGCGCTGGCGCTCGATGTTCGATGCCTGGACGATCGTCTCGAGCAGTTGGGTTGATGACATAAGCACCGCTCGACGGGCCTCAGATAGGCGCGTGGTCGGCGCTAGGCCCTTCTGCAACAGCGTCCTGACGCTCTCGTAATCGTCGGTGTCGGCCTTGCTTCCCTCTTCGTCCTTCTTCTTCTTTTCAGACAGGAGCTCCAGTTGCAGGCTGGTCTCCTCGACAGCACGTCGCAGAAGCTCCTTGTCCTTTTCACTGTCTGACAGACGAGCTTCGATATGCGCTGTTGCCGCTTGCTTCAATCGTTCGGCGAGCGCCTCAGGCACGGCCACGTTCTCGACATGTTTTACTTCTTCGCCGAGTTCGGTGCGAAGGCGCCAAATGCGAGCCTGTTCCGTTGCGAATTGCGCCCATAGGGCTTTGTATTCCGAACGGAAATCGGCCGCTTCCATGAGCGGATTGGCGATGCGAACTTGGGCAGCGCTGTAGCCACCCGCAACCGCCACAGCCTGTCGGACAGTCATACCCGGCCGGAAGATGTACTCTCCCGGCCTGGCCACATCACCATAAACATAGATGGGCCGGTATTCGGCAACAGAAATGAAGACCTGATCGGCCTGGATCAGGTGCGTTATCTCACGGCCGTCCGTGGTCCCCTGCCGATACTGCTTGCTGGCGAGACTGCCAGCGATTATTTCCTGCGCTTGTTGAATGGAAAGGCCGCTGACTTGAACCGCTCCAACCAGCGCCAAGTTCACCTCGCCGTCCACTCCGATCTGCAATCGCTGCCTGAAATCCGGAATACCAGGGACCGAGACTTCCAGCGTATCTCCGGGCTGTAGCTTGTAGTCGGCAAGTGCCGCTGTCGGAATCAGAGCGATGGCGCCAGCGAACGAAGCGAGGCGGGTCGAAGCCATGGTCATCGACAGCGCCGACAACAAGGTTCTCAACAGCTTCATGGGTCCCCCAACGGGTTGCCCCCGTATCTCTACGGGCGACTGAGCATGGGTTTCTCCGGCGCGGGCGAACCTGCGCAGTGGATGGCCCTATGCTACCAGAAGAGGCATGGCCGAGGCCGAGGCAAAATGGCTGGCTCGCTGGCTCTTTCGAGGCACCCCTCATGGAAACGGACGAGGACGCCTAATCGCAGGCGTGTGCGCACTGGCCGGACGGCTCTCATGCCCCTACCGTGCCAAAACCGGTACGACGCGCACCCCTTCTACCGAGACCGGTGGATCGCCTGTTTCGGACGGACCGCATCCGTATTCGGTCAGGTACGCCAAGAACCGCCTTGCTGCATTTCGATCCCATTTGGCGGAACGGGTTCCGCATCCTCGGCCCAAGCAGTGGCGCGAAGTGCAGTCAGGTAGCCGTATGAGAATGCAATTCCCACTATCTGTAGAGGAGTCTCCAGGACTGCATTGACGAACATCGCGAGGAAAATCATGACGAAGACCGCCGAAGCATGGTTTCGAACGCCGCGCGGCAGTCTGCGTGGTGGGAACGCCGCCGCAATTGCAGATACAATCAAAATGAATCCAATGACTCCCGTCCGCAGCATGGATTGAAGGAACGAGTTGTGGATTCCCGTTGAGAGTATTTCAAGCATCCTGGCATGCGTGATGTTCCTGGTGTCAGGAAGAAAGGTGAAATCCAAGAAACCTGGGATCTCATATCGCCACTGAACCGACTCTTTTCCAAATCCTATGCCAATGCCGTATGTATCCGCCACGGATGCGAGTGCGTCCGAAATGAACGCAAGTCGGATCCCGGCGTTCGGGTCCAAGGCAAAGGTTTGAGGTATGAAATTCAGCCCGAGGGCATAGGCAGCAGTTAATGCCGTCGCCAGAGCTATAGCTACCAATCGGCCTGGCACGCCAATTAGAATGACCACTATGGTGACCGCGAGCACCTTGAACTGACCCAAGGGGCTCACAAGGGCAAATCCCAATAAGAGCAAAATGCCGCCGTAGCGGCGCCAGTCATTCGTCAGAAAAATACTGCCTGCAATGAAGAACACGGCAATTGCAATGTTATTGAGGAGCGAGCCGTAGAGAATCAGCATCGTGGCTCCCGGAGGTGCGCCCTCGTATTGCACACCCTGCTGAAACATCACCGCCGGCGCGACAACGAGAGACAGGAACAGGAAAACGGGTGCCCCAAAAAAGGCATTGCCGCTCTTCAGCCTGCGGCGGAAATAAGCCTTGGATGCCCATGCGACGGCGAAGAATCCCACAATCGGGACGATTTGCCTTATGACTGCTTCTTGAAGGAAGTAAACCTGCCAGGAATCCGGCATCAGCCTGTATCTGGACAGCAGGGCAATGAAGAGGCAGAAGGCGGTGTAGACCGCCAGCAGACGAGGCGGCACCGTCTGCCGCAGCACGGCATAGGCCAGACAGACACCGACCGGGATCACTATGAAGAAAGGGCCAAGCAGTTTAAGCGATATTGCCAGGGCGCAGGCCAGCCAAATGCCGGAGAGAAAGAGCGTGTAGTCGAGCACGTCAGGGGAATGGCTGCAAACGAGGTCGACCGGCTTTGAACCCTTCCTGCGTGACAATGTCGCTGGCGAGGCCATGGCCTGTGTCACCGGTTAGCACTGAAAGCCTTCGCGAGCCAGATTGGTCCGCGTGGATTCCCGCGATCAGTGCGGCGGCGCACGGCGAAGGATGGCGCACGGTTGATCCTGGTCAAAATTACTGCCGAGAGTTTCTCTGCGGGGATGATGCGCAGAATTCCCTCGAGATGGTCCGCGTAAGTGCGGCGTGCCTTCAGCACCAGGAGGACCTCGCTGATGACGCCCATGGCCGCTTCCAGATCAGCGGTGCGGTCGGTGCTGTGAAAATCAACCACTATACAACTGTATTCTTGCTGCAGATGCTGGAGTGCAGCGGAGATGGAGAGCGAGGCATTCAAGTCGGAGATTGACCCCGTGGGCCTGAGAGCCAGAACTTCCAGCCCTTCCTGATCCGCGGGAATGGTGGCAAACGCCCTGGCGAGCTTGCGACCTGGCTCCGCGTTCAGCATTGGCTGGTCCATTGATGGCTTTTGCCAATTGGCATCAACGAGCAGTGTCTTTTGCCCGGTCGCCGCAATGACCCTTGCGAGATGAACCGCCACCGTGGAGCTTCCGGACTTGCCGAGGGGTGAAGCAACGCCGATTACAAATCCGCCTTGGCGGCCCTGAACTCCGCGCATCCGGGTGGCAATCTTGCTCACTTGGTGGCCCTGAACTCCGCGCATCCGAGTGGCAACCTTGCTCAGCGAGCTGTGAAGCTCGGGAGCGTCCTTTGAGTAGACGGGCTGCAAAGACTGCTCGCATGGCCCCACGACAGTCCACCTGCGGCGGGGAATTCTGGGGATCCCTACAATCCGATCGAGGCCGGTCGACCTGTGCACATCCTCGACCGTCATCAGGCGGTGGTTCATTGCTTGCCTGATCAATGCATGACCAACGCCGGCAACCCCACCCGCCATAACGGAGAGCGCTACCACCAGGACCGTGGGCGGCCAACTGCGTTTGCGAGGCGGTTCGGCCGCCGTGATGACCCTTGCGCTCGGGATCAGCGACGAGGCGCTAAAATCGGAGTGGCTCCGCTGCAGTAGGGCATTGTAAAGCGAGCGATAAACCTCGGCCGCGCTCTGCTGCTCGCGGAAAAGGACTCTTGCCCTCTCCGCGGATTCAGGGTCCGACGGGAGTTCCTTCAGTGATTCGGTCACAAAAGCCTTTTCCCGAAGTTCCGCCAGCCGCTTGTGCAGATCAGATGTTTCTTCCGCGCGAGCAGCCCGCCGGCGTTCGCGCTGATTTCCGATGTAACCGGCGGCGATCGCGTTCGCGAGCATGGCCGAGAACTGAGGATCGGTAGAGGTGACCCCGATCTCGACGGCGCTGGAGAAACCCAACTGACGAACGGAAAACGCGCGCCTAACAAGGACCATCGCCTGATGCCGAATATTGGGCTCCACCGTCGGCAGTTCGGTGCCGAAGAGAGACGCCAATTGGCTCCGCACGTAACTGGAGATCCGCGCGCGCAAGCTGTCATCCATCACAAACTCTTCGTTTGCTAGGTCAGTGTCGTCAACAACGCGTCCGACGACCTCGTCCGACTGAATGACCTGTATCTGGCTCTCTACATAGACCCGCTCATCTGCCTCAGCTTCGCCCGGTTCCAAAGCGGGCGGAGGTGAAAGGAGGATCGTCGCATAGGCGGTGTAATATCCAGGCGAAAGGACCGCATATGCGCCGCCGACACCGAGGCTCAAAACCATCCAGAGGAGGCAAAGGCGCCAACTGCTTCGAACAAATCTCAAGATGTCTTTCACGGTCAGCTCGTCGCGATCCTTGGGGGGGATCGGCTGGTGAGGCGACCCGGACGGCTGAACGACAAAGTGATCGGACGCGAACATGTAGAGAATCTCCTACGGCCGGAAACGATCGGCATCATGCTCCAACGGCGCGGACGCTGGCAGACATCTTCGCACCCGGCCTGCGTCGCAAGCCGCCGCCGTGCGAAGGACGGCCGCTCCGCCAATGAGGAAGAAGCCGGTTGAAACCACCAGCACGACGACTTCCTTCGCCACCATCGCATAAACAATGGCTTGCTCTGCCATGACGAAAGATAAAAAATACGAGGCCACCAGGAATACCAGCAGACCGGATGCGTTAAGGGCGGTCCATTCATTTTCGTATCCGTAACTAAACATGAATATATTTGATGTGAATGTATTTATGTTCATCAGCAATGGTATAATGGCCATTGCGCGCACGATAGGTGTCGCTCCTGAAAATTCATCTCCAAAGAGGGTCAATATTATATATGGAGCAACAAAGAACATTCCGATACTCATCGCCGCTCCGCCTGCTACGGTGAATAGTGACCTCCTTATTAGTTGTACCCCGGCAGCAGGGTCGACATGAGCGTAGTATGAAACCCTCGGTATGAGGGTATCCATAAGCAACCTGAAAAATACCCGCGCGGCTAGTAGGAATTTTTCGGCGACAGAATATTGTCCGGCTGCAACATAACCTGCGAAATGTCCGACAAGGGCGACAGGGAGGGTGACGAGGGCAGTATCCACGGCGGTGAAGAGGAATCCCCTCCAGCCGTTGCGTAGCTGCATTCCAATCGTCGAAAGCGTCACGGACCTGAAGCCGCCGAACCCGATCGGAAGGATGAAGGGTAAGCAAATGACGCCACTGACGACGGGAACTGCGCTTTGGATGGCAACGGCGAGCGCGACCTGGTCAGGTGATGCAACCATGGCGACGAAACAGACGAGCGCCAGAACGCGAGCGACAACCCCCGCGACGGCCGCCTGCCAGGCGCGCTCCAGGCCGACGAAGAGCCAGGCCGGAAAAATAACGCCGCCGGCGGCCGAGAGCATCGCGCACAGGAATGTCGGCCTGTCGAGCGCCAGGACGTCGCCGGCCAGCACAAGACCAACCAGACATACGGCAGCGAACAGCACTGCCTTGGTGACCATGACCTGAGCAAAGAGTGACGCGATCTCCGCCGGCTCGTATCGAAGGGAAGCAACTCTGCGTTGCGCGGTCCAGTGAAATCCATAGGCCACGGCGACGGCAGCGAGTTGTCCGATGGCGAGCGCATACGCGTACTGCCCGAAACTCATGGGTCCGAGGACACGCCCGGCATAGGGCAAGATGATCAGCGGCTGCAGGACGTCGGTGGCATGCAGGACAGCCAGACTGGCGGCCTGTTTGCTCAGAGTCATGGAGAGCCTCCCGTCAGGTGCCTGTCGAGGCAATGCAAACCACACCGTCCAGATATGGGCAGCGCCGCCTCCCAGCAGCAGAGCCAAAAACAGCCGCCCGTGGAGGAGTTGGCGCAAATCGGCAACACGGCGGTCCGAGTGTGTTCACTGGTTCCGCCCTCCCTCTAATCGTTACGAACTCCGCGCCCGGGAAGGAGCGATGCCTGCAGCAAAGCCAGGATGAACAGGCTGTTCGTCACGAGATACCTGCTCGCCAAGCGGCGGGGATCCTGGAAGAGCCGGTGCAGCCATTCCAGCCCGCTCCTCTGCATCCATTGCGGCGCCCGCCTGACGTCTCCGGCGTGGAAATCGAAAGCTGCTCCTACCCCCAGCATGACCGCATTGATCCGGCCGCGATGCGCCTGCATCCAGCTTTCCTGCTTGGGACATCCGAGCCCCACCCACACGATCCTCGCACCGGACTGATTGATCATTCTGACCACTACCTCATCCTCCTCGGCCGACAGAGGGCGGCGCGGAGGTGAGTAAGAGCCCACGATGTTTATGCCGGCAAACTCGGTTCGAATGCAATGTTCAAGACGCTGGAGGGTGCCGGGGCTGCCGCCGTACAGGAACATTTCCGTGCCGAGTTCTGACGCTCTCCGGCAACAAATCCACATCAGGTCCGGTCCGCTGATGCGCGGCTGATCCGGGTGTCCCTGCCGCCTCAGGACCCAGGCTACCGGCGCTCCATCCGGCGCGACAAGGTCGGCGCTTTCCATCGCTTCGGCATGGGCGCGATTGCGGCGGGCGGTGACGACACTGTGGACATTGCCCAGGAAAACCGTTCGGCTCTCTCGCCGTAGGGCCCAGTCGAAGACGCAGTTGACTGCCTGCGCCCAGTCAAGGGCGTGCACGGGTATCTCAAGCACTTGCTCGCGCAACTGTCCCGGATCGATCGCGAGTTCTGTCATGCCACCCTCGATTGCTGATAGGTGAGCTTCATCACAGCCTGCGAGCACTTCGAGTTCAATTGCTATTCCGACGGGAAGCTGGCGGGCGGGGCGCTCACCAGAGGTACCTAAAAGGAAACTCCCTCGTTCTCTTCGTGGTGCCGAAAGAGCGCATGAAATGCGCAGCCCGTCGCGTCGTCGAGCAGGAGGCAAAGCCCCATCACCGCGGGTTTGCCTACGGCATTGTTGTCGGGCGACACTGTGACGATCTTGACGCCGATATGGCCGCCTGACGACGTGCCGGCCGCAACGGAGAGAACAAGGGAGTTTCCTTTTAGGTACCTCCGGTGAGCGCGCCGCCCGCCAGCTTCCCGTCGGAATAGCAATTGAACTCGAAGTGCTCGCAGGCTGTGATGGAGCTCACCTATCAGCAATCGAGGTGACAGAGCTCGCGATCGATCAGGGAGTGGTGAGATGTCGCAAATGTTCGCGGATGATGCCCTCTGGTTGCAGCCCAAAGAATTCGCGCAGGATTATCTGGCATCGCTGTGCATCGCATTGGCGCAGATCGATACGGATGCCGTGGAGGAGGCGATACAGATGCTGCGCGCCGTACGCGATGCAGGCGGCACAGTCTTCGTCGCCGGCAACGGCGGCAGCGCAGCGACCGCCTCCCACTGGGTCAATGACCTCGGTAAGGCCACGAAACGCTCGGGAAGGCGGCCAATCCGGGTCATGGGCCTGACAGACAACGTCTCCTGGATAACGGCGCTCGGCAATGACGAAGGCTACGAGCGCATCTTTGCCGGCCAGATGGAGAACTTCGCCAAGCCGGGTGACGTGCTCATAGTGATTTCAGCCAGCGGGAACTCGTTTAATCTCGTGCGGGCAGTCGAACTCGCTCGCGAAAGGAAGGTAGCCACGATCGGCATTGTCGGTTTTGACGGCGGCACGCTTAAAGAGCTCGTCGATCAGCCAGTATGGGTGCGGTCTGAAAAAGGCACCTACGAACTCGTCGAGGACGCCCACGCCGCGATCTGTCATGCCATCACGCGATACCTCGTCGCCGACCGACCGGAGCGCGGTCAATGAATATTGTCCTGCCGAGCTCTCCCCGCCTGCAAAAGGCAAATGTCGAGGGCCGCACCTACAGCCGGCCGCGCCAGGCGGTCATCCTGGCCGGCGGGCGTGGCACGCGCATGCGGCCGATCACACTCGACCGCCCGAAACCAATGGTGCCCGTGCTCGGCCGGCCTTTTTTGGAATACCAGATCGAACAGCTGCGGCAGGAGGGGTTCGAAAGGGTTCTTCTTCTACTCGGGTATTTGCCCCATGTGGTGATGGACCACTTCGGCGACGGCAGCAGGTTGGGCCTCAGTATCGAATATGCCGTCACCCGTCCCGACGACCTCACCAGCAGCCGGGTATCCAATGCCCGTCACCTCATAGATCCGTGCTTCCTGCTGCTGTATTGTGACAATTACTGGCCGATGCGCATGGAGCGGCTGTGGCAACGCTTCTGTGCGGCCGGCAAGCCTGGAATGATCACGGTCTACAGCAACAAGGACGGCTATTCACGCGGCAGCGTGATCCTTGATGCGGACGACAATGTGACCGTCTTCGACCGGCTCCGCACCACGCCCGGGCTGCAGGGAGTCGAGATCAGCTATGCCATACTGACCGATCTCGCCCTCGAACTCCTGCCCGACGAGGACGTCCTCTTCGAGGAGGCCATCTACACGCCGCTCGCGACGCAGCATCGCCTCGCCAGCTTCGTGAGCGAGCACCGCTATTACAGCGTGGGTTCGATCGAGCGTCTACCCGCGACGGAGCGCTTTATGAGGCGCGAAAAAACCATGCTCGTAGATAGGGACGGCGTACTCAACTGCAGACCGCCACGGGCTCAATATGTGTGTTCATGGGACCAGTGGGAGTGGGTTCCGGGTGCAAAGCAGGCGTTGGCCCTTCTGAACGAGGCCGGCTACCGCGTAATCATCATCTCGAACCAGGCAGGGATAGCGCGCGGAGCGATGACCGCCGCTGATCTCGAGGCGCTTCACCAGCGCATGTGCGCCGAGTCCGAAGCCGTCGGCGGCAAAATCGCGGAGATCTACCACTGCCCACATGGCTGGGACGACGGCTGCGACTGCCGCAAGCCCAAACCCGGCATGCTGTATCAGGCACAGCGCGACTTTGATCTCGACCTCACACGCACACTCTTTGTCGGCGATGACGATCGTGACCGTCAAGCGGCCGAAGCCGCGGACTGCCTATATGCGCAAGTAAGCGAGCAATGCTCGCTTCTGGACCTCACCCGTCAACTTCTTTCGAAAGCGGAGCAGGGCAGACATGAATGAACCAACACGCGTTCTCGTCACCGGACACAATGGATATCTCGGTTCTGTCATAGTGCCCGTGTTGCAGGCAGCGGGCTATCAGGTGGTCGGGTTGGACGTGGGATATTTTCGTGCGTGCACCCTGGGAGCCGACAATACCAGTGTGCCCGAGATCACAAAGGATCTGCGCGCCATCGAACCCCCGGAACTCCAAGGCTTTGACGCGGTGATCCATCTGGCGGCACTCTCGAACGACCCGATCGGAAATCTCAACGCGGATTGGACGAGGCAGATCAATGCGGACGGGACAGTTCGTCTGGCCACGATGGCTAAGGCGGCCGGCATCCGGCGGTTCCTATTTTCCTCCTCCTGCATCATGTATGGCATGTCGAAAGCAGCCGTCGTCGACGAAACCGCCCCGCTGGCGCCGCAAACAGAGTACGCAAGATCGAAGGCTGTTGCCGAAGAAGCGCTGCGCTCGCTGGCGGACGACCGGTTCTCGCCCGTCTATTGCCGCAACGGCACCGTCTATGGTCTCTCGCCGCGAATGCGCTTCGACACCGTGCTGAACAATTTCATGGGCAGCGCCTTCACAACTGGACGTGTCGAAGTCCACAGCGATGGCACGCCATGGCGGCCCGTGGTTCATGTCCAGGATGTCGCGCGCTATTTCAAATTGATGCTGGAGGCGCCGCTACAGGACATTCACAATGAGGCGTTCAACATGGGTGTTGAAGGCCTCAATCTTCAGGTGCGCGAGATAGCGGAGATCGCCGTTGAGGCCGTCCCCGGCGCGCAGCTCACAATGACACCGAAGCCGGGCGCGGACCAAAGGACCTACAAGGCGGACTTCACCAAGTTCTCACGGACTTTCCCGGATTTCGAGTTTCAGTCGACGGCGCGAAAGGGAGCGCAGGAGCTTTACGAGGCGTTCCGCTCGATCGCACTTAGATTTGAAGACTTTACCGACAAGCGCTTCACGCGGCTGCGCTGGCTCGATCATTTGCTCAAGGCGGGGATGCTCGATGATCAGCTGCGCTGGCGAACCGCACAGCCGCGTGTTGCCTAATTTTCATTCCGTTGATTTTCGTGAGGGCAAAATATGGAACAGCTAGACGATACCAAAGCCGTGGGGCGCCGCTCAGGACTGGACCTTCCGACCATCATCGACCGCGCTGCACAGCGTCTACCGTCTCTCGTCCTGACGCGCACTCCTTTGCGCGTCAGTTTTGCTGGCGGCGGTACCGACCTGCCCGATTTCTACAATCTCGATTGCGGCGCGGTCTTCAGCGCGGCAGTGGACAAGTACATCTATGTCACCGTCAAGCGTCACAGCGAGATTTTTAATGAACCCATCCGCTTGAACTATTCACAGACAGAGCAGGTAAACACCATTGGGGAGATCAAGAACAACATCGCTCGCGAATGCCTGCGTTTCCTGGAGGTCGAACCGCCCATTTACATCTCGACGGTCGGAGACATGCCGGCCTCGACGGGCATGGGGGGGTCGAGCTCGTTCACGGTGGGACTGCTCAACGCCCTGCATGCATTCCGGGGAGAACGTGTCACCCCTGGCCAACTCGCCGAAGAGGCATGTCACATCGAGATGCACATCCTCAAGGAGCCGATTGGCAAGCAGGACCAGTATGCCGCCGCGTTCGGGGGCATGAACCTGTTCCGCTTCCAGCCTGGCGGCGCGGTAACGGTCGAGCCGCAGCGGGTGCGCAATGGCGCCGTCGAACATCTCTTCAGCAACCTGATGATGTTCTGGACATCGCATCAGCGACCGGCCAGTTCCGTGCTGGCAGAGCAGAAGGCGAACACGTCAAGCAATCTCGATACGCTCAGGCGGATGCGGGACGATGCCTTCATGCTTCAGGAGATCTTTTCGGAGCCCGTCATCGACATAGAACGCTTCGGTGCCGTCCTTCACGCAGGGTGGGAGATGAAGCGGAGTTTGGCGTCCCGCGTGAGTAACGCGGCGATCAATGGCCACTACGACCTCGCCAGGGACGCAGGCGCGGAAGGCGGCAAGCTGTGCGGCGCCGGCGGCGGCGGGTTCCTTATGTTCGCGGTCAAGCCGGAACGCCGGGAAAGCGTAAGACGCGCACTTTCACACCTAGCCTATGTGCCTATCGGCTATGAAGTCCACGGCTCGCGGCTCTTGCATCCGGCGCAAGTCTAATGCCGTCCCCGATCGCACAAGCGGATCGCCGGCGAGAGCAACCATGAGGAGAGCGTCGGAGATGCGACCCGACGTGACACTCATTTGATCAATGGATCTACGATGGTTTTCACAAAGACCGATATTCCCGGCGCCACCCTGGTGGAACTGCAGAAATTCGAAGACGAGCGGGGCTTTTTCGCGCGCGGCTGGTGTTCACGGGAATTTGCCGAGCAGGGACTTCCGGATCATGTCGTGCAGATGAATATTTCATTCAACAGGCACAAGCATACACTGCGCGGCTTCCACTACCAGCTGGCTCCCCATGGCGAGGACAAGATGCTTCGCTGCATCCGGGGCAGCCTGTACGACGTGTTGATCGACCTGCGGCCCGAGTCGCCCACCTATAAGCAGCACCTCACTGTGGAACTTTCCGCGGCGAACCAACGGATGCTGGTGATACCGAAGGGCTGCGCGAATGCTTTTCTCACCATTGAGGACCAAACCGAGGCCACGTATCTCGTCTCCGAATTCTATGCACCGGCAGCCGAACGCGGTGTTCGTTGGAACGATTCTGCTTTCGCCGTGAAGTGGCCAGTGGATGAGCCGGCGGTGATCTCAGATAAGGACCGGACTTGGCCGGACTACGCCGACTGACCTTTCTCGGCGACGAACTTGCGGGAGCGCTACAGAGGAGACGCAAATGTTCATCGTCGACAGGGAGTTGGAGTTGCTCCAGGCTGAGGGGCGTCCAATTCGCGTGGGTATGGTGGGGGCCGGTTTCATGGCCCGAGGCATCGCGATGCAGATGCTGCGATATGTTCCGGGCATGGAACTCGTAGCCATTTCCAACAGACACGTGGAAAAGGCGAGAGAGGCCTATGCCGCTGCAGGCGCGGACGATGTGACGGAGGCGACCAGCACCAAAGCGCTTGAGGATCTCGTGGCCCGCGGCCGCCGCGCGATCACGGCGGACCCGATGCACATTTGCGAGGCCGAAGGCATCGACATCGTCGTCGAGGCGACAGGCGCGATCGAGTTCGCTGCCCACGTCACAATGCGCGCGATCGGGCACGGCAAGCATGTCGCCCTGATGAATGCCGAACTCGACGGCACGATCGGCCCAATCCTGAAAGTGTATGCCGACCAGGCAGGCGTGGTCCTCACCAATGTGGAGGGGGATCAGCCCGGCGTCATCATGAACCTCTACCGTTGGGTCAGGGGCCTGGGCATACGTCCCGTGCTTTGCGGGAACATCAAGGGCCTGCACGATCCCTACCGAAATCCGACGACCCAGGAGGGATTTGCCAAGAAATGGGGGATGAAGGCCCCGATGGTCACTTCCTTCGCGGACGGCACGAAGATCTCATTCGAGAACGCCATCGTCGCCAACGCCACAGGCATGCTGGTGGCCAAGCGCGGCATGTACGGGCCTGTGGTCGAGCCCGGGACCCCGATCCAGGAGGCGGTCGGCTGGTATCCGCTCAATCAGCTCCTCGAGGGGCCGGGGATAGTTGATTATTGTGTCGGCGCCATGCCCAACCCCGGCGTCTTCGTTCTTGGCACCACTGAGAATGCCGTCGAGAAACACTATCTGTCACTCTACAAGATGGGCCCCGGGCCGCTCTACTGTTTCTATTGGCCTTATCATCTGTGTCATTTCGAGGTGCCCTTCACAGTGGCGAGGGCCGCGATCTTCCGCGATGCTGCGATTGCGCCCCTGGGCGCGCCGACCGTTGACGTGGTGGCCGCCGCCAAGCGGGACCTTAGTGCCGGAGAGATCCTCGATGGCCTCGGACATTACATGACCTATGGCCTCTGCGAGAACGCGCGGACGGTGCACGCCGAGCGGCTTGTGCCGATCGGGCTCGCCGAGGGCTGCCGACTGCTGCGCGACGTCAAGCGCGACGAGGTGCTCGGCTATGACGACATCGATCTTCCGATAGGGCGGCTGTGCGACGCGCTGCGCCGGGCGCAGGATCTTGTCTTCTTCGGCAGCTCTGCCGCGTCACCGCAGCGCGAGGTTCTTACAACCGCTTAGTTAGCGGGATGTTCCGCAGACCGAGCCCGAGGAGGTTCGAGATGGCCGAACCGATGGCGCGAATGCTATCCGACTTCCATTACCTGAAGCATGCCGCCGCGCTTTGCCTCCTCTTTGTGGGTACGACTTTCCTGGCCCTTAACCCGGATTGGATCGACAGGCCCCTCGTAAAGGCCATTAACACCGTAGCGAGCAATCAGCCCTTCGCCAGCCGGCTCGCTTTCGGTGCCGTCTACCCAACAACCGAGGGCGCTATAGTTGTGTCCTTGCTTTGGTACTGCTGGTTCGCCCATGACAGGCCGGAATCGAGGGCAAGGCTGGTGAGCGGCGTCTGCGCAGCTGTCCTCGCGGCGCTCGTCGCGCATTTCCTGCAGGGCACTCTGCCGACGACGCCAAAGCCGATTTTTGACGCCGCACTTGGGCTTCATATCCCGGAGGTTCTGGGCGACGCTGCCGTCCTGCGCTCAGCGCCGTTCGCCGGCAGCCCCGGGTTCCCCAGTGAGCGAGCGGTTCTGTTCGCGGGTTTAGCGATCGCCATTCTTCTCGTTCGCTTCGAACTTGGACTCCTCGCCCTGGCCTGCACCTTGGTAATAGAGCTTGCGCGAGTCTACTTGGGGCTGCATTATCCGACCAATGCTCTGGGTAGCCTCGCCTTGGCCGCGACCCTGGCATGGCTA
Organism: Mesorhizobium sp. WSM4806; assembly: GCF_055811635.1. Taxonomy (NCBI): domain Bacteria; kingdom Pseudomonadati; phylum Pseudomonadota; class Alphaproteobacteria; order Hyphomicrobiales; family Phyllobacteriaceae; genus Mesorhizobium; species Mesorhizobium sp. WSM4806. The sequence goes on along the minus strand of NZ_JBVVQZ010000003.1, from coordinate 263,872 downwards.
GCACAAACGCGCCCGAGCCTTGAACTCGGCGCCTTGTTTCTCCGGTGGGAGCGCGGCGCCGCACCAAGCTTCTATCTGTGCAGCTTTCTGGTCTCATACCTTGTTATTGCGTTTCAGGACTTGCGCGAACTTGCCAAAGGGCTTCTCCAGTAGGAACTGGTGTGAAGCCGGCCAGGAAACGTCATCTTGGCCAAGCAACAACAATCATGCTGAAGGGTTCGCAACAGCGGCGAATTACCTCAATGCAACAGGTCAAAAATCCGGCAGCTGGATAAGGCCCCTCCACGGTTTCTCCTGCGGGCACGAATTGTCATTTTTGCTGACGCGATAACAAGCCTTACGAGAACTTCGACAAGCCAGCGTCGGTGGCGGGGATCGTCGGCAACAAGCGCCCCGACGCCACGCTTGCCAGGTGACCCGAGATACAGGCTGGACGCGAACGTTTCTCAGCCGGCATGGCCGCGCCGCACTGGTCAAACGACCCACATGTTCGGCATTGCCGACGGCAGCATGGGCGCAAGCGCTTGTGAACTGACGGCTCGCGGCGGGCGGCTACGTCCGACGAGGCTAGCCAAGCAGAAAGGGGACGCACGGGAAGTAGCTGTGACGGGCATTGAGCGGTGGGATTACCTCCGTTTGGTGGCGTGCCTCCCACAATGACACTCTGGTCGAACACAGCGCTTTCGCCTTTCATTTGAGGAGTGCGGGGGCGGACCGTAGCTCGACGGCGCCACCACAGCCCTCAACGATTGGATGGGACACGATGACAGATCGCATTGCGCTCATAACTGGTGTGACCGGTCAGGACGGTGCCTACCTTGCAAGACTGCTGCTGGAGAAAGGCTATACTGTCCACGGACTGAAACGCAGATCCTCCTCCTTCAATACCGAACGCATCGACGACATCTACGTCGATCCGCACGAACCGGACGCACGCTTCTTTCTCCACTACGCCGACCTGACCGATGCGACCAATCTCATTCGTATCATTCAGCAGACGTGCCCTACCGAAATCTACAATCTTGCGGCCCAAAGCCATGTCCAGGTAAGCTTCGAGACGCCGGAATATACCGGCAACGCCGATGCCCTTGGCACACTCAGGCTGCTTGAAGCCATACGCATCCTGAAGATGGAAGAGCGGGTGCGCTTTTATCAAGCGTCAACCTCCGAGCTGTTCGGCAAAGTCCAGGAGGTGCCCCAGACGGAGAAGACGCCGTTCTACCCGCGCTCTCCCTATGCGGCGGCCAAACTCTATGCCTATTGGATCACGATCACTTACCGTGAAGCGTACGGAATGTTCGCTTCCAATGGCATACTGTTTAATCATGAAGGTCCCACGCGCGGCGAGACGTTTGTGACCCGCAAGATCACACGTGCGGTTGCAGGTATCGAGCGGGGCTTTCAGTCCACCCTCTATCTTGGAAATCTGGACGCGAAACGCGACTGGGGGCATGCTCGCGACTATGTGGAGGGCATGTGGCGGATTCTTCTGCACGCCGAGCCTGACGACTTCGTCCTCGCCACGGGCGAAATCCATTCGGTGCGCGAGTTCGTGGAACGTGCCTTTCGGGCAGTCGGCCGCGTCATCGTCTGGGAAGGTAAGGGGGTGGACGAGATCGGCCGGGATGGCAAGACAGGAGAGATCCTCGTCCGAGTCGACCCACGCCATTTCCGTCCGACGGACGTCGATCTCCTGATGGGAAATCCGGCGAAAGCCCGCTCAAAGCTCGGCTGGTCGCCTAAGACGACGTTCAGCGACCTCGTGGCGGAAATGGTGGCCGCCGATCTGAAACGTCTGGAGCGAGAGAGCTGGCACATGGACAGTAGCGTCTAGAGTGGGCCACCGGTCATGGACTACACTTATCGGCTCGACGCAAAACGCGTATTCGTGGCTGGCCACCGCGGCATGGTCGGCTCGGCTGTGGCGCGGCGATTGGAGGAGGAAAACTGCGAGGTCCTAATGGCTCCGCGCGACGTTCTCGACCTTCGAAATCAGGACGCCGTGTATCGCTGGATGACAGAAACCAGGCCCCACGCCGTGGTCCTTGCAGCCGCAAAGGTCGGCGGGATTCTCGAAGCGAATGTCATCCGGCGCAGGCGCGGCCACAACCCCGCTCGCAGGAACGACGACTTGCCAGCTCCTGAAGCGCCGAGAACCACGAGCGCCCGCTCGGCGCCGGCATCGCGCACATAACATGCACGGCTGCCGCCGCTCTCGATGCGCGCGCCGGTGGCCTGGATAAAACCTTCAGCTTGCTCGTCAATCTCGGCAGGCTCACGCTCAACGTGCTTTTGTCCTTCGCTCAGTTCGAGCGAGAGGTCACAGCAGAGCGTATCCGCGACAAGATCGCCGCATCGAAGAAGAAAGGCATGTGGATGGGCGGCGTGGTGCCCCTGGGCTATCGCGTCGACAACCGCAAGCTGGCGATTGACGAAACCGAAGCGCAAACAGTTAGACACCTATTCGATCGCTATCTCGCCCTGAAGTCGGTCCGGGATCTTGTCGATGAGTCGAGTGACGGGCTCTCGGCAAGGACGCGACAACGCAAAGACGGATCTGTTGCCGTCACAATGCCGTTTGGTCGCGGCAATCTCTACCACCTGCTTTCGAACCCGATCTACATCGGCAAGATCAGGCACAAGGATCAGGTCTACGATGGAGAGCACGAGCCGATCGTCACGTCTGCCACATTCGAGGAGGCCCAGGCACTTCTCGCCTCGCAAGCGCCACGGCGGCGAAGCCAGTCCAATGTCACGCAGCCTCATCTGCTCACCGGTTTGATCGTCGACGAAGCCGGCGAGAAATTGCGATCGGTTCATGCCAACAAGCAAGGTGTCCGCTACCGATACTATGTCTCAAAGCAATTCGTCGATGAGCGCCGGAAAGGGTCATCGGGTTGGCGTCTTCCAGCGCCCACACTTGAATCAGTTGTTGAGCATCGCCTGAATCGAATTCTCAGTGATCAGGCCCAACTGTCTGGTTGGATTCAGCAATGGGCCGACGCTGGCGAAATTCAGTCGGCGATGCGGCGGGCAGAAGTGATGCGGTCGTGCTGGGCATCAGACACTGCGGAAGCGAAGCGATTTATGCTTCAAAAGATCGTTCGGAGGATCACCCTCAAGCCCGGATCGTTGACGATCGAACTCGATTGCCGCTCGCTATCGGAATTGCTTCTCGACCGTACTCTGCCTCCCAACGATAGCGCCCAAGTAACTTCGATCGAATGTCCAAGCGGTATGAAGCGGCGCGGTGTCGAGACGCGGATCGTGCTTACAGACGGGTCCAACATCAGCCGAGAACCCGACGGCGCCTTAATCGACCTTGTGCGTCGAGCCCGCCTCTACCTGGAGCAACTTACGGACGGAGCAACCGCAGCGTCACCGACGTTGCCATGCTCAATGGCACCGACACGTCTGAGGTGAGTCGACTTCTTCCCTTCGCGTTCCTCGCTCCGAAAATAACGGCCAGCATCGTTGCCGGTGATCAGCCTGTCCAACTGACGGCGCACAGACTCTTGCGGGTCTCTGACCTGCCACACGCCTGGACCAGCCAGACTGCTCTCCTCGGCTTCTGACACCAATCCGGCGTGCATCTGGCTGATCAGCCAACCATCGCTTTGCCAAACACTTGGCTACGGAATTCGCCCGACAGAGACGGACGGCCAAAAGTCAGGTGTTTTGGACGCTCACTGCGGAGCCTCAGCCAAGTGTTGCCCACTACTCGGCGCTAACCCACGGACATGTCGTAGCTATTCTGAGACGGGCGAAAAACCCGGAAATCCGGTGGACTGAATGGTGGGCCCGGAGGGTGTATTAAAATCCTTGATTTTGTTGCGTTTTTCGTGGGCCAAAATCAGAAATCTTCCCGTATCGTTCCGCATGCTCCCGTGACGCCATACAGCCCATCCTAGCCTCGTTTGCAAGCGTTGGGAGTCATACTCCAGAATGACCGCATTTGGCAGGAAGCGGACCGGCTGCTGTCGGCTGATAGCCACAGAAATCAGACACGGGGCAACCTCGAAACACGGCGCCAGCTGCTCGGTGCATCTCTTCACGAACCTAGGGCTTCACCGAGGACCACAGATCGTTGAAGGCGATGGAATCGAAGCAGGCCGATCCTTGCTATCTTGCCGTTGTCGAGATCGAGGAACCAGGGATAGGTGTTGACGTATTGCTTGCCGTCCTTGGCGGTGCAGCTTTGTTAGTTCCCGACGCTCTTAATTCCGGAGGCGACCGCCGAATTGTCCGACGATTGCGAGACGTTGCTGAGCAGCGTGCACGACATCTCCTTGCTGCGGAAATTGAACCCCTGGCACGAATTTTCATTCGCACACTGCAAAATGCAGTCTGGATATCTCAGTTGCCCTGACCAGTAGGGATCGCCCGAAACTTCCGTGTTCTTTGCAAACACGAGATTCGAGTAATGGAGGTTGCTCTCCACGACCTTCTTGGCCGCCATGAACGAATCTTCGCTCTTCACAAGAATGGACGCGTCGCCTTTCATGAAGCAGGCCTGATATTTGGTATTGTACGTTACGGCTAGACACTTGAAATCGCGGTCGCACGCACTCTGGCATTCCTCGGCAGTGATGCCTCTTATGGGCATATTGGGAAAGTCGTTCCCGATAGCGTCCCATCCGGACACGACGACAAATCCACCATCGGGGTCCGGCCCAGTGCGCATTGCTGGTGGCTGGGGGGGCAACCCGGCCGTCTGTCGACGAGGATCTGTTGCGAAATCCTCGGCGGCAAAAGCCCGGCCGTCGAGCCAAGCACAATTCGTTGCCAACTGCTTTGCCGTGGCATCCGTCAAGCCGACTTGCGCTAAAGTTTCCGGTGTCGAGATAGGAGAGACCGGTTGAGCATCTGGACCTAGTCTGTTTACGAGCTCAACGTTCAGGTCGACCCCGCCAACCACTCGGCGCGAATAGCACCAAGCGGTGTCCCAGGAGCTGTCTTTTTCATCCTTGAAATGATGGCCTGAAATCAACTCCCATTTGTCTCCTTGGAAATCGACCGTCTTATTAGCGAACTTCGTAAAGTCCACGGTGACGACGTCGGGATCTTTTGGCGGAGCGGGCGGGACCGGCACTTGCGTCGGCCGTGGGGTGGGAACCGGTACGGTTGGTCGATCCGCTTTCTTTTCCACGGGCGTCTCAGGGGACTCTGTCCGCGGAAAAGTCGTCGGTGGTGGAGTTACTTGGGGCTTTTGCCAAAGTCCCAACTTTAAACCTAAGCCTATTCCAATTGCAGCCACTGCAATCGCGCCTCCGGTCGCCATCCGCCTGAGCGCCGCCGCTTTAGCGACTTTGTCCTGAGCAGCGGCCTCTGCCTGAAGCGTTGGAATTGCGGACCGCTTGACGACGAGGCCAACGGCTTGCTCAAGAAGAGCCGTATTATGCCGGACGAGCATTGCCCTGCCCCTTCATCGACAGCTTCACCAGATCGGCAACATCTGGCGGCAGCTCTTGGTTCAAAGTCGTTCGCAGGACCTCTGGATCATCAGTGAACAGCGGAACGTAGAGGATTTCTTTGACGACCTTTTCAATCTCGACGGGCACGTCGACACGCTTCTCGACTTCTTTCTCAACGATTTTTTCGACCGGCACTTCGATCGTACGAACGCGGCGCCACCGCCATCTCAACAGCATGCGGCGAATAAGAGACGACAGACGACTTTGCGACTGGACTTCTCCGCGAGCGGCTATCCGCTGCAGAGCGAGTGCAACCATCGCTGTGATTGGCCCTGCCAGAGCCGCGATCACCGCCAACGAACTAAACCAAATGACTGAGATCACACCTGCCTGTTCAGGTGTCACCTTCTCCGGCTTTACACCGTACCACCTGGCCGCAATTCTTCGGACTTGGTCGGTGCGCGCCATTGGAATCCGCTCCTTTTCCAGGGCCGCGAGTTCCTTGGCAATTTGATCCTGCCTAACCTGATTTTGCGCGGACACGGTCGCCTTGTTGGCTTCAGTGCTCTGGGCGTTGGCCAGCCTCTTACCCGCATCGTCGAGCCTTCTCTGCCAGCCTGCAGCGTCTGCATCGCGTGTCTGCTCAAGATTCGACCTCCGATCTGTTAGTTTTTGCCGCTGATCGGCTGTCATCGGCGGGCTGTTTGCGCGCAGCCGATCAAAATCGGACCGTAGAGACGCTATCTCCTGATCCAGCGGATCGATCTGGGCATCGAATTTGGCACCGATCTTGGATCGTGGATTTGCCAGCTTTGCGACCTCAGCTTCCAACTTCCGTGCTGAATCACTATCGCCCGAGTCTCGCGCCATCTTGATGCGTTCAACAAAGCTGTCGCGCTGGCGTTCAAATTGGTCGACGGCGCCCTTGATCTCAGCGTCGCGCTGCTCAATCAGCGATGATCGAACCGCATTTTTCTCTTCGATCTGGTCGCGCACACGAGACGCCTCCGGGGTAAGAGCTGTGGACCCCTGCAATTCAGCATCGACTTCCGCAATCTGTGTCTGAAAGCTGGCGCGGGACTTTTCCGACAGGGCAGTGATTTCGTCATACTCGGCGCGAGCCTGGTCAACCTGGTCAGATTTGCGTCCCAGCTCGTCCGCAGAGGCGAGCTTTGAAGCCTCCTGTTCAAGCGCGTCGATCTTGTTGACCAATTCCTCATAGCGGAGCTGACGAAGCGCGCCTGCGCGCTCCATGCCCATGAAGACCGTCTCGAAGGTGATACCGGCCAGGATCAAGAGGAAGACAAGCACAATGGGCTTCCAGATCCAGGATACGCTGAAAAGCAGCGTCGCAATCGGGATCTTAGTTAGCTCGGCAATCGCAACCATGAGAAATGGCGCACTCGCCAACGTCAAATCCATTGCAGTGACGGATTCGCTTGCCGCGAAGGCCTGATAACCAAGCGCAACACCGGTCGTGAGACCGATAGTTGCCGCCGCTATCTCCAGCGCCCACGCACCTCTATAGGTCCATTGCCCATAGGTCGCGAGCTTTTGGCTCATCGTCGTTTGCATTTTACACCCCCAACCCGTACCCCACTCGCGGATTCCGGGCATTACACCGAAAAGTAACTATGTTCGCAACTGTTCTTGATGCGTAACCGGCAAATATCGGGACTCGTAGTTAAAGCCGCCGCCAACCGTTTCTTGCCGGACTACTCTGCATGCCTGCATTCGGACCGTAGAACAGGTACAATGCACGATGACCTGCTTTTTGATCAACACTGATGCAGCAGGTCAGCACGAGCAGGAATTCAAACCTGCCATATCGGTCACGTGCGACAAGCAGAGGCGCAAATCATCGTACTTGGAGGCAATACGCTTGGCCTTGGTTCGTAACTCCTCCAGGCCTGACTTACAGACGAAGCCGCCCGGAAAAACACGTCATCTGGTCAAAGCACTGGGATTACGATCGACTCCATGTCACTGCAAGACAGACGTGCGGCCCGCTAACAAAGGTTGGAGGTGAACGCCTGCGCGTTCGCCGCCGCACCCGCGTAAAAGAAGACCCAACAACCTACGCATGCTTCCCCGCAAACCTTGTCGAAGCGGTAGGCAACGTTTCTCTCGGAATTTCAACGCGGCATCGACTCGTAAAACAAATTCATTTCTTCGTTGACGGCTTCCATAAACTGCGCAATTGTTCAGCAGGGGCATACTTGGCAGTAATATATTAGACTGAAAAACGTAGCGATTTAGTCGCGTGATCTTTGCTGCGTAGAGTATTTTGGGGATGGGGACTTCCATGAGGGCTAAAATCATAACACTGGTTACGGCAATTGTATTTGGCTACATGCCGTACGCCCACGCTGAATGCGTCGGTGAAGGCGACTACAGAGTTTGCACCGATTCCTACTCCGATCCTGACGGTGATCAACACATTCGCTCGTACGACACCGAGCGCAATAGCTACTCGATCGACACTGATACGCAGAAGCTGCCGAATGGCGGCCAAGAAATCACCAGCAGCGACAGCGATGGAAAATCCTATTCCATTCGCTCTTGGTCTGACAGCAGCGGTGTCCATTCAATGGACAGCGACGGAAACGAATGCACCATCACGCCGTCAGGCACCATCGTCGGATGCGGACAATAGGGCGCCGGTGTGAGGAAGCCCGCTGTCCTCGCGATCGCTAGTTGTATAGTCGCCATCCTAATCGCATGGTTGGCAGGGGTGCGCATTCTTGTAATCCAACCAATAGGGGCCATCCCTGATGGTGTGACTGCGATCGTCTACGGCGTCCCCAACCTACGCCTTATCGATAGTCCTGATGCCATCTGCCAGCGAACTCAAGGAGGCGTAAGCCTGCTTTGTCGGGGAATAACGGCGGCAGCGATTGCCAACCACAGCACTATCTTGGCCCGGCTTCCGTACAGCGAGATACTTTTTCGTCTAAGTGGCGCTCCTATTCTTGACAGATAGGGACAGGAGCCGCAGAGCAGTCGCTTTGCACGCGGTCCTTGCGCTATGCAGTGAAGCGGCGGCGGAGTCGAACTAAGTGATCAGATTCCGTTCACACTATCGAGAGCCGAAGGGGTCGGCAGATTAACAGTTAGCTATAACCAGAAGCTGTAGTTGAGAACGCGAAGTGTAACACCTCCGTCGCTGTCGTGATCGTACAGACCCCTCCCTATGACATCCAGCCCTTACCTGGCCGTTCGGTCAAATTGCTGTCTCGCATCTATAATCTCAAGGATCGATTGACAATAACAGGATATATCCGGCGTTGCGGGAAAGTCTACCAATTGCCAGCGGCCAAACTTGGCAGAACCTACCAGATGTGTTCTTCACTCTTGCGCCAATCCCAACTTTAGTAGATGTTAACTCAGCCTTGGGAGGGCTGGGGGATGAAAATAAAAGCATTCATGGCACTTGGTGCCACGGCAGCGCTGTGTGGCTGTCAAACAAGCAATCAAGCCGACTACATGCAAATAGGCTACGGGCCGAGTTTCGACGTAGCCCATGCTCAATGCGAAATGCAAAAGGGGTCGGTTGACCAAGGCTATATTGCTATCGGGTCTCCGGGCTTTGTTGCGGGAGCCGGAATTGGCAATGCCGTGGGCAACTTGGCTGCCGAAGACCAATATATGAAGAACTGCCTCATCCTAAGCGGGTGGAAGCGCGCCCCGCGTGGCCAGGGTGGCACGGCTGCTGCAGCCGTTGCTGCTGGCGCGCCACCGACGCCCTATCGGATACAGCGCGCGCCTGGCAGTTGGATCAATACGGCGTTGCTCGATTGGTCGTCCGCCAACAACAAGTGCATCGCGGGTGACAAGGCCGCTTGTGCTACTCGGGCGAAGCTTGGTGCGCAACTGAGAGCCGCCGGCATAAACCCGTCACCTGTATAAAGAGCGCAGCAGATGAAACGGCGAGTTCCGATCTGTTTCTGCATCGCTGTGGCGGTCAGCGGCTGCGCTGCGGACTACCTCAACAACTACGACACGGTGACGCTCGCGGCCGGCGATGCGAACCGCGCCAACAGCCTCGCGCAGACCGTGGACCCGTTTAATCCGAACAGCCAGAACACGCACATCGAGGGCGATGGCGCACGGGCTGTAGCAGTCGTCCAACGATATCGAGGTACGGCCCCGAGCGGTAGTGGCGACTTGGATTGTGCCGGTGGACAGGGGAATAGGCCGGTCGTCGTTGGACCCGTGACGATCAACGGCCCTGACACTAACAGGCTCGATGGTGACCACGACGGCATTGGGTGTGAGGGGAAATAGATTGTCCAGAGCGAGAGGGCTAGGCTGGCTCGCGGTCATTGCGTTGGTCGCTTACTACTATCCCGTTCCGCACCAACAACCGGACATTAGTCCGGCGAACCCGCAGGCTACAGTTCAGACAGAACCGGACACCAGCAGTCCGACCCAGATTGTTTCGCAAAAGGTTGAGGAGCAGGCCGCACCCGTTCAGCAAGGTAGTGCGGAAGTGCTTCAGGGTCGCGCATCTGCCGTTGATGGGGACACGATTGAGATCAATGGCACGCGCGTTCGTTTGAACGGTATCGACGCTCCCGAATATGACCAGCAATGCGAGGATGCGAAGCACTTTCGGTATTCATGCGGATGGGAGGTCAGAGCTTCCCTTGAAAAATTCATGGCCGCATCGAAGCCCATACGGTGTGAGTTTGTGACTTGGGATCAGTACGGACGCTTCGTAGGCAATTGCTACCGAGCGGACGGAGCCGACGTCGCGGCCTGGCTCGTCAAGAATGGGCTAGCGCTCGAATGGCCGAAATACAGTCAGGGTGCCTATGCAAGCCAACAGTCGGCGGCCAAGGCTGCTAAGCTCGGCCTCTGGAGAGGGTTCTTTGAGGAGCCTTGGACTTGGCGCGCTGAACAGGCTGCGAGATCCCGTCAACCTTTGGGCATCATTAGCAGCCAATCGCAAGCATCTGGCTTCTCATGTCAGCCGCGGCGAACGTGCCCGCAGATCAGTTCATGCGACGAAGCAAATTGGTATCTGGCCAACTGCTCTTGGGGCGGCAAGCTCGATCGCGACAAGGACGGCATCCCTTGCGAGGGCATGTGTTGAGCGTCGTTCGAACGAGTGCAGTGCGAGCGGCACTTCTATGTGCCGGGAGTTGCGTCGTGACTACAGCTAGCATGGCAGGCAAACCCACAATGATCTCATGCAACTTTGAGCATTTGCCGCCGATGCTAATGATTGTCCGCGGTGGGATGGGCGCGAATGACAACACCCTGCAAATCCGCCAAACGCCGCCGATCCCACTAAGCATCGGCTCGGGCTTGATGCTCGCCGAAGTTGGGGTTCAAGAATTTACATTTTCATTGCGGTTGCCCTCATCGGTATCGATTTCGGCGCCCGGAAACGAGACCCTGACGTACTATGGATAGTGCATCAGTTCGCTTCAGCCGTGAATACACGCGCGTGCAGCGCGGCCGGGACGCCCCGGACGCAATCTGCCGTCTGGAGGGAAGCGCGTGAGCAACAAGCGCTACCGCGATGTCGCGGACAACGAGTACAACCGGCGACGGTATCGCCGGCATAGGCGGCCGCCCGAACGGGCGCAATGGTGGGTTGGGCTGCTCGGGCTCCTGACGCTGCTGGGCATCGGTTTGGCAATCCAGATCGGCCCCGAGTTCACCAGTTGCAATATCAAAGGGAACATCAGCTACAACGGTGGCGAGAAGATTTATCACGTCCCCGGCCAGGAATATTACTCCGAAACGCGCATCAGCCTGTTGAAGGGCGAGCGATGGTTCTGCAGCGAAGAGGCCGCACGAGCGGCCGGTTGGCGCAAGGCGAGACGATAAGGAGATCTGGGGGCTCATTATGAAAGGCAAAGACAACAAACACGTCATAGGTTTCCGTGGAAGTAAGTTGAAACCTGGGGAGAGCATCAAAGCTCACCTTGAAGGCTGGATCGGCGAAATGATGGGAACTGGCCGCAATACACAACGTAACGGTCAATTCATACTAACGAACGAGCGAGCGTGTTTTTCCGCAAGGGCTTTGTGGGAGAAGTCTTTGAAACGATACCCCTCTCGAAAATAACTTCGGTCGAAACGCTTTCGGGCATGGGATACCGGGTGCTTCGGTTGCACACTTCGCACGACGATTTGGCGTTCAAAACGTTCGAGGTGAAAGAGGTTTTTGACGCCGCGTACTAAAGCCTAGAGTCACTGCGGCACCCGCCAATGAATGTGCATACCGCACCGACCGAGGCGCCTTCAGACCTTCTTTCAAAGTTGGGTCAATTGCGTGAAGCCGGTATCCTCACCGAAGAGGAATTCAAGGCCAAGAAAGCGGAGATATTGGCGCGGATTTAGTGACCGGCGCCACGGTCCCAAGATTGCATCGCCCCGCCAGATCATGCTTAGCTGCGGGTTAAATCAGCCGACCGCATCGTTCTAGACCTCGATCCGGGCGAGAGTGTCGAATGGGAGGAGGTTATCGCGACTGCGCTGGGGCTCCGCGACATCATGGAACCAGAAGGCCTAAAGAGCTGGCCGAAGGTGACAGGCGGCAAGGGTATTCACCTGATGGCACCGCTTGAGACGAAGATCACACACGATGATGCCCGGACCCTCGCGCGGACGTTCGCCCAACAACTCGTTCAGGCTCATCCTGATAGGTATCTCCTGTCCGCCGCACCTTCCGCTCGAAGGGGCCGTATCTTCATCGATTACCTTCGCAATGGAAGAGGCAACACGGCGGTCGGAGCCTTCTCCCCACGAGCTCGGCCCGGCTTCCCAATTGCCCATCCTGTGACTTGGAAACAGGTCGAGCGATGTATCCGCCCAGACGCCTTCGACATTAGTCGCCCATTCAGGGCGGCGGCAGCGTGATGTCGCTGCTGGGACGTGGTGCTTTTGTTCGGTTAGGCCGTGAACTCATAAACACCTCATGACAGGGATGGGTGGATTGTGTTGAAAAAGTCCGGGTTGCAGCAGTCCTGAAGCACTGATTCAATGTTCGTCGTAAGAGGAGATTGAGTCGATGATGGGCGAGCAAAGTGTGATGCAGGAGGAGCTGTTCTACGGCTTCAGCCTGGAGCGGCATGTGCCGGCAGATCACCTGCTCAGAGCGATCGACCGCTTCGTCGACCTGTCCGCCATCCGCCAGCATCTGGCGCCCTTCTACAGCCCGATCGGCCGTCCCTCGATCGACCCTGAGCTGCTGATCCGCATGCTGATCGTCGGCTATTGTTTTGGCATCCGCTCGGAGCGGCGGCTGTGCGAGGAGGTACATCTGAACCTGGCCTATCGGTGGTTCTGCCGGCTTGGCCTCGAGGGTGATGTGCCTGACCACTCAACCTTCTCCAAGACCCGCCACGGCCGCTTCCGCAATGCCGATCTGCTGCGCGAACTGTTCGAGACCGTCGTCCGGCGCTGCATAGCGGAAGGGCTCGTCGGCGGCGAAGGCTTTGCGGTCGATGCCAGCATGATCGTCGCCGACGCCCATCGTCAGCGCGGGATCGAAACGGCCGAGGACCTCAATCCTAAAGCCAAGCGGGCCGTGGCTGAGTATCTCGCCACTCTGGATGACGCCGCCTTCGGGGCCGCCACGCCGGTAGAGCCAAAGTTCGTATCGCCTGTCGATCCTGCAGCACGCTGGACCGCCTCTTGGGGCGGCCCGGCCGTCTACGCCTATTGCACCAGCTATCTGATCGACGTGGAGCACGCCGTCATCGTCGATGTGGAGCCCTCGACCGCGGTGCGCCAAGCCGAGGTGACGGCCGCCAAGACCATGATCGAGCGGGCGCACGACGAGTTCGGCCTCTGGCCGGAGCGGCTGATTGCCGACACCGGCTACGGCTCGGCCGAAATGCTGAACTGGTTGGTGCATGAGCGTGGGATCGAGCCGCACATCCCGGTGTTCGACCACTCGAAGCGCAAGGACGGCACCTTCTCGCGTGAGGATTTCGCCTACGACCATGCAAGCGATACCTACCGCTGCCCGGGCGGAAAGACGCTCAGGCAGCGCCAGAAGACCTATCGGGTGCCACACCCTCTCGTCGACGAGAATGGCATGATGCGCTATCGCGCCAGCAAGCTGGATTGCGACGCCTGTGCCCTGAAGCTCCGCTGTTGCCCGAAGGAGCCGGCGCGCAAAGTGCTGCGCTCGATCTATGAGGGTGCGCGCGACATGGCCCGCGATATCGCCAAGACCGATGCCTACCAAACCTCACGCTATCAACGGAAGAAGGTCGAGATGCTGTTCGCGCACCTCAAGCGCATCCTGAAGCTCGACAGACTGCGATTGCGCGGTCCCTGCGGTGCCCGCGATGAGTTCCACCTCGCAGCCACCGCCCAGAACCTCAGGAAATTGGCCAAGATCTGCACCACCCGGACACCAATCCCAGCCACTTAGGGCCAAGGAGCCGCCTCGACCCAACCGCAACTCGTCGCGGCGAAAAGAACGCCCGGCTTAATCACCGACTTCTTCAACACAATCGGTGGATTGCGGACATTGGTGAGTGCCACTAGGCTTCCCAGATGCTCTCGCTTTCCAAATTCACCTTGAGCCTCGGCCTCACGTTTACACTTCTCGCCTGCAGCGGGACATAGCTGATGCCGCGAGCGCTTGCCAGAGCCTCAACCAAGCATCAGAACGCGGCAAGCTGCAACAGCTTCTGTCATCAAATGGCTTCTCAAAGGACGAGCGGGCCTTTTTGTTGGCTGGTGCAGAACAGCGGCTAAAGGAGGTGCAGTCTCGCGCTCTCAACGCGCGTGGCGCTCAATGCGGGATCGGCGCAGTTCGAGCCCACATCCTCGGCTGCATGAACAGCACACTTCCCTCTGCTCTCCGCACAACTGCAGCGGACAGAAAGTCAAGCAAAGCGCTTTGGGGCCGGGCGGGCCTTTCGGCTCGTGGCGCAGTGTTCATCGGAATGTTTCACGCGTGCCGTGGAGGCGCCATGGAGACCTTCCTGTCTGACTGACTGAGCACCAATCCCCAATGGGCGTTTTCCTACCGAGACTTTATATTGTGGCGGAATCTGATTCAGGTTCAGCATGAGCTGATATGACCTGACCGATTTCGAATGGCGCGCGATCGAGCCGCTGTTGCCCAACAAGCCGCGAGGGGTACCGCGCGTAGATGAGCGGCGGGCCGCCACAATGTCCGCAGTGAGTTCCAACAAACCTGCGCTTGTAGTTGCTTCACCCTCGTTTGCCATTGTTAGATTCTCTTGGTTCCATCCGTCCTAATCAGGAAACACAGAGCGCGCAACCTTATCTGGCGCCCGGATGTTCCAAGGGAGGGCGTATTTCTTGATCAGACCCAACTCTAGCCCGGCGCTGCCGTGAACCGGAAGGCCATTCCACTCCATATCGCGTGGAAAGGCAGCGTAAACATCTATTCTAGGATACGCCGCCAACTCAGAAATGATCGTTGATGCGAAGGCTTGTCCGCTGCGAAACTGCGGGACGGCCATAGAAGCGGCTCTTTGTTAGGTTTGGCCGCGGTGGCATTTGGGGCGGCCGTGGCGACCCTTCTGGCCGAGGTTTGAACCTTGAAGCACACCGTAGGCATGTTGATAACGGATCCCGAGGGCGCGAGCGATCTCGGCCGTGGTCACCGGATTTAGCCAATTCGCGAATCTTTTCGGATTTGCTCATGCCGCCAAAGCTACCACCGGCCGCTGATTTGGTCGATGATGCTGCGGATCCTATCGGTCTCTACGGCATACCAGAGGCCACCGACGAATACGACGCACACGCAAACAGGGCCTACGTCATGCTGATGGACGAAGGCGCCACCGCGAGCGAGATCGCGGGTTATCTCTTCACCGTAGCCACCGAGCACATGGGACTAACCGACTGCGGACGGCTAGCTGAGAGAAGCTATCCGGTCGCCAAGCTACTCTTCAGTCTCCGACCTGAGTTCAGTACCCACTGATGCAGCGATTCGAGGCTGCCGGAGTGCAGCGCGGCCCTGAAGCAGGCCGTGATACGATCGCACTCGCGAATTAACGCTTCCCGGCGGTTGGCGAAGTTTGCTCATAGGGCCGTACTTGTTGAACCGATGCTGATCCAGATGTGCGAGCAGCGCATCGATTTGCCGCCCATCCAGCGCCTCGAAGGCTGTGCATATATCGATCTCGCACGCCTTCAGGATTTCGCGGGCGCGCTTCGCATTTTCATTCCGTTCATGCATCAGGGTAGTCTCCGATTATGGCGGCAGTCGCTTTGGTCAGCAGCATAATCGGTTTACCGCAGAGATTGCGAGACCGAAAAGCCAATCCGGGCGGCCTTGGCCGGGTGGCTACCGCTAGGCCGTGGTCGCCACCGCAACAGAAACCGGCAGGCGAGCCCGCTGAGAGCGAGCGCGCGGTCGAGACAATCTCCACGCTTCAGGCTGAGCCCCCACGCCTCAAGCCCCGGATCAATGTCGTGAAGGGCGAAATCCACCGGGCAGTCAACCAAGCGATCGCCGTCCTCTCAAACCGGGACTTTGGCATCTTCTCACGCGCAGACGAACTTGTTCGCCCGGTCACCCACCGCTCTCCCTCTCAGACCCTGACCGTTGCCAAGCAGGGCGAGAATATCAGCCGCGCTGACGGATCGGTGGTCGTCACAACCCTTACTGAGGCCGCGCTAACTGAGGCCCTAACGGAAGCAGCGCTGTTTATGAAGTTCAATCTGCGGGTCAATGACTTCGTTGCATGCGACTGCCCGCCTAAGGTGGCAAAAATGATCCTTGCGAGAAAGGGCCATAACTGGACCATGCCGCGACTGAGAGCGGTTATCAGCGCGCCGACGCTCCGGCCTGACGGAATAGTGATCAGCGAGCCGGGGTATGACGCTGAGACTGCCCTACTCCTTGTAGGTGAACGGCTCTGGCGGCATGTACCTGAAAGCCCGTCTAAACGCGAAGCTACGGAAGCTCTTGCCGTCTTGTCAGAACCGATCGCCGCGCTTCACTTCGTGAACGAAAGCGACCGCGCCGCTGCCCTGGCACTGCTGATCACCAGCGTTCTGCGCCCCAGCCTGAAAAGCGCGCCTATGTTCGCGGTATCCGCCCCATCTGCAGGCACGGGCAAGAGCCTTGTGGTCGATGTCGCGGCGGTGATGGCGACGGGTCGGCGGGCGGCTGTCATCACTCCACGCCGGACGAGGCGGAACTTGAAAAGAGGATAGGGGCGTGCGCGCTCGCTGGCGATCAGATCATGAGCATCGACAACGTCACCTGCATCCTGCGCAGTGACCAACTTTGCGAGATGCTCACGCAAGATGAGGTTCAGGTCCGCGTGCTTGGGTCATCAAAGAACGTCCGCATTCCCGCGACCAGCCTGATCTGCGCCACGGGAAACAATCTCACGGTCTGTGGTGATTTGAACAGGCGAACAATCCAAATCCGGCTAGACGCCAAGTGTGAGCGGCCTGAGGAAAGGCTTTTCGAGTTCGACGCGATTGACCTGGCCATGCGCAAGCGGCCCGAGCTTGTTGCGGCCGCACTGACAGTCGAGCGCGCCTACCTGTCGGCGGCCGCACCTAACAGAGCGTCACCCATGGGCGGGTTTGAAGATTGGAGCGATCTGATACGATCTTCCTTGATCTGGCTCGGGCTAGCTGATTTCCGGGGCGATGTAGCGGCTCAGAGAACAGCGGACCCGGAGAAGGACGAACTTGCCGAGATCATCGAAGCCCTGCCAAACGGGCCGTTCACGACACGGGAAATAGCTCTCCGGGTCGCCGATAGCCTGCCTCTCAAGGAATCGCTAGGCGGCTTCATCGAACGAAGCGGCGCATTTTCGTCCAAGCGCTTCGGGCGGTATCTAGCGCGATATGCCGGGACGCGGATCGGCGGGCGATGGGATTGAACAACTGCCTCGCGACAGCAACAGCAACAGCACCGTGTAGCGAGTGGCCGGGGAGGGTAACGATCATTCGTCGTCATTGTCTGATGATCCGGAACCTGAGTTAGCTGGCTGATGACCCCCGCACGCAAACGGCTTGCGAGCGGTTGTAGAGCTCTACCCAGCCCACCGGCTCTGCCCCATTCCATCTAGTGAACGACGCAACGGGAGCGGCGGCTATTGGCTGGCGGCCTCCCGCAGGCCGTCTTGTGTTGCCGACACGATTAGGCGACTTGCAGCGGACGTTTGACGTTGGACTTGATCGTGCGGAAGTTCAGGCCGGCGGCGGAGGAGTGAATCGGCCGCTGGGTCACTGGGCCGCAATCAAGTAGCGGCGGGTTTTTGCGTGGCGATGAGCTAGGAACACTATAGCAACTCCGATCGTTGATGGTTTTGATCGAGCCGCGGTCGTACCAGGCAAGCTGTTGAAACATTCCAACTGCCGGTTGGTAGACGCACGCCGCCGACGAGCATAGGTTTCTAATCCGTGCACCGGGCACACCACCCCGCCCACACCCCGTGCCTGGCGAACGACTGATCGCCCGCCGTGCCGAAAGGTGCGGCGGGCGCTTCCCGATCGCCGGGTTTTGTCGGCGCTCAGACCAGAGGCACGTCGCAGCGCGACCGCAGTTTCTACCTAGTGGAAGTCAATCTTTTTTGACGACTGCGAGGTGTGGCTTTGGAGACTGATGAGCGCAGGCGTGTCGATCTTGGACGCTATGCGCCTGGCGAGTTCCCGCAATTCGAAAAAGCCGTCAATACTCATTAGGCACAATGGTTGGCCTGACGAAGTGTCCCACCGCAAAGGTGCTTTGTCTTGCCTGTACGAAGATCCGTTCATCTCGCAAATGGCATCGTAAATCGCCTGTGCGATCGACATTTCGGCACGGATACGCTCTGCATCTTTGTGGCTAGTCACGAGAAGTTTCCCCCAAACCCGCGCTTCCCCTTAGCCGGTTTCATTAGAGGCCGCTAGATCACGCGGATGTGACGCGTCGGATAA
Source organism: Mesorhizobium sp. WSM4806 (assembly GCF_055811635.1). Lineage (NCBI taxonomy): Bacteria > Pseudomonadati > Pseudomonadota > Alphaproteobacteria > Hyphomicrobiales > Phyllobacteriaceae > Mesorhizobium > Mesorhizobium sp. WSM4806. The sequence continues at coordinate 245,564 of NZ_JBVVQZ010000003.1, read as the reverse complement.
AATCGATTGATATGGCGGAGGGAGCACGCGGGGCGTTTTGGTCTTGGCCGTATGTGAAAAATCGACGTTTTTGTCGACCCTTACCGCCTTGCCTTACGCCAGCCGGCCGCGCGCGCCTCGGCCTCGCTGCAGAACCAGCGCTCACCTTTGCTCGGCGTGATCACTGCCTCATCGTAATACTCTTGGCCCGGCAGATGGTAAATATGCTCACCCGAGTTCACGCTGATATTGCCTTTGACGTTGCAGCCGGAGCCGAGCAGACCGAAGCCGGTCGATTGCTCGCTGACGGTCTCGACCTTGTCGGCATTCGCATCCCGCCAGTCCCATGGTTGATCGAAGCGGCCCTGCCCAAACTCCGCGATGCGCGGCCTTGGCTGAGACTTGCTCGGCGGCAAATGCGCCGTTCGAATAGCGAGGCCAATCTAGAGCGAGGCCTTGTTCAACGAGCCATTTTCTGAACGCTTCGGCCGTCGGCGCGATCGCAGTTACCGACAAGACGCCCGTGCCGATCACGATCGACAAACCTGCAATGCAGCGGTCGCGAAGCTGCCAGGAACTTGTCCAAGGCTTGGGCAGCGCGGCGCCCGCATGGGGTAGTCAAAGCCCTTGGCGTCGCTGCAATATTGCCGGCTTTCCGGTGCGTCGATGCCATTGAAGCGGATGCGCTGGCCAGCAATCTCGACGCTGTCGCCGTCGATGATAGATGCCCGGCCTTGCATCGGCCTAGGCAGCGGCTCTGTCCAATTTGTTATCGTGCTCTGGAGGCCTTCGGTGCTCTGTTGGCCGGCGGTGCTCTGGATCGCGAATTGGGTGACTGCGGCGGCAAGCGTGCCGACGCCGAGGAAGATCAGCGCTAAGAGCGGTCGCGGCAGCCGCCGTGACGGCATTCTACGGCCGGCGCGTCTTCGCCACCGGTTACCCTGATCGGCACCCTGATATCGGTAGCCTTTGCCCACGCCCCTTCTCCCGGAATAGAGAATGCTTCCATTGCGGGCCAGAGTCCAGGCTTGCTCGGGCCTTTACCATGGCGTAGGCCGTGTGATGGTGTCGCTTCACGAGCGCGGCCCACTGCGCGAGTGCAATTGAATAGCGAGTCAGTCGTCTTCCATTTCAAGAGTCCGGTACTCGCCGCTTTCGTTGTCGTAGACCTCGACTTCAACTGTTGATCCGTACCGCCGAATGCTTTCAACGGTTACGTCTCGAAGTTCGCCAGCACCACCGTCAAATATCTCGATGTCCCTGCCCGTTCTAACAAAATTACCCTTGCCAATCTCAACCGTCTCGCCGGTCATCGTATCCGTCCCGTCCCAGAACTTCTCGGTTCCGGGCCGGAACGAAGAAGTCAGATCCGATGTTGATGTGCTTCCGGGGAACTGGCTGACCCAGTTCGCGCCACTTGGCGTCTTGGCAAGGACCCCTATGCGTCCGTCGACAAAGGCGCTGCATACGCCCTCAAGCCTTCGCCGCAGCGCAACACTGTTCGCTGGGCCTCCGCCTGCAATCTCGAGTCTGGAAAGAACCTCCAATGCCTGCAAGGCTTGTGTGACGACTGCTAGCCCATCGGGCCTAACTTCATGCTCTATGATTTTCTCAGAGGCTGCCGATGATTGACGGAGTGTCCGCCCTTTCTGCACCTTGGCCATTTGCGTCCCCCTTTGTTGATCGCTCGCGATCCTAGTACTCCTGGAACGCTGCCCTCAAACCTCGAGATCGAGGTCAATAACAGCACCAGGCGCTGGCTTGTGCGGTCCCCATTTTGCGATCTCTGCTTGGCCGCTCCTCAGGACAACGCAAACCTCTTGGCCGGGATCCACCTCGAAACCACCATAGCTGGGATAGCGTCCCCGATCTCGCGCAAAGAAACCAAAGATGCCAAGCCCGCTCTTGCCTCTGATTGTGCCAACAAAGGGCGGCTCTTCTGTTTTTGCGTCCTTTAGCGTGGCCATAGGGCCAATGAGAACATCGATGCTGCCTTCCATCTGCTTTTTGCGCACCGCCCTGACAGCGATCCAGGCTTTATCTGGCCGAGGTTTCGGCTGTGTCTCAGGCGTGCTTACCTGTCGAAATCCAAGGGCAACGAGAATCGAATTGACGCCGCTACTTCCACCTGCCAGCACGAGGGCCGTTAGAATTTGTCCACCCCAGTTGAGCGGCTTTTGAGCCTCCGGGCTGCTGGCGTTAACCAGAGCCGTCACCATGTCCAGATCGAAATAGTAGACGAACCACCAGGCGAGAAGAAAAGCGACCACAGGACGAACGGCGCGAGGGTTGAAAAGCTCAACGAATGGTCGCCACCGAAACAGACCTGCCAGTGCGGATTCGAGCAAGACTGCCAGCGCGAACAGCAACACCAGCGTTTTGGCCGCCGAGCCATACACGGACTCTGGAGCAGGGGTCGGGATCGGCCTGACTGCGACCTCAACCGTTTTCTTACCCTCGCCCTCTATCTCGCAGTCCACTTTTTCGCTGACGTTGGACTGCAAGGGTTTCGCTGTGTATTTCAGGATGTCCGTCGTGCCGGAAGTAACAACTTCCAAAGTTCCGTAGGCGAGAGTCGTGTCGAGAATAAATTTCTTCCCCTCAGCTCTGCCAATTTCGATCGACGCCCCGGGGGCCGACCGTTACGCTGGATTGGCATTGCGCCAATGCATCTGTCGCTTGGAATAGCGCAACGGTTAACGGCAACAGCAGGATCAATAAACCCGATTTCTTCGCCATCTTGACCCCCACGTCAACGTGTTTTCCAATTTCAAGACGAATAAAACGACTTGCCGACTAGATGTGTCGATCAATTTTCCGACAAGATATTTCTAACGCGTCTTGTCCCATGGAGTCTATGCCTTCGTGATTAAAACCTCGGCGCCACGAAACTAACTTCATCAATGGGATGACGGTGTTGTGAAGGAGGAGAGAGAACTACATGTTTGCCGGCGGCGGGATCCGGCGCACAATTTCTTCGGTTTGGATTGAACTTTACGTTGCCAGCGAGGACTCGTCCAAATAAATTACTGGGTTGCCCCCCAAAACCGCATTCGGGATCCAGCGACTTTGTACTCATATTTGAGGTCTGAGGGCTCATTCCCGGAATTCGTCATATCACCTGATCCTGTGAGTGTAGTTCGACTTTAGGCGGTCGCGCGAGCAGGAAGTTGTCAACAACTTTGCCGAATGCCAGAGTGGAGCGCACTTTTCCGACGACCTTCCCGGAGGTTGTTACATCTTGGATAGTAATCAGAAACGCCATTCAAACGTACATCCTCGGCATGGCACCAGTAATAGCAACTGTGTTTATTCGATAAACCTTCTGTATAGATCCTTTTGCATCTCGTAAGACCTGGTAGGAGCGGCGGATATTATCTTGAGCAATATCCTTTGAGGAAAGAATGCGGTAGTGTAATATCGTGGATGCAAGAACGTACCCTTCAGGGAAGCCTACGACTCGCGCAGGCGAGCACTACAAAGCCGTTCCGATTGGTCAGCAGGGATTGATTACGGTTTCTCGATCCAAAGGTGGCATGCTCGAGAGGAAAGGGCGGCGCGGTTGGGCATCTTGGCTGACATAGACTGGTCGACCGCGCTCGACGAAGTTGGGGCCGCTGTCGGGCTTGTGGCAACCCTCGCCGGTGCTGGGTGGGCCTTGCTTCAATATTGGCAGAACAGCCTAGATCAACGCGCCGAACGCGCGCGAACCAACGCCGTCGCCGCAGCCAACGAGATGGAGATGTTCAATCACGATATCGCTGTGCAATCAGCGATGAGCATGATTGATTATTGCGAGATGCCTGACACCCTGACGTCCGGCGCATCTCCGCCTTTCGTGAATCCGGTGCTATTTGCCAGCGCTCTCCGCAATCATGCCGACAGCATGATGAGCCTGACTTCCAACCAGAATGTGGAGAAATCAGAGCTTTTCACCATAGATGAGCGCAAGATAAGGGAGTTGATCGACGGTTATCTTGGTTGGTTGGAGAGGATCGATAATCTGATCGCGAAAGGAGTGATTGATGCCGATGATTTCGAAAGGCTCTTCCATTATTGGTTACAGCTAACGGGCGAAATTCCTCTGAAAGGAGACACGCTCACTCACTTTGACGACGAGCGCCGCCGCGCCCTTTGGCGATACATCCGAACCTACCGGTTTGATGGGGTGGTCAGGCTATTCGAGCGGTATAAACGCGCTGCAAAAGTTGAAACCGATCCAGACAAAGCGTTCGTACCGCGATGATCGCCGACAATACTCGGCTAGCCTCACGCCCCCGCTGCAACGGAGAAGACAACGCAGATCCTCTGATGTGGGGAAAGGCGGTAGAGCTCTGGCACTGCCATCATCAACCCAGCCTCATGAGCCGAACCATCTCATCCGCTCCAGCTGAACGACGAGTATCTCGAGCAAAATATTGCCCGACGATGCTTGCTGGAGGCGTTGCGAGGCTTGCCGCAACCACACGCCGAACGGCACTGGTGTGAAGGCTTGCCGGCAACCCGGATGCGCAGGCCATCCGATCTCAGGGCGCCCGCGGCCGTCGACGCTCAAGGAAACGGCGTATAAGCCGTAGTCCTGCGCGCGTCTGCAACAGCGAACGATTGTCGCGCGTGGGACGGAGGAAATTCGCCCCCGCCGCGGGCGGTGAACGGGACCGCCGTAGGAGCGTCAGCATAGCGCCGGCCGCAGGACGGGACGCGGGACCGACTGTCCCCGTCCGCGGCGGTCCGCATGTTGCGTCAGGATGGAAGCCGCCGCACGAATCGCATCCGGTTCAGGTTCTCGACAGTCGACCGCTTATTGGCGACGTTCCTCTGCCTTCGGCGACCAATGCATTGCGACCCCAAGGCTCCAGTTAACATCAATGAATGTGGGGAAGGTGGTACCGCTATAGCTACCATGTTCAACCATACCAATGTCACCTGCAGATGCATCCCATCCGCCGTGTTACGGGCCGCCACCGGTTACCGCGTCATCTTTCGCGCGATCTTCAATTGACCCTTTTGCACGTTGCAGTGTCCTAATTGCCGAACCAGCGCCCGGACGCCGTTCCCACATTGCTGTCGGTGCGTACATTGGCCCGCGCGATCACCTTGAAAGGAAACAACGCACGTGAATCAGAACGCTCTTATGCAATGCGCCGATCCAATGATATCAGGGGTTGCAGTCTGATGACTGTAGCACACCTGCTCGACATGGATGGGGTTCTGGTCCGTGGCGGCCAGCCGATTGCAGGCTCGGTCGATTATGTTGCCGCGCTGGTGGCCACCTGCAAGCCGTTTCAGATTTTCACCAACAACTCCCGCTTCACGCCGGAAGATCATGCCGAGAGTTTGAGGGCGGTCGGCTTCCCCGTACAACCCGAGCACATCTATACGTCGGCGCTCGCGACTGCCCGGTTCATGGCGTTGCAAAAGCCCGGAGCATCCGCCTATCCCATCGGCGACCATGGCCTGCGCGAGGCTTTGCGGTGTGCAGGCTGCCGGATCACGGAGTTTGCTCCCGATTTCGTGGTTCTTGGCGACACAAAATCGTACCACTACGAGCAGATCGCCTCTGGCGCCGAGCTTGTGGCGAAGGGCGCCTGGTTTCTCGCCACCAACCCGGATGCCACTGGCCCGACCGAGCGTGGCTTCCACCCGGCCTGTGGCGCGGTCGCAGCACTGATAGCAAGGGCCACCGGCCGTCACCCCTATTTCGTTGGCAAACCAAACCCATTCATGATGCGAAGCGCGCTGGAGCGCCTCGGAGTTAGTGCAGCCGATACGATCATGGTCGGGGACAGGATGGACACGGACGTGGTCGCGGCGTTGGAATCGGGCCTGAAGACAGCACTTGTACTTACCGGGGTGAGCACGCGGACTGACATGGAGCGGTTTCCATTCAGGCCAGACCACGTGATCGAGCGCCTCGCCGATCTTGGCGAGATTCTCATGAAGGAATGACGAGGCGGAATCGCAGCGCTGCGCGTTGGTGCAATTCGGTCGGTCTCCCTTCACGCGATTTCACCACCAGAAATACCCAGTGCTCCAAAGAGCCGTTGCCTTGACCTCCAATCCACACAATGTTGTATCTGGTTACCCACCGAAACGCCGACTTTTGCCGTCAAGAGCTGGATGAAGTCTTCAGGCTGAGGCACGGGATTTTCATCGAAGAGAGGGGTTGGCTGGGCCTCCAGCGCGAAGGCAGTCGAGAACGAGACCGATTCGACGATGAGCATGCCGTCACATGCCGCACATCGAAGGCGGCAAGGTGATTGGCTATCAGCGAATGCTGCCTTCAACGCGGCTGCATCTTTGTTACGCGTGATGCCGGAACTCTGCGAGGGAGAGCGCCCGGTTGGCCGCGAGACTTGGGACAAGGTGGGCGCATTCTGAGCCCGGTCGCCAATGCACTCCTCTCCGGAACCGTCGAATGGGGCACGGCTACAGGCGTTTCGGCACATTGTCGAAATGAACCCGCTTTGGCTCCTGCGGCTCGTGCAATTGCACTTCGGGTCAGGCCGCTCGGATTTTCCCGTGAAGTGGAGGTGATTTGTAATCGCTGTCGGAAGTTCCTCTTGGAAATGCGTCGAGTTGCCCGGCCGATTGCCATTTTTTCAAGCGGATTCGGCCCGCGGCGGTGATCGGCGGCCAACCGAAATGGCGAAAAGCGCGCGCATACGTCGGATCACGCGCCGGAGACCAGGGCAGGAATGGCCAAAGCGGCATTCGCCTCGTCAAGGATGGAGAAACTGTATCGCCCGTGCCCGTCAAGGCTGACCGAGTAGCTCAGGCGGTCGCGTATGTGGTTGTCCTGGTCGAAAGTGACGATCCGCGGCTTCAGCGAGGTGATCTGCGCTCGTCCAGTTAGATGGAGTTGCAGACAATGACCTGGTCGCCGGGCTGGCAGGTGCGGGCGGCAGCGCCATTGAGGATGCAGCACCGTGAGCCACGCTCGCCGAGAATGACATAGGTCGAAATCCGCGCACCGGAGTTCTTGTTCCATATCTCCACGAATTCCATGGGCAGGATCCCTGCTGCCTCGCAGTGGTCAGGGTCCAGCGTTATCGAACCATGGTACGCCGGCGGCATCGGCAAACAGGACGGCGCTGGCGCGCTCGGCGGGATTGATGCGGCGGCTGAGGATGTTGGCGGCAATGACAAGGCTCGCTCTGCCATGCAGACGGGTGAACCCGTCGGCGAACATCAGCGCGTAGATGAAGCCGGCGCAGGCGCCGGTCAGATCGACCGCGCCGGCGCGGCCGAGCCCCAGCCGATGTGCGACCAGCGGCGCACTGGGCGGCAGAAGGTGGTCGGGTGTCGAGGTGGCAAGCAACAGCAGGCCGGTGTCGCCGCGGTCGATGCCGGCATTTGCCAGCGCCATGTCGCCGGCATGCGCTGCAAGGCCCGACAGCGTGTCTTCGTCCGTTGCCCAGAATCGCGAGCGAATTCCGGTGCGCCGCTCGATCCAGCCAGGTTCGAGCCCGAGACGGTTTTCGATTTCCGGGTTCTCGACCTTTCGCCCGGGCGCATGGTGGCCAAACCCGAGAATACGCGACGATCTGCTCATGGCCTCGAACCGAAGCGTTCGCCAGCTTCCTCGATGGCGTCATAGAGACCGTCCAACTCGCCACCGGTGATGCAATAGGGCGGCAGAAGGTAGAGAACATTGCCGAGCGGGCGCACAAGCAGGCCGCGCTCGAGGAAGAACGCGCGCAGCTTCGGACCAATCTCAGCGAGATAACCTGCGGAATCCGTTCGCAGATCGAGCGCTGCGATCGTTCCCGTCGCACGGCTATCGTTAAAATATGGATTTTCGCGAAAGCGTTGAAGCCCGGCGGCCTGCCTCGCGCTCAAGGTCGCAATGCGCTCAGCCACCGGCTCGCTGCGCCAGATCTCGACATTGGCGAGTGCGGCCGCGCAGGCAATTGGATTGGCTGTGTAGGAGCTCGAATGAAAGAAGGTCTTCTTCCGGTCCTCGGAATAGTGGGCCTGGAAGATGGCGTCGGTGGCAAGCGTGGCCGCCAGCGGGATCACGCCGCCGGTCAGGCCTTTCGAGGTGCACAATATGTCCGGTGAGATGGACGCCTGCTCGCAGGCGAACATGGTTCCGGTGCGCCCCCAGCCGGTCATCACCTCGTCGGCGATCAGCAGCGTGCCGGAGGTTTCGGCGATCTTTTTCAACTCCGACAGTACCCAGGCCGGATACATCAGCATGCCACCGGCGCCGAGCACCAGCGGTTCGACGATCAGCGCGGCAGCGCGCCGGTCGCGGGAGACTGCTTCGAAACGATCCAGCGTTTCCTGCTCGCGCCCCGCGGCCGGGAAGGGGATGGTGTCGACCTCGAACAGCAAGGGCTCGTAGGCGGCGTTGAACACGCCACGGGCGCCAACGCTCATCGTGCCGATGGTGTCGCCATGGTAGCTGTGCTCCATGACGACGATGCGCGAACGCGGCGCGCCGATGTTGCAAAAATAGCCGAGCGCCATCTTCAGTGCGACCTCGACGCAGGTCGAGCCGCTGTCGGAATAGAACACCCGGTCGAGGCCGGAGGGAGCGAGGCCGACAAGCGCCTCGGCCAGGCCTTCGGCCGGCTCGTGGGTAAAGCTGACCTGCCCCTGAACTTTCATCCAGCCGCGATTAGAGTTCCGACCGTTTCTGTTACGCCGTGAGGCGCGGGTTGAGCAACCGGCGGAGGCGCGGAGCCTTCAACTTACACAGCGCTGGAGCCGGTTGCGGCGAGGATCTCGGCGTAGGCTGCCGGGGTCCGATAGCTGAGCGAGGAGTGCGGCCTCGCTGTGTTGAAGTCTTCCCTCCATTCCGAGATGGCGTTGCGCGCGTGAGCGAGGCCGAAGAACAGGCTTTCGTTCAACAACTCGTCGCGCATTCGCCCGTTGAAGCTCTCGACATAGCCGTTCTGCATCGGCTTGCCTGGCGCGATGTAGTGCCATTCCACCTTGTGGTCCTTCGACCAGGCGAGGATCGCGTTCGAGGTGAACTCGGTGCCATGGTCGGAGACGATCATACCCGGCTTGCCGCGGCGGCCGATCAGATCGGTCAATTCGCGCGCGACACGTCGGCCGGAGATCGAGGTGTCTGGGATCGCTGCCAGACATTCGCGTGTCACGTCATCGACGATGTTGAGCACGCGGAAACGACGGCCGCAGGCGAACTGGTCATGCACGAAATCCAGCGACCAGCGCGCGTTCGGTCGCGCCTCGACCAGGATTGGGGCCCGCGTGCCGACGGCGCGCCGGCGCGACCGGCGCTTGCGCACCGCCAGCCCTTCCTCGCGGTAGAGCCGATAGATGCGGTTGATCCCTGACGACTCGCCCTCGCGCCGGAGCAGGATGAACAGCCGCCGATAGCCGAAGCGTCGGCGCTCGTTGGCGAGCTCGCGCAATCTGCCGCGCAGCTCCGTCTCCGGCGGCCGGCAGGAACGGTAGCGGATCATCTTTCGATCGGCGCCGATGATCGTGCAGGCCCGCCGCTCCGACAGGTCCATGGCGGACCTCAGATGCGCGACGGCGTCGCGTTTTGCAGCGGGCCCTACCATTTTTTTGACAGAAGCTCGCGCAGTGCCGCCGCATCCAGCATCTGCTCGGCCAGCAGCTTCTTCAGCTTAGCGTTCTCCTCCTCCAGCGCCTTCAGCCGTTTGGCATCGGAGACGTCCATGCTGCCATATTTGGCTTTCCAATTGTAAAAGGTCGCATCGGAAATGCCGTGCTTGCGGCAGACATCCGCCACCTTCGCACCGGCTTCCTGCTCGCGCAAAACCGCGATGATTTGTTCTTCCGTAAATCGCTTTCGCTTCATCCGTCCGTCCTTCAAACGAGGCCGGACTCTAATCCAGACTGGAGGAAATTACCCGTGGCAGGTCAAAGCCGGCGAAGATGATCTGGTCGAGGCGCGATGCGGTCGTCTCGATGGCCATCATGATGCGGGGATGGCGGTGGCCATGGGTGACGACCCACCAGGAGGAAATCGCGTCCAGGATGCGCGTCCCGTCGGCCTTGTAGAGATAGGCGCCCTCCGTGAGGGCGATTTCAGGGATCGCGGGCTCAAGCGCGTGCTGGGTGAAGGGATGCCACACACGGGACTGCGCCATCATTCGCCTCCGGCAATTAAAAGCGAGGTCGAAGCCGGTAATCATCGCGTCTCTCAGGGTCTTGCCCGTCAGCAGATCAAGGTGCGGCAGCCTGCCGAGCTGTGGCACGCCGCTGAATTCCACGATTGTCCTTTGCGTATCGGCCACCTCGTCACCGATAAAAGCGAGGCCGATGATCGGGATTGAGCGGGCCCGCAGGGCCTCGATCGACAGCAGGGTGTGGTTGATCGTGCCGAGCGCGGTGCGGGCGCACAGAATGACCGGCAGCCGCCACTGCACGAATATGTCGATGAACCTTGTCTGTCGATTGAGCGGCACAATCAGCCCGCCTGCGCCCTCGATGATGAGCGGCCCCGGCAGGGCGGGAACCGACAAGAAACCCGCCTCGATCGAGACGCCGTCGATTTCGGCCGAACGGTGCGGCGAAAGCGGGCTCCTCAAACGGTAGCCTTCTGGCAGCACGCGCCCAGACGGCAGGCCGGCAAGCCGTGCGACCACCTCACTGTCGGTTTCGCCGTCGAGGCCCGATTGCACCGGCTTCCAGTAGAAGCCATCGAGCAGGCCGGCGAGGCCCGCCGAGAACACGGTCTTGCCAATTCCGGTGTCTGTTCCGGTGATGACGATGCGCCTGCTCATGCCGTCGCCAACACCTCGACGAGCGCCTCGACCATGGCGGAAGTGTCGGCTTCGTCGACGTTGAGCGTCAGGGAGATGCGCAGCCGCGCCGCGCACCTCGCCGATCGGGATGCGGTCGGGGCGAAGCCGCAGCGAAGACTTCACCAGATCGGACAGCGAGGCGACGCCGTCCCTGGTGCGCAGCGCCACGAGGTTAGGTGCCGGGCATTGCAGCTCGCGCGTGTCCTCGATCAGCACGACGCGGTCTGCGGTTCTGGCGACCTCGGCCAGAAGCGCATTGACCAGCGTCGTCTTGCCGGTCGACGTACCGGCGGCGACCAGAACGTTCTTCCTTCTTTCGACGGCAAGCCGCAGTACGTCAGCCTGGCTCGCGGTGATGATGCCGGCGGTGACGTAATCCTCGAGGGTAAATACTGCGGCTGCCGGCTTCCTGATGGCGAAGGCTGGTGCCACGACGACAGGCGGCAAAAGGCCCTCGAACCGTTCGGCTGTCCCGGGCAGTTCGGCCGACACGCGCGGCGCGTCCGCATGCACTTCCACACCGACGTGGTGGGCGACCAGGCGGATGATGCGCTCGCCGTCGGCCGGGGCCAGCAGTTCATCGGTGGCGCAGAGCCCTTCCCTAAGCCGGTCGACCCAGAGGCGTCCGTCCGGGTTCAGCATCACCTCGACAACAGCCGGATCTTCGAGGAAGCGGGCTATGGCCGGCCCAAGCGCCGTGCGCAGCATGCGCGCGCCGCGCGACACCGCTTCCCTGCCAGAATGATGACTGCCTGCCACGATGATCCCCGTTCACTGCGGCGAGCCCGTTCGTGCCGCGGTCGGGGATGATTAGGAGAGGCATGAATACCGGCCTTGCAACAGGCAAAAATGGGCGATCGCGACGCGGCGTGCAGAGACTTGCCGAATGCGGTGCGGCGATCTCGCCGGTTTGCCGCTGCCATCTATCGCGCCGGGGAATCATTCGCGTCGGCCGGCGATGCCGGCGGGACGTCATCAGCGATTTCCTGTCTGAGCTTTGGTCCTTTGCTCAGCCTGCGGCCGAGCGCGTCAACGAACGCGTCATACCGCTGCAGACCTTTTGCGCGGGCTTCGGCCTGCGCGGATTCCGGCAATGCCGGGGTCGAGTTGAGCCAGAAGCGGACGAACAGTGCCAGTGTTTCGATGGCGATACCGACATCACGCTCGACGCGCTGCACGCGCCGGTCGATCTGGTCGAGGCGCCTTGTAATCGCCGCCTCCTTCCGCTCCTCGGCGTCCGGCGACAGGAACGAAGCAATCGCGGCCTCGGCTATCAGCGACAGCGAGACATCGCGCCGTGCCGAATAATCGGCAAGCGCGTTCATGACGTCAGGATCGAGATAGGCCGAAAGCCGCCTCTTTTTTGCGTTCTTCATGGGTCAAAGCTCGATGCCGTCATCGGGATCTAGGGTGGCCTGCCGTGCAGCGCGCCGCATGACCTGATCGACCGCGCGCCGACGCACCCCATCATCATCGGATTCGTCCCGGTCCAGATCGAACTCGTCGTTGCGCTGTACCACCCGTTCCGGCGCGACATCCTCGTGTTCCGGGAGTTCGGGCTGGCGGCGGATGCCGCCATTTGCCGGATCCTCGTTCTGCGCATCCTCAGATAGCCTGGATTGCAGAGAATTGCCTTCCGGCACCGCAGGGACTGTTGCGCCGGTCCAGTCATCGGGGCGCGATGTCCCTGAGATCGTTTCAGGGTCCGGTGGCGACAGGACACGCCCGGCAAGGCGTGGATCGGCAAAATAGCGTACCTTCTTGGCCCGGATCGGAAACAGGCCCGAGACCATGACGATGGCATCGGTCGGCGGTAGCTGCATGATCTCGCCGGGTGTCATCAGCGCACGCGCGGTTTCCTGCCGCGAGACCATCAGATGCCCGAGCCAGGGCGACAGTCTGTGGCCGGCGTAGTTTTTCATGGCCCGCATCTCGGTTCCCGTTCCCAGCGAGTCGGAGACGCGCCTGGCTGTGCGCTCGTCGTTGGTGGCAAAGCTCACCCGTACATGGCAGTTGTCGAGGATGGAGTTGTTCGGCCCGTAGGCCTTTTCGATCTGGTTGAGCGACTGGGCCATCAGGAAAGACTTGATGCCGTAGCCCGCCATGAAAGCGAGCGCAGACTCGAAGAAATCGAGCCGGCCGAGAGCCGGAAACTCGTCGAGCATCATAAGCAGACGATATCGTCGATCCTTCGCATGAAGGTCTTCCGTCAGCCTGCGGCCGATCTGGTTGAGGACAAGCCGGATCAGCGGCTTGGTACGGCTGATGTCGGACGGCGGCACGACCAGATCCAGATAGAGTGTCGCTGGCCGCTCGTCCTCGACCAGATCGGCGATCCGCCAGTCGCAGCGGGACGTCACTTTCGCCACCACCGGATCACGGTAGAGGCCCAGAAAACTCATTGCCGTCGAAAGCACACCTGACCGCTCGTTCTCCGACTTGTTGAGCAGTTCCCTTGCTGCCGACGCCACGACCGGATGCGGTCCGCCGTCGCCCAGATGCCGCGTCAGCATCATGGTGCGCAGCGTCGTCTCGATCGGCCTTTGCCGATCGGAAAGGAAGTTCGCAACTCCGGCAAGCGTCTTGTCCGGTTCAGAATAGAGGACATGAAGGATGGCGCCGACCAGAAGCGGATGGCTGGTCTTCTCCCAATGGTTCCTGCGTTCCAGTGAGCCCTCGGGATCAACCAGCACGTCGGCGACGTTCTGCACGTCGCGGACCTCCCATTCGCCACGTCTTACTTCCAACAAAGGATTGTAGGCGGCAGATGACGCATTGGTTGGATCGAAGAGCAGGATGCGGCCAAAGCGCGCCCGCCATCCGGCCGTCAGTTCCCAGTTTTCACCCTTGATGTCGTGGACAATCGCCGAACCTGGCCAGGTAAGCAGCGACGGAATGACAAGGCCAACGCCCTTGCCGCTCCGGGTGGGTGCGAAACACAGCACATGTTCCGGACCATCATGGCGCAGGTATTCCGGTTCGAGCCTGCCGAGCACCACGCCATCAGGGCCGATCAGGCCTCCGGCCGCAATTTCGTCACGCGTTGCCCAGCGTGCCGAACCATAGGTGGCCTCGTTCTTCGCCTCACGTGCCCGCCATACCGACATGCCGATTGCAACTGCAATCGCCACGAAGCTGCCGCGTGCCGCAATCAGCGAACCCTCGAGAAAGACCTCTGGTGCATAGGCATCGTAAAAGAACCACCACCAGAACAGGGCTGGTGGCTGATAGACCGGATGGCCGGCGAGTTCGAACCAGGGCGAACCCAGCTCCGCCTGGAAGTCCAGACGCCACGCCGTCCATTGCGTTCCACACCAGGTGGTGACGAGCACGATCAGGAGGACCGTCAGAACTTGGCCCCACAATATTCTGGTTGCCGGCACTTTTCGTCTCGTCTGCTGGGCGATCGGGAACGAGCAGAAAATGTCGAATTTCCAGAGGCGCAAGGACGAAGGGCCCACCAGGTTAGCCCGACGTGCAAAGACTTGCCTGGTGCGATCGGTCGTTGATGAGATAGGTAGAGGTGTTGCAGAGCAGTTAGACCTTTGAGAAGTACTGGCGATTTTCCAGCGAGGGGACATGCCCGAAATCACGATCAAGAATTTCGACAGGTCATTGCGCAACCACTTCGTAGTGCAGCTGGAAGAAGCAGCAGAGAAGGGTTGGTGGCGTGATGTCCTAGAAGACCGCGATCTTGTGATCGCGCTTCGCGGCAAATCCCTGAATGTCTACTGGAAAGGTCAGTCAATCTTCAAGGTCGAGGCAGGGCCGCTCGCACTCAGGGCAAGCACTCACGAGAAATTCCTGCTTGACCCGAAGCTCAGCGGTCAGATCGCCTTCAATGGCGAAAAGTTTGATGTCGCCGCGCTCGGGAGCAAGGCCTTTCTCAAAAGCTACGAAGGGCCGGCATCGATTGCCCTTATGAAGCGTGCCGCGGGCATTTATGCTGGCAGGGAAAAAAGCGGCTGCCATTCGATCGCTGTCGCAAATCCTCAGGTTATTGACGTAGAGATCGCGTTGCCTGGAACGGTCGAGCGGAACGAACCGGGTGACGAGATCAATTCACCTCGTATCGACCTGCTCGCATTGGAGCCGCAGGGTACGGCCGAGGCACGGCTTGTATTCTGGGAGGCCAAAGACTTCAAGAATCCGGAAATTGGTAGCATCCGTTCCAGACTTCCGGCGCCGGTTCTGGCGCAGATCGCGGCCTATCGGGCCATCCTCGAGGCTTATCGGCACGACCTAGAGAAAAGTTATACAAAGTTGTGCAGCAACCTGCGCAGGATCCGTGCCGCGGCCGGTCAGGATATTCATCCGTTGGTCGGCGAGGTCGCTACCGGCGCGCGGAAAGTCACACTGGGGGATGTACCGCAGGTCAACCTCCTGGTCTTCGGCTTCGACACCAGTCAAAAGCAGCATGCGGATTGGAAGGTGCACCGGGCCGCTCTAGAGCACGCGCTCGCTTCAGATGGCGCCCGCCTGTATGCGGTTGGTGATCCCAGAGGCAAACGACTTTGACGCTGCCCCATTGCCCAACTTGGCATGTCAAAGATTGCGCTGATTGATCTCGTGCACAGGATGCCGATTGTTTGAATGCTCTACGCTGCGGCCTACTCCTCATCTTGGAAGGCGGGTTAGCCAGATCTCCAAGAGAGTGGTCCAAACAGCGAGCCTAGATCGGGAACGGACGCTTGCAAAACGGCGGCAGTGGGCCGTTAGCGGACCGGTAGCTTCGGTCATTGGATCCTCGAGGCGGACACTTGATTCATATGCATCGCAGTGACATGACCGTCAGCGGGGTATCCACGTCGGCCGCACAGTGATTGCCACAATCGCGGACAATCGACTTCGCCTTACAGCACGCGCACCGACTTCTTTATGCGCTTTGTCCGACTGGCATCATCGGCTTGTGTCATGAAATGGCGAAAGTCATGGCGGGTGCCTACGTCGATATCGAAGAACAGGTCGAGCTTGATGTGGCGCGTTTCATTCTCATACTCGTCTGCATGGTAACGACTATACCAGTCCTCGTCGACGAAATAGGGTGGGAAGGCATCGATCTGCGAAACCACATATGGGTATTTAGCAAACCAGTAGGTTCGCTGGTCGCGTCGAATTATCCGGTCGCACGCTTCGATCGCCTCAAGATAGTCCCCAATGAACGAACTAATAAACTCGGTTGCGAATCCTGCACTGAAGGTCATCTTGTCGCTGACATCCCCCTTGCCTAGGGCCTTGGTGTAAATTTCAGGCAGGTATGGGAAGCGCTTTTCACTTCTCAGCAGGTACCGGTGAAGAAGCTGGTTGTATTCATAGTGCTCATTTATGAGGAGTTGAACGCTCGATGGGAGCGGACGCGATTTTGGCTCGCGCCGGCATGCGAGATACAAAGGCCCGAGCGCTTGAAAAAACATGAGGCTCGAGATGGCTGCGCGCTCGACGTCAGGCCAACGACGCTCCAACATGACCGACAGCTTTAGTACAAGGCAACCAATGTCTGAGAGGTCATAGCCCTTAAGGATGGGAATGACTGGCTTCTCGGAAGCCTTGTCGGAGCGCGCTCGGTTTACTTCTCGCATGGACCGCCAGTAAACGACTTCGTCTTCCAGCGAACAGAGGAAGAGATAGGCGGGTGCGGGATTGCCGAGCAGATAGTTGTACGTAGACCATTTTAGGCCGCGATAGGCATTCTCAGTCTTCTTGACCGAGAAGTGCCTCAACGACCTCACCTGTGCGACGATAACATTGCCGGTCATCCTATCATTCTCGTCGACGATCTCGATCAGGACATCGATGCCATAGTCGCGCTCGGTTAGATCGCGGATGACCCAGCCGTCTGGCAAATGCCGACGCAGCAGTTCGGCTGAACTCGTTTCCGAAATGTGTTGCTTGGCCCTGACAGGATACTGGAGGCTCGTCTTTGCTTTCGCCATGGCGACAGATGATCATCGGCTCGATCACTCGTCAACTCGCGCAATTCGGAGCTCTTGCGCGATCGCGCCAGCCGATACGACTCTGCTGCTCACCACGAAACCCCGCCATCGTTCATGGCCAGTTGCTTCGCGAGGCACCGAACGTCCTAGCCGCGATCCTCCGGCGAGTGTTAAGCAGAATGTCAACTAGCTGGAAGCCGCAGTCTGATATCACTTGGGAGATAGGTGCCTCCAGTAAATTAGACCGCAAGCAGACTGGCAGCTTTCCGGGTAGTCTTGGGGAAAGTTAAAGTTCGGGACCCGATCACGGTCGTCGTACGGCCGGCGAGCTGATCCGGAACCCAGTCGTCGTCGGTCTGTTAGCCTTTTGCCAGACAGAGCAACCCACGGGTTGGTACAGTTTCAATGCACGCCGCAGCGGGAACCTCTAGTTGCGAGAGACAGACGAGTAGAGCGGAGAATTCTTGCACATGTTTGGACAACGCGAGCGGTCCTTCGTAGCCAAATGTCCTCATCCACACTGCGGAGAACCGCACCAGTACGTTGAGATCACCTTCCCGATGATCAACGACCGCGGCGGATGGGTGATTGAGTGTAAGAGGTGCAAGAAGCATTTTACCGTCACTCTCAGGAATCCAGCAGAATCGATCGCTGAAGGATTTTTAGTCGCGGATCGCTGGGACAACGATGACGGTGAATACTTGGGCACGGCTCCCCCGGCGGAGGTGATTGCCAAGTACTCACTCAACATGAACCCTGACATCCTGAAATTCAATTACGGACAGAGCGCTATCTATCATTGTTCTGATAATGGCGACGACATGGAAAGTGCCGCCTTGGCGCAGCTGCGGAGTATGCTGCCTCACGTGCATGCCGAACTTGCCAAAGCTCAGAACTTTGCATTGGCTAGCAGAACACCCGATGTCACACATGTGGCAGTTCGGCTAGGGGTGCCGTGCGCGTGCGGGGCCACGCACCATGCGGTCTTTTACTGCCCCTTCCGGCTCGACTTTTTGCCACAGGCAGAGGAAATGCTTCTCGCCGATGTGGAAGGGACCTCCCTCGAGGAGAATTTAACCGGGATTTTTTCTAAGTCCTTCCTGATGGACGCACTCGAGAAGTTAGTCGCCCGCTGGCGGCTCAAGTTTGATCAGGTCGTAATCGCTAGCCCGTTTATCGCCCACCAGTATATGGCCAAGCCGCAGAAGCTCGAGATTTGGGAGTGGTTGCTTGGTATTTTGGACCCGAGCCGCACAACCTTCATCACCCGCGCAACAAGTTACAATGATTACAAGGCCGCACTCTTAGAGACGGGCCTTGACCATAAGATACTCGCCAATTTCGGGCTCGAAAACAGGATCGTCGCCGCTGACGCAAAAAAGCAGGACTTTCACGCAAAAGTCTATATCGGCCTCGGAGAGACGTCCGAGGTCTTCAGCGGATCTGCCAACCTTGTGCGAGGCCCGTCGTTTGAAAATGCATCATTTTTGAGCCTCTCGAATGAGCGGATAAAAAAAGGTATTTGGATCCCCTCGGTGTCGTCCTCAAGGCACCAGCTCCGCGTGCCAAATTCCATCTGTTGATTGAAGAAAAGGCCGGTAGGTGGCGCGCCGACTTTTTAGCAGGGGCGTCACCGATCTAGGTTGACGCCCTTGCTTCAGGTTCGCGCAGCATCTTCAACAGGATGAAGCGTGACTACCACTACCAAGAGAATAGCCGCAAGTCTGCCGCATCGTCGACCGTCAAAGGATGCGCCACTTTGGCCGGGGCTGCAGCTCTGGATCTGTGCTCACACGTGCGACCAAGCTTTGCTCAATGACCAGGATTAGGCGCATACTGTCAGAATTGGCCAGAAGGATAACGAGGGGGCCGACAGCGGACGGTCTCCTTTCAGGACGAATAAAAGCGAGAAAATCGCCAATGGCGGGGGCGAACGGAGCTGCGGGGCCTCCTCGGCCAAATTTGGACCTATGTCCTTGGAGACCGAAGTGTACGCCACCGTTCGATTGTCGCAGCCGTCTCAAACCGTTGTGCCAATCCACCGATAGTCAGCGAAAGCTAGTTTATGACGTGTCATGTGCCCTCGCCAACGAACTGATCAAGTTGGCCCCGGTAAGATATCCGATATGGTTTTGGAGAAAAATGGTCGACGTTCGGATCTTGGGCCTCCAACTCGACCAGCAAGTGCTTCGTCGTGACCCTGACGTCTCCGGGACCATCGTAGGTCGCCGCGCCGGTATTCTCAATCGGTATTCGGTCCGCCCTCAAACGCCAAACTTGCCCACGAGAGAGCCCGCTATTTCCGATGGAGCAACTGGCTCGACCGGACCTACGGCGTCTATGCGGACGTTTATTCATGGAGGTGGTAGCTCGCACCGAAGGCCGAGGGGGTCGTAGACGGTCTGCACCTTTTCGTAGAACTCCCGTGCGAGAGCTTGCTTCGACGAGGCGCGACCCGAAACCCGTGGCGTTTAGGCGTCGAAACGGCGGGTCCCACTTGTTCCTCCCAAGCAAGGCGCAAATTGCCGGCGCCGCCGCCTTCTTTTGAGAACTATTTTTGAACAATGAGAAGTTGGACCAGGTTTGAACAGGGACAGGTTCCGAAATTGAAGGGCTCCGGACGTCGGTCGCAATGCCGCTAACCCTACGCCAGCTCTGTTTGGAGCGGGAGGTGACCTGCGGGCGCTCCGCAACAGTTCAAATGAAAACTTGTTATTGTGCAGTGCGGCAACGATATTGCTGCACGTGCGTTGTGCGCAGCGCTGCCGCGATTTTGGCGGCTGAAACAAGGGATACTGATTTGCGAAAAATCTCCGACACGATCACCCGTCTTGCGGCATTCCGCGCCGGGCAGGGTTTTCAAAGCAATGGACAAGGCCGCGATCGGCTATCGGATCTGGGCGATTTCGGCTCCAATCCTGGCGCCTTGCGGGCGAGGGCCTATGTTCCGGACGATTTGCCTGACACGGCGCCTCTTGTCGTGGTGCTGCATGGCTGCACGCAGACCGCAGCCGGCTACGACGATGGTTCCGGCTGGTCGCAACTGGCCGATCAGGAAGGTTTCGCCCTGCTGTTTCCCGAGCAGCAACGCGCCAACAATCCCAACCTGTGCTTCAACTGGTTCGTGCCCAGCGATACAAAGCGGAACGGCGGAGAGGCCCTTTCCATCCGCCAGATGATTGAGGCGGTTGTCGTCGAATATGGCCTCGACCGTAAGCGTATCTTCATCACCGGCCTCTCCGCCGGAGGCGCCATGACATCGGTGATGCTGGCTTGCTACCCGGAGGTTTTTGCAGGCGGCGCGATCATCGCGGGCCTGCCTTATGGGAGCGCAAAGACAGTCCCGGAGGCCTTCGACCGCATGCGCGGTCATGGCGCGCCCTCGGAACGGCAATTGCAGAAAGCCCTACGCGATGCCTCGCCGCACCAAGGTCCTTGGCCTTCTATATCCGTCTGGCACGGCTCGGCCGATCAAACCGTAGCATCTTCCAACTCTGATGCGATCGTCGAGCAATGGCGGGCCATTCACGGACTCGATGCACGTTCTACCCGATCAGAAATTGTGGATGGTCATTCACGGCGCGTCTGGTGCAATGCCCAAGGGCAGGAGCTGATCGAGGAATATCGCATCGCCGGAATGGGCCACGGTACGCCCCTTGACACGGCCGGCGACGCCGCGCTTGGCGTGGGGGGACCGTTCATGCTGGACGCCGGTATCTCCTCTACCCGGCATATTGCGCGGTTCTGGGGAATAGCGAAGCAGTGCGTAAATCGACATGCGAAGATCAAGCCGGCAAAAGCCAATAACGAGGCGCTCGCGCCCGGCTTCGCACGCGGTTTCTCGTTGCCCAAGGTTGGGGTCCCCAATATCCCTCACTCTGAGAAACGTGCAAACTTCCCGCCTTCTCAGAAGCCCGACTCCGCCGCGGGGATACGAAAAGTCATAGAGGAGGCCCTGCGATCGGCAGGCTTGATGCACTAGTGTATCGCCGAAACAACGCCACTTTCAGGACGCACGGTGCACTAAAGCGATGGGAACCATCGTCCTATGACGACCGTCCCGACCTCACGACGTCGCCCCCATTCCGCCGCTGCTGACGCTCGATTCTGAATCCGTCATCTATGTCGGTACCAAGACGCTGTCGCCAACCCTGAGGCTGGGCTATCTGGTTGTCCGGGCCAGCCTGTGTCGAGCCTTCAGCGAGGCGAAGCGCCTAACTGACCGACATACTCCGTTGCCGGAATAGGAAGCCTTGGCCGAGCTTCTTGCCAGCGGCGCATATGAGCGCCATGTACGCAGCATCCGCAGGAAGAACGCCGAGCGCAGGGCAGTGTTGCTTCAGGCCCTGGCCGGCAATCTTGGTTCGTCGATCACCATCGCGGGAGCGGAAACGGGCCTGCACATCGTTGTGTGGGTTGATCAATGGTGGGCCCGGAGGGTCAGTGTTGTATACAGAGAATCAATATGTTAGCGGTCGGTTCGCCAAACCATTTCCCTCGTATGATCTCGTCTGGTCTGGCGAACCTGATGACCAAGAAGAGGAATGACCTCAGGTTGTTCTTCGCGCAAATTCCTGGGTCAAGACGCGTCAACTAGTGACCACGCGAATCCAGACTGACCCAGTACAAACCGGCTCCAACTAATGCCGATCGGGTAGGAGGGAGCCTTGCGGCGTCCCTCCCCCCACATCACCGTGCGTACGGTTCCGTATACGGCGGTTCGTGTCGCGCTCGGCTTGTGGTTCTTAATGCCCGTCGCCCTATGAGCGCCCAACCCTATCTTGCGGGTTCCGCCCGCTACTTCCGGCTAAGGCCCTCTCGCGAGGTATCTGCTCAAGGCGAGCCGTACGGCAAAGGGGCAAGGTTCACTGGCATTCGTTACGATGCGATGGGCACCCTCAGCCCTGTTCGGACTTCCAGGCGGCGGCCGAAAGCATTGCCTCCCTATGCGCCGGTCGCCTTGGTCGTCCACATTTCGCTTGCTTGCTCGGATACATTTCGGCGAGATATAGGCGTCGGCCGCGCGGACCACGACGAGTACCTCATCGCCGGTCAAAACGTCCTGGCAGACCGGGTTACTGCGGGCGACGTGGCAGTGCAGAGCGCCGTGCCTTCCCTGCGCCCGGTTGAGGCGTCGCCCCCAAAGCGTTTGGCACAAGGCCCGGCACCAGCGTCGCGGGCCCGAGCCCGGTGTACGAGCGCCATTTCGGCAGCAACCGCATCGGCCGCGAAAACTGCGACGACTTGCATGGCCAGCTTCTCATCGCGACTCCGAGCAGACGGTGGATGTGTCTGTCTGCAAAGGCTCCCTGACTGAGCAAATCCGGATTACTTCTCTATGCCGCTGACAGCTCTGTGCCTGCGGTCTGCATGCGCGCTGCCGCCGCCAACAGGTCGGTCTGAGTGATCAGGCCAAGGATGTGCCGCTCGGCATCGACGATGACTACGGCATGGCTGCGGCCGTCGGTGAGCACGGGAAGCAAACGCATCGCCGGCGTGTCGGGAGAGGCGGTAGCAGTCTTCGACATAACGCCCTTCACCGCATCGGCCTCCTTAGTCAGCTCACGCAAGCCCACGGCGCCGGCCAGCCGGCCGTCCGAATCGACCACTGGCAAGGTGCGGATGTTGTGGTCGAGAAGCTGCTTTCGCGCTTCGTCGAAGGTAGCGTTTTCCGGCACCGAGATCACGTCGCGGGACATGATGTCCCGGCACAGCAGCGTGCGGTGCGAGCGCACCATCGCCTGCAGCTCGACCTGGCAGAGCAGCCTTTCGAGGTCGTCGCGGCCAATGTCGAAGGTTTCGTCCAAAGCGGCGAGTGCCGCATCGACATCCTCGGGCCGGAAGCCGACGCGTCTCGTGGGCGGCGCATCGGCGGTGCCGTGGCTGTTGGCGGCGGGTGCATGGACATGCGGATAGTTGCGCCGTGACAGCCGGTGGAAGAGCAAGCCCAGCGCCACCAAAATTGTCGAGTTCAGCGCCACCGGCACCAACGGGAACAGGAAGCCGAAGCTGAGCACGGCCGGTCCGCCAAGCACGGCCGTCAGCGCCGCGGCACCGCCCGGCGGATGCAGGCTACGCGTGAATGACATGGCGGCGATCGCCAGCGCCACAGCGAGGCCCGACGCGATCACCGGGTCGTGCACGAAAAGCGCGACCGTCACGCCGACCAGTGCAGAGATCGAATTGCCGCCGATAATCGACCAGGGCTGGGCCAGCGGGCTCGACGGCACGGCAAAGAGCAGCACGGCGGAGGCACCCGTCGGCGCCACCAGCAGCGCCACATGTGGCCCGCCGCCCATTGCGAGCCCGCTGATCACGCCGGTCAGCGCAATGCCGATCGTGGCGCCGATGCAGGCGAGCAGCCGCTCGCGCAGCGTCGCGCCGGCGAGGATTGGGACAAAAAGGCGAAACCCCATGCTAAGCCTTGGAACGAGTGGAAGTCTGCGCTGTCAGCAATGCCGCCGAAGCCACGGATTTGAAAGTCAAACAAATCCGAATGTTTGCGGCCAGGGAGAATATTATTGCGCGCAGCGACTGGGCGATCCGCCGCCCGCGGCTGTTCTTTTCAAGTCGCTTCACAGCCTTTGCGCGGAGATACTTCTACTGGAATGGACAGGATCGATTTTTCCTCGCGGCATGGCGAAACGTTCTCGCTTACTGCAAACGTTATCGTGAAAGAATTCGCGTGAGTATCGGTTCGATGCGCAATAATTCGGCGAGATGCGCTGACGAGGATTCTGAAGATCAGCATTGGCGTGAACTCATCAACCGGATTTCGTCCCAGCACAGCTGTTCGTTCAAGGCCTGGCTTATCTTCATGGAGTTGGCACAGTTCGCCGCCCCATGTGTTGAAAGGTTCCACGACAATGGCTTGGACCGGAGCTCATCGCTCGTCCAGATCACAGGCCGGGACGTCTCGAGTTCGTTGTCTGGCGGCCGCCCTGCGGCGATGACCTTCTTCATTGCGATATGCCACGTAAGTTGTCAGGCATACCCCAAGCATCAAAGCCTATGACGTGCTAACAGCATTTAATCGCCGCGCAGGATCCTTGCTTCGAGCGCGGCTGCCACGAAAGCTCGTCGAGCAGCTGGTGGATGAGCCTCACCCCGTAACACCTGCAGACAGGCGTCCATCGCTACCTTCCGTTTCTCGGTTTGACGATGAAGATCCCGCAGCAGGATAGCGGCTGCCTCGTTGACATCGAACACGATACGCTCTGAGCTGTGGCGGCCAACCCGAACAACGACCGGCCTCTCGAATCTCCTCAAGCCGGTCATCTCTCCGCCCCCAAGGCGATCATGCGTCAATAGGCCCAGTTCGTCTCCTTTGCCGAGCCGAGCCACTTCCGCCGCGAACTGTGAAATGTTCGACACAATGCCCTCTTGACGGGCCCAGCGCCAGCCTCGCCGACGCCTAGGCTCGCATTTTTCCACTGCCCGACTTGCAGGCAGCGAGCCACTGCATGGCGGAGGTTCCATCTTCCAATATGGCGGCCCGTTTCGCAAAGCCGGAAAAAGCGTTGCGCGCTGCACTTACAGGTTTTCGCCCATCGAACGCATCCAAGCACGCCCTGAGGGCGGCTTCGTGGATCAGGTCTCTGCGATCTTCTGGCCATTCGTTGAGGAAATCGATAGCGTCCGCGAGACTGGTAATCTCTTGCACGATGTACGCTGCACGTCGCACGAAAAGTGGGCTGCTGAAAGCCTCACGGTTCATTCGATCCTCCCGACCCTGCTGAACGCTAGTTTGCGTGAACAGGCGCCTCATCGACACCCACCGACCATAGCAAAATGTGTTGTCAGGGCGATGACGATTGCAAGAGAAAAGTGGCCGCAGATGGATGGCCGCTGCGGATACTCCGAAACAGCCCGACGACGGCTGCATTACTGGGGGGTCGATTCGCCTGATGAAAAGTGGCCGCCTTGGCCACCCGCAACTCTGAGATCATCGTCCGCCGCCTTTAGGAGACGATACGTCTTTCCTGGTTCGCCCGAAAGCTGTCGAACATGCCCGTAGTCGCCGCGGCCGATGGTTGGACGCGCCCGGCGCGCCCGCCCACTCCCAAGCTTCGTATAGACGAGCAGGGCCGTCTTCACACGGGAGACCACCCGCGACGAGATCCATGGGTTCTGGTGTGGGTAAGGGTAGTGGTTAGTCCGCACTTTTCGCCTCTACGACCTCGTCAAGCGTGATTCCGTCGAAGAAAAACCGGACCACATAGCGATCAAAAGGGCCGAGCGATTTAATCGCCAACACAGCATCC
Organism: Mesorhizobium sp. WSM4806; assembly: GCF_055811635.1. Lineage (NCBI taxonomy): Bacteria > Pseudomonadati > Pseudomonadota > Alphaproteobacteria > Hyphomicrobiales > Phyllobacteriaceae > Mesorhizobium > Mesorhizobium sp. WSM4806. The sequence continues at coordinate 220,637 of NZ_JBVVQZ010000003.1, read as the reverse complement.
CTTCCAAGGTACTTGAAGCGTTCAAGCGCTAGCAAAAGGTCCATGTTCGGATTTCGGAAATCAATTAAACCCGACGCATGAATCTTTTTCGAGATCATGCGCGGTAGTCCATATTCTTCGAGATGGTAAACCGCGCTGGGCAAGAAAGCTCGGCTCATTCTTCCGATAAAGGCCGAAATATCGACTGAAGGGTTGATGATTAACTTGTGAAGTTCGTTCGTGTCGCTGAGGAGGGCCGACAACTTAAATGTGATGGTCCGTTCGAGTTTGAAAAAGTCATCGATATCGATTCCATCATTTTTGAGGGATGAGATCAGCTGGGATAAATCGCGATCCCAATTGTACGCGATTGCCTTGGTGGCGGTCACGAGTTTGCTAAATTGGGCGTCCCAGTTGCCAGGTTTAAGTCTGAGAATCCTGTAGAGCATGGTATCCCAATGGTCCGGATTGCTAGAATTTAGGTACCCAAAACCGCGCCACTCGTCAGGATTATTCTTCATGTCTGTTGCCAGTCGAAGCAAGAATTCTGCGTCACTGTCCTGCAGAAGGTTCTCTCGCTTTATGCGCGCAAAATTCTCGTCTCCGAGAATCGACGACATCTGCATTCGATATTCGATGATGCGCTCAACTTGTCGCTCAGTGAGTTGATCTGCATCGTGATCTTCATCCAACGTACCAAGTATTTCTTCCGGGAATTCAATCTCCAGCTGGGTGTCCTCGGACTTCGGCGGAGCGTCCAACAGGTATATATTGCCAATGAAATACTTAAACATACGACCTCCTCGGCCGATGATGTTTTTGTAAGTGAAGTCCTTGAGATTAGTATTCCCTAACTTGCTTCGCCACACGATCACGTTCTGCGCGGACGTGTTTACGCCTTCGATTATTGAAGATGTGGAGACGATACTGTCGAAGCCGTCTTCATACTCGAAAAGTCGTATCTGTAGCTGGCTAAGACATCTGTGCATGCTGCCATTGTGAACGCCAATCGCCCGATCGACCAAATCAGCCAGCAGCCAGTCGGACTGGTAATTTTGCCGCAGCCATTTGGAAAAATGGCTGGTGTAGATCCGATCCACGGGCTGAATTCGCGCGATGACGAGATCAGCGATTTTTTTGATTTCGGAGTAGGTGCCTGCGTAGATTAGGGACTTCTGAGCGCCTGGGGAAATCAGTTCGATTAATTTTTCCCCCTTCTTGGTCGCATCGTCCCCAAATTCTTTGTAGGGCTCCTTGATGTCGAGGTAGACCGTGTTGAAGTCTAGGAGCTCCATGAACTCCATATCGCGCGTGAAGGCATTATCGCTGAGTTTCTTGATATTGGGTGCGAGGTAATACCTCTGCTTCGCCTTCTTAGATAGCTTCAGGATCGCCTTGATGAGCGAGGGCGCGCGGTCGGGGTCGTGCTTCTGGCTCGCCTTGTAAAATTCATCGACGACCAGCAGATCGATGCTCTCTAGCGCGGATAGATAGCCAAAGGCCCGTTCCTGCGGGAATATGAGGATATTCTTGGGTCCAAGTCGCGTATCTGGCGCCGTTATGATTGTGTAGCGTTCAGAGAACTTCTTGAACAAACGACGGCGCGTTTCATCCATTAGGGCGATGGTTGGAACGATGATCACTACGTTATCCGGCTGCTTGGCCGCGATGAAGGCGTCGATGATAAAGCTCTTCCCGAAGCTGGTCGGGGCGCTGACTGCGATGTTTTTGCCGTCCAGGAGTTTGGCGAGAACGCTCGACTGCTCACGGTGCAGGGTCGCCACCCGGCGGCCGACATCGACCTCGAACGCGTGGTGCACGTATTTCTGGTCCCATGAAGCGTTCGCGAGTTGCAGGTAGGGGAACAGTCCGGTCGCGCGGATCATGTGGTTCACGACTTGCGGGTAAGGCGTCTTGGAGCGGTCGAGTTCCGCCAGTAGGCGTATCAGGAGATTTCTGGCGGCGACCTCGTTCTTCAGCGTCAGAAGTCTGTTGATCTCGTGGCAAATCTCAAAAACGTCCATCACTTCTGCCCCTTGTAAAAGGCAACGGCTTGGACAAAAGCGTCGACGATCTTCTTTTTGTTGGGGACCGGGAAGAGGATGATGTGGAAGTTTAGATCTTCATACTTGTGAACTGATCCAGATTTTACGATTTGCCTGAGGAAATAGGCATCTGCGCGATGCTTGTGAAAGGCGACAATCTCGGCCTTATAGGTGTCGGTCAGGTCTTTCGCGCCTGACGTGGTCGTGCACTCATGCAGTAGAAGAATTGGGATATGGATCTTGGATTTCAGGTTATCGATAGATTCCCTATTGTCCAAGGCGGCCTTGATCCTCGTGCGAAGATCCGCCGCGATGGGGAGGCCGTCGAGGTCAGATACACTGGTTATAATGGCGTTTTCTTTTTTCAGTTTGTCTGTTGATAGTGAATTCATAACTGACGTCACGACTGAATCGAGACGGGCGTCGGCAATCGAATTGTAGAATTTTGCCTCTCCGAACCACAGCGTAAAATCGTCGCCGTCGACGACTATATGAACGCTGTCCGCGCCCTTGGCGTTGTCTTGAACATTCTGCTTGTAGAAGATCTTCGGGACGACCGGCAGCGCGCCGAAGCGATGCCGCATCAAACCGTATAGGAAAACCTCGGCGATCTCGCTGCCCAGTCCGATCTCATCATCGTCCGTGAGTCTGAGATTCTGGGCGGCGGCGATGAGGCTGCTATGACTTTGGTCGACAAGAGCTGATCGCTCTTTCTCCGACAGAGCGGTCTGGGCGATGTTATCCCACAAATAACTTTGAAACTTGGGGTAGCGCCATTCCGCATCTTCAAAGTCGTTTATCAAACTCAGCACACGTTTATTAACCAGGCCGGTGAGTTGGGAGACCGAGGTGACCTCGGCAAGCGTGTCGTCAACTAGAATCTCAAATGCTAGTCCGGCCATAGATAACGATGTCCCCAAGCTACCCCGCGTTTTGCCACGGTACAACTTGGCGACGAATGTGCCTAGCAAGTCGATGTGCATTATCCGCTTGAGTGACTTTCGCTTCTGGCTTTCAGATTGGCCTATATCCGACGGTTCCCACCATCTGCCCAGTCCGCGCATACGAATGATCAGCGCTCCGCGCTGACTGACACCAAGACATTCACGAACTAGGTTGGCCGGGCCGAAGGGGACCTGTCAGCGCGCGGCGTCGATCACTTACGCGGCGGTAGTGATAGGCTCAGTCGACGGGGGGCCGCCGCGCTCATAGCCTGCGGTCACGCGGGGGCAGAAATGGCCGTCAAGGGACAGCTGTTAAACGCCTGCTTCCGGACAGTGAGGTAATGGAACCAAGGGGGCGCCTAGCTGCCGCTAGCCAATGGTCACCGGGACGACCGCTTTCCACCGCAGTCTGGATGTAGCGGGCTGAAGAGCGGACCGACAGTTTCTGGGAGATGCAGACGGACCTGCGCACGGCGAAAAATTGGGCGCAATACGGCCATCCGTTCCCGCGACTCTTTTTTGGTCGGACGCGGTCCTTGGCGGATGTTTCGCATCCGAACAACCCCATGAGGTCCGCCTGCTGGTCAAAGACGACGATGTGGTCGTAATTGAGAGCTATATCGGAATTGGGGCAGACACGCGATCATTCGCTCCCAAGGAGTCTTCCCGGTCATACACATGGTCAAATGGCAGAAGCCTTTTCAACCCGAAAGCTGCCGAAGCATACCGGAAGACCGGTCCCTCCCCGTCTTGCCGCACATTCAGGCGCGACAAGTCGTGCGAACTGTCCGCCGGTCACAATTGCGAGAAATCGTCCCCTTATCGGACACGACCATTTATGAGATGGAACAGCGTGGTGAGTTCCCACGACGCTTCAATCTGACCCCCCGCTGTGTTGTTTGGGATCTGGCGGAGGTCGAAGCCTGGGTTCAGGCAAGGCGAAACGCATCGTCTGCCGGCGCGATTGAAATTGCCCCAGGTCCAGACGTGCGGTCGCGGAAGACGAGACCTGTCAAATCGGATCGAGGATGATCGCCGCCCCGGCAGCCGGCTGGAGTACGGGCGTGTGCTTCTTGCCCACCGCCCATGCCTCAACCATGTCCGCCCATTCCTGCAGCATATGACGACGATGCGGCTCATATTCAGCCTTGTTATAAACACCGCGAGAGGTACGGCTGTCTTCGTGGGCAAGGCATTTTTCGATCCAGTCGCGATTGAATCCGATCTCGTTCAGGAGTGTCGAGCCGGTCCGCCGTAGGTCGTGCACTGTAAAGGGCGCAAGCGGCAATTCTTGTTTATTTGCGCGGTCGACAATGGCCATGGTGACCCGATTGAAGGTGGCGCGCGACATGGGTTCGTCGGCGTCATAGCGAGATGGCAGCACGTATCGCGAGTTCGCTGCGCATGTCTTGAGCGCAATCAGGATATCGAGGGATTGGCGGGACAGGTAGACGTTATGCGGCTTTTTCCGTTTCATTCGCTCTTTGGGAATGCTCCAAACAGCATTCTCAAAATCGACCTCGTCCCACGTCGCGTCCAGCAGTTCACCCTTCCGAACCATCGTGAGCAGGATCAGCTTTAGGCCGAGCCGTATCGTCGGCAACGTTGGCACATTTTCCAACTCGTTCAGCATGATTCGGATTTCTGCGGGGGACAATGCTCGGTCTTTTGCCTCAAACGTGGCAATCGAGGCCGGTCCTACCTCGTCCGCTGGATTGGGAATCTTCGCGCCGTGCAGAATGGCATGACCATAGATCTGCTTAACAATATCCCGGACATGAATGGCTGTTGCCGGCGCGCCGCGGTCGCGCACCTTAGCGCAGAGCGCCCGCAAGTCGTCAGCTGTTATTTCCGTGAGGAGTCTTTTGTCCCAAATCGGCAAGATGTCTCGATCGAAGATGGCTTTGCGCATTGAGCGCGTGCTATCCGCCATCTTGGCCTCCTTAAACCAGCCCCCGCCGGCATCGCCGAAGGTGGCCATTGCAGACAGGCGCCGCTTTTCACGCTGCTTTTCATGCGCCGGCGATTGTCCGGCTGCCACCATTTTTCGAGCGGCAATGCAGCGGTCGCGCGCCTCTGCTAGCGAGATGCCACCCTCACCATAGCGGCCCAGCGTGACTGTCTCTCGCCGACCATTCATTCGGTAGTCGTATCGGAACGAGATCTGCCCTGCGGGGGACACCGTGGCGTACATACCGTCACGATCAGCGACCTTGTATATTTTGTCTTTTGGTTTCAGCTTCTTAAGTGCAATGTCAGTGAGCATGGCGAGGACAATCTAAGCGCGTTTCCACATATCCAGCGCCAGATTTTACCGTCATCGATTTTACCGTCAAGTCCCAACCATATCGTCAAAAATTCAATGGCTTACCTAGAGATTAGCTAACGTACTAGGAAGCGAGGTCGTGACGGTACTAGCTTCAAGGGAGGATGATGGGAGAAGGGATGCCGTCAGGCTTACCGCCAAATGATTCCGCTTGTGGGCGATAGTCAGCGATAGGCAAAGAGAGGAAAGCTATTTAAATTCAATGAGTCAACTGTATGCCGCCGATAGCCACCGAATGCTGGCGAACGACCGAGCTTTATTCCCACTCGATTGTGCCCGGCGGCTTGCTCGTCACGTCGTAGACGACGCGGTTGATGCCGCGCACCTCGTTGATGATGCGGGTGGCGGCGGCGCCGAGGAACGCCATATCGTAGTGGTAGAAATCCGCCGTCATGCCGTCGACCGAGGTGACGGCGCGCAGCGCGCAGACGAATTCATAGGTGCGGCCGTCGCCCATGACGCCGACGGTCTGCACCGGCAGCAGCACGGCGAAGGCCTGCCAGATGGCGTCATAGAGGCCGGCCTTGCGGATTTCGTCGAGATAGATGGCATCGGCCTCGCGCAGGATCTCCAGCTTTTCGCGGGTGATGCCGCCCGGGCAGCGGATGGCAAGACCGGGTCCGGGAAACGGGTGCCGGCCGACGAAGCTGTCGGGCAGGCCGAGCTCCTTGCCGAGCACCCTAACCTCGTCCTTGAACAGTTCGCGCAGCGGCTCGACCAGTTGCATGTTCATGCGCTCGGGCAGGCCGCCGACATTGTGGTGCGACTTGATCGTCACCGACGGGCCGCCGGTGAAGGAGACGCTTTCGATGACGTCGGGATAGAGCGTGCCCTGCGCCAGGAAATCGGCGCCGCCGAGTTTCTCGGCCTCTTCCTCGAACACCTCGATGAACAGCCGGCCAATGGTCTTGCGCTTCTTTTCCGGATCCGACTCGCCCTCGAGCGCGCCGATAAAGCGGTCCGAGGCGTCGACCAGGATGAGCGGCAGATTGTAGTGCTGGCGAAACATCTCGACCACGCCTGATGCCTCGTCCTTGCGCATCAGCCCGTGGTCGACAAGGATGCAGGTGAGCTGGTCGCCGACCGCCTCGTGGATCAGCAGTGCTGCGACCGAGGAATCGACGCCGCCCGAAAGCGCGCAGATGACCTTGCCCTTGCCGACTTGCTTGCGGATCGTCTCGACCGCGTGCTCGCGGTAGGCGCGCATCGTCCAGTCGCCTTCGATGCCGGCGATCTTGTGGACGAAGTTTTGCAGCAGCCGGGCGCCGTCCGGCGTGTGCACCACTTCGGGGTGGAACATGATGCCGTACATCTTGCGCTCGACATTGCCGAAGATGGCGAAGGGCGAGCCTTCCGATTTGCCGAACACCTCGAATCCCTTGGGCAGCGAGATGACGCGGTCGCCATGGCTCATCCACACCTGGTGGCGCTGGCCGGGCGCCCACAGGCCCTCGAACAGCGGGCTGTCCTTCTGGATCTCGACGAAGGCACGGCCGAATTCGCGATGGTCGGAGCTTTCGGCGACGCCGCCCATCTGCACGCACATGGCCATCTGGCCATAGCAGATGCCGAGCACCGGCACGCCCGCGTCGAAGACAATCTGCGGCGCGCGCGGGCTGCCGATGTCGCCGGTCGAGGCCGGGCCGCCGGAGAGGATCACCGCCTTCGGATTGATGCGCCTGAACGCCGCTTCGGCCGACTGGAACGGCACGATCTCGGAAAAGACGCCGGCCTCTCGGATGCGCCTGGCGATGAGCTGCGTGAACTGGCTGCCGAAATCGACAATCAGGACGGTGTCGGGCAGGACGGTGTCGGGCAGGACGGTGTCGGGACGATTGGCTATCTTCATGGCGAGCGTTTAGAGAAAGAAACGAGTCGGCGCAATGGGTTGCGAAGGCGTCTCCCTCACTCCGTTTCCGCGTCATGCGATGGTCCAAACTGCAGCGCATCGGAGCCGATCGCCTGTTCCAGCCGCGTCACCGCGTCCGCCAGCTTCTCGTCGATGACATGGAGATACTCCTTCCAGTCGCCGACATGCCTGAGATCGGCAGCCCCGTCGGAAATGCCGCGCAGGCCGACGAGCGGCACGCCGAACAGTTGGCAGGCTCGCAGGCAGGCGAAGGTCTCCATATCGACCATGTCCTCGCCAATCGCATCATAGGCGCTGCCGGAAATGATCGCCGCGCCGGTCGACAGCGTCGCCTCACTTATGCCTGGAATCCTGAACGGCAGCGGCACCGACACCGGCAGGTCGAGAAACGGCGTCGCGCCCTTCTCGAAGCCCAAAGGCGAGGCGTCGATGTCGCGGTAGGCGACCGAAACGGCCTGGTAGATCTCCGTCTGTTCCAGTGTCCGGCTGCCGGCCGAGCCGAGCGACACGACGAGATCCGGCAGCGCCTTTTCAGATTTGAGCCATGACAGTTCCGCGCCCAGCCTGACACCCGCTTCGACCGGCCCCACCCCTGTCATGACAGGCGTGAACAGCCGCTGCAGATGCGGCCCGTATTCGGCCTGCGCCGCCATCACGAAGAGGACGCCCCTGCCGGCAATTCTGACGGCCTTGCGCATCGGATCAGCCTTCGATGCCATCGCGACCGACCACCGTCATCATCGTTCCAGTCATGGTGGCGATCAGCTTGGCCTCGCCGTCGACGGCGAAGGCATAGGCCTGGCCGTCGGCAACGATGATGGTGCGGCCGGGCTTGGTCACCGAGCCGCGGAACAGAAAACGCTCGCCCCGGCCCGGCGCCAGCAGATTGACCTTGAACTCGATGGTCAGCACACTGGAGCTTTCCGGCATCAGCGAGAACGCGGCATAGCCGCAGGCCGAGTCCAGGGCCGTCGAAATGACGCCGGCATGGAGGAAGCCATGCTGCTGAGTCAGCGCCGCCGAATAGGGCATCTCGATCTCGATGATGCCCGGCGTCACCAACGTCAGCTCGGCGCCGATCGTCATCATGGCGTTCTGGCGCGCGAAGGACGTCCTGACACGATCCTCATAATTGGGGGCGGGCACGATCTCTGCTGCCATAGCTTGTCACGCTCCTGTCAGAAAAGCTTATTGCAGAGGTATGAGCGGCAGGCAATCGCTATTGCTGCACTGCAGCAATCAGCCCGCCGGCAAGGTTCAGCCATCCTTGCGCAGTGCGCAGACATAAAACCCATCGGTACCGCTCAACGCCGGCGACAGCGAAATGCCGCCTGCTCCGATACGCGCTGCCGCCTCGTGGCCCGGAAAACGGCTGTCCCAGAGCTGGCGGTGATCGACCGGGACAAAGCCGCTGTTACGATCCCTGAAGGCAGCGACCTGCTCGCCATTCTCCTCGTCGAACACCGAGCAGGTGATGTAGACCAGCAGCCCGCCCGGTTTGACGAAGGTTTTGGCGACATCGAGGATCGCCGATTGCTCGCCCTTGCGCGCATCGAGCTGCTTCTGCGTCAGCCGCCATTTGGCATCGGGCCGGCGCCGCCAGGTGCCGCTCCCGGTGCAGGGCGCGTCGACCACGACGATGTCCATGTGGCCCGCGAGGGGGCTTAGTTCCGTCGGCTTGGTGACGATTTGCACGTTGCGGTTTTCCGAGCGGCGGATACGGTCGAAAATCGGCGCCAGCCGCGCTTTTTCGGAATCATGGGCAAAAACCTGGCCGCGATTGTCCATCGCCGCCGACAGGGCCAGCGTCTTGCCGCCGGCTCCGGCACAGAAGTCGAGAACCTGCATCCCGGCCTCGGCGCCAGCCAGCGTGGCGGCAATCTGCGAGCCTTCGTCCTGGACCTCGAACCAGCCTTTCTGGAAGGCCGGTTCGGCCTGCACGTTCGGGTGCCTGCCGTCGCTCGCGATCGGCGGAATGCGGATGCCGTGCGGCGCAATTCGTGCAGCCTTGGCGCTGGTCTCGGCCAGTTCGGCGAGCACCTTGTTGCGATCGGCCTTCAGCGTGTTGACCCTGAGGTCGAGCGGCGGGCGGGTCGCCAGCGCCGCACCTTCATCGACCCAGCAGGCGCCGAAGGCCTGCTCGAAAAGCGGTTCGCACCAATCCGGAATATCGGCGCGCACCGCCGGCGGCGCATCGTCGAGCCGGCGGTCAGCGATGGCCTTCAGTTCATCGTCGTTCAACAGCGGCGGCGCAAACTTGTCACCGTCGAGCGCTTCGTTCAACGACTGCGCCGTCTGGTTCCATTCGAGCAGCAGCGCGCCAAAACCGATGGCGCGCGGCGTATCTTCGCCCAACAGCCAGCCGGCCGAGCGCTTTCGCCGCAGCGCGTCGTAGACGATGTTGCCGATCGCGGCGCGATCGCCGCCGCCGGCGAAGCGGTGCGACAGCCCCCAATCCTTCAGTGCATCGGCGACCGGCCGGTGCCGCCGGCCGATATCCTCCAGCACTTCGATGGCTGCTGCCAGCCGTCCGCCCAGTCGCATCTTGTGATTCCGTTACTCAGCAAATCAATTCCGGGGTCCTGCTCTAAAGCGCGCGACCGGCGCGCACAAGCGGGGGAGAGTCCTGGAGGCAGAGGGCAGTCGCTTCAAGTTTGCGCTGCCCCTCACCCTTACCCTCTCCCCGTGAGAACACCAGATCAAACCCAGCTCTCTTGATATCAGCGACCCTCGCATTGCTATGCTTTTAAACTTTTGAAGTTGCGATAGTCTTCCGCTGCGTGATTCGCCAAGAACTCCAAGCGGATCGGCGGGAAATTACGTGGAGAGGGCAATGAAGACTTACCTGGCGGAAGTTCTAGGCACATTTCTACTGGTGTTCATCGGCACGGCTTCGGTGGTGACGGGCGGCTTCGGCGGCGCGCTGCCGCTCGGCCAGGAAGGCATCGGTCTGGCATTCGGCATCGGCCTGATCGCGGCGGCTTATGCGATCGGCCCGATCTCGGGTGCACATCTCAACCCGGCGGTGACGCTCGGCGTGTTCCTCGCCGGCCGAATGGAGGCCAAGAACGTCATCCCCTACTGGATCGCGCAGGTCATCGGCGCCATCATTGCGTCGCTGGCGCTGTGGATCATCGTCTCCGGGCAGGTCGGCGGCCATACCGGCGGCTTCGGCGCCAATGGCTGGGATGCGACGAAGTGGGGTCTCAGCTCGGCGTTCCTGTGGGAACTGATCGGAACCTTCACCTTTGTCACGGTCATCCTCGGCGTCACCAGCGGCAGCCACGCGACGGCCTTTGCCGGCCTCGTCATCGGCCTGACGCTGGCAGGACTGCACTTCGCCATCATTCCGGTGACCGGCACATCGCTCAATCCGGCCCGCTCGATCGGCCCGGCGCTGTTTTCGGGAGGTGCGGCGATCGGCCAGCTCTGGCTGTTCATCGTCGCACCGCTGATCGGCGGCGCCATCGCCGGCGTGGTCGCCAAGACCCGTATCTTCGAGAAGGACTGACAGGCTTTGGTCTGACAAAAAGGCGCGGGACCCGGCCCGCGCCTTTTTGTTTGAGGTTCGAAAAACTTATCCAGGCGGGACGCTACCCGCTCCGGGCCTTGGCCGATCAGGCAAGTTCGAAGCGATCGGCGTTCATCACCTTGTTCCACGCCGCCACGAAGTCGTTGGCAAATTTCTCCTCCGCGTCCGCGGTCGCATAGACTTCCGCCAACGCGCGCAGCTGGGCATGCGAACCGAAGATGAGGTCAACGCGGGTGCCGCTCCACTTGAGCTCGCCTGTCGTCCGATCGCGTCCTTCGAACAATTCCTTGGCCTCCGATGTCGACTTCCACACCGTTCCCATGTCGAGCAGGTTGACGAAGAAGTCGTTGGTCAGCGTCTCAGGCCGCTTGGTGAAGACGCCGTGCGTTGACTGCTCGGCATTTGCGCCGAGCACGCGCAGGCCGCCGACGAGGACTGCCATCTCCGGCGCCGTCAGCGTCAGCAATTGCGCCCGGTCGACCAGCGCCTCCTCGGGCGACAAACGCTGCGGGCCGCTGAGATAGTTGCGGAAACCGTCGGCGGTCGGTTCGAGCGGGGCGAAGGAGTCGACGTCGGTCTGCTCCTGGGAGGCATCCATGCGAGCCGGCGTGAACGGAACCTTCACCTCGTTGCCGGCGTCCTTCGCGGCCTTTTCGATTGCGGCGCCGCCGCCAATGACGATCAGGTCGGCAAGCGAGACTTTCTTGTCGCCGGACTGCGAAGCATTGAACTCCTTGCGGATCGCTTCGAGCTTCTCCAGCACCTTCGCCAGCTGAGCCGGCTGGTTGACGTCCCAGTCCTTCTGCGGCGCCAGGCGAATGCGCGCGCCGTTGGCGCCACCGCGCTTGTCGGAACCACGGAAGGTCGAGGCGGACGCCCAGGCCGTCGAGACCAGCTGCGGCACCGAAAGGCCGGAGGCGAGGATTTTTGACTTCAGGGCGGCCACGTCCAGCTCATCGACCAGCACATGATCGACGGCAGGGATAGGATCCTGCCACGGCAGCTCTTCCTTGGGCACGAGCGGGCCGAGATAGCGCACGAGCGGGCCCATGTCGCGGTGGGTCAGCTTGTACCATGCGCGGGCGAAGGCATCGGCGAACTGGTCCGGATTCTGATGGAAGCGCCGCGAGATCTTTTCGTAGGCAGGATCGAACCGCAGAGCGAGGTCGGTGGTCAGCATCGAAGGCGCGTGACGCTTTGCCGGGTTGTGGGCATCGGGCACAGTGCCGGCGCCGGCGCCGCCCTTCGGCGTCCACTGGTGCGCGCCGGCCGGGCTCTTGATCAACTCCCATTCGAAGCCGAACAAATTGTCGAAGAAGTTGTTGCCCCATTTCGTCGGCGTCGTCGTCCACGTCACTTCCAGGCCGCTGCCGATCGCGTCACCGCCTTTGCCGGTGCCAAACGTGCTCGCCCAGCCGAGGCCCTGCTCTTCGATGCCGGCTGCTTCCGGCTCGGGGCCAACCAGCGTCGCATCGCCGGCGCCGTGGGTCTTGCCGAAGGTGTGGCCGCCGGCGATGAGCGCGACGGTCTCCTCATCGTTCATGGCCATGCGCGCAAAGGTCTCGCGGATATCGCGCGCCGCGGCCAACGGGTCCGGATTGCCGTTCGGCCCTTCCGGGTTGACGTAGATCAGACCCATCTGCACGGCGGCAAGAGGGTTCTGGAGATCGCGTTCGCCGCTGTAGCGCTCGTCGGCCAGCCACTTGCCTTCAGGGCCCCAGTAGATGTCCTGTTCGGGCTCCCAGACATCGGCGCGCCCGCCGGCAAAACCGAAGGTCTTGAAGCCCATCGATTCCAGGGCGACGTTGCCGGTGAGAATCATCAGGTCGGCCCAGGAGATCTTGCGGCCGTATTTCTGCTTGATCGGCCACAGCAGCCGGCGAGCCTTGTCGAGATTGACGTTGTCCGGCCAGCTGTTGAGCGGCGCGAAGCGCTGCTGGCCGGCTCCGGCGCCGCCACGGCCGTCGCCGATGCGGTAGGTGCCGGCGCTGTGCCAGGCCATGCGGATGAACAGCGGCCCGTAATGGCCAAAGTCGGCCGGCCACCACTCCTGCGAGTCCGTCATCAAGGCATGCAAGTCCTTGATCACGGCGTTCAGGTCGAGACTTTTGAACTCCTTGGCGTAATCGAATGCCTCGCCCATCGGATCGGACAGTGCGGACTGCTGGTGAAGTACCTGCACATTCAGCTGGTTCGGCCACCAGTCACGGTTGGCCCTGGCGATAGTTGTGTGCACGACCGGGCATTTTCCGGCGCTGGTGTCATCGGTCTTTGCGTCCATCGTTCTCTCCAATTTCTGAATTTTCCGGGATTTGTCGTTTTCCGGGATTGTCGATCTTCCGGGGATTTGATGATTTTCCGGACGGGCCCTGAGCCACGCCACTCTGGAACGGTTCCAGACTAGGCCGCATTGCCGATAAAAACAAATTGCCTTTCCAGTTTGTTGCGATAGATTTTCCTTATGATTGGTCTCACCGTCCGGCAGATGCAATATTTCGAAGCACTGGCACAGACGCTGCATTTCGGCCGCGCCGCGAAACTGGCCGGCGTCAGCCAGCCGGCGCTGTCGTCGCAGATCGCGGAGATGGAGCTGCGGCTGAATTGCCGGCTGTTCGAGCGCGGCGGCAAATCGGTTCGGATGACCGACGAGGCACTGGCCATGCTGCCACGTATCGAGCGCATTCTTGCCGACATCCGCGAAATCGAGACCACGGCCCGGCGTGGCCGCCCCGCCATGGAAGGGCGCTTCCGGCTCGGCATCATCCCGACGGTGGCGCCCTATCTGCTGCCGCATGTGCTGCCGGAACTAAAACGGCATTTCCCGGCCTTGCAGCTCGAATTGCGTGAAGCGGTGACCGCCTCGCTGGTCGAGGACACCGCCCTGGGAAAGCTCGACGCCTTCATTGCGGCCCTTCCCCTCGATCAGCCCGGACTGATCACCGAGCCGCTTTTCTCCGACCGGTTCTTCCTTGCCGTGCCGGCCGGCGATCCCGCATTCGCCTCGCCGCCAGTGCCGCCGGAAAGCCCGGCGTTGGAAAGGCTGATGCTGCTGGAGGAAGGCCACTGCCTGCGCGAACAGGCGCTTGCCGTCTGCGGCAGCGTGCGGCCGGTGGCAATGGCGAGCTATGGCGCGACGAGCCTGACGACGCTGCTGCAGATGGTGGCGCACGGGCTCGGCGTCACGCTTATCCCGGAAATGGCGGCAGGGCCGGCCAGCGCCATGCGCGATTTGAAGATCGTGCCGTTCCAGGAGCCGATGCCGCAGCGCACGATCTGCCTCGCCTGGCGGCGCAACAAGGTCCGGCATGACGAATGCGTCGAACTGGCCAAGATCATCCGCGGGCTGGACGAGGAGGTGCTGGCTGCGTGAGGGTGGGGACGTTGGCCAGAGGGTCCGACCGCCTTGGCATGCCGCGCAGCAGTCCTACATTCGTTATGGAGGCCAGAACAAGGATAAGCGCCGACTAAAAAATCGTCGAATGCGGAAACATATTGGCGCTTGTGCCCGACCGAGCGCCCGATGCCCCGATGTCACCGGCAGCGAAACTGGTTGCGCAAGGGGCGAGTTCGCATATTCTGGTTGTGGCAGAAGCGTTTACAACAATGGGAGGAGTAAATGTCCGACAATAAAATCTCGCGTCGCGGGTTCCTGGAAAAGTCCACCGCCATCACCGCCGGTGCGGCTGCAGCGACGACGCTCTCGGCCCCGGCCGTACTGGCGCAGGCGCCGGTGACCATCAAGATGCAGACCTCCTGGCCTGCTTCCGACATCTGGATGGATTTCGCGCGGCTATACATAGAGCGCGTCGAAAAGATGTCGGGCGGCCGGCTGAAGTTCGAGCTCCTGCCCGCGGGTGCGGTCGTCGGCGCGTTCCAGGTGCTGGATGGCGTCAATGACGGCGTCATCGACGCTGCGCACACCGTCCCCGTCTATTGGTACGGCAAGCACAAGGCCGCGTCGCTTTTCGGAACTGGCCCTGTGTTCGGCGGCAGCGCCACCACCATGCTTGCCTGGTTCCACCAGGGCGGCGGCAAGGATCTCTACCGCGAGCTGACGCAGGACATCATGGGCCTCAACGTGGTCGGCTTCTATGGCTTCCCGATGCCGGCGCAGCCGTTCGGCTGGTTCAAGAATCCTGTCACGACCCCCGCCGAACTGCAGGGATTCAAGTATCGGACGGTGGGTCTTGCCGCAGATCTCATGCAGAACCTCGGCCTCAGCGTGGCGCAGTTGCCCGGCGGTGAAATCGTGCCGGCCATGGAGCGCGGGGTTATCGACGCCTTCGAATTCAACAATCCGTCATCCGACCTTCGCTTCGGTTCGCAGGACGTCGCCAAGAACTATATCTTGTCGTCCTATCATCAGGCTAGCGAGTCATTCGAATTCCTGTTCAACAAGGACGTATTCGACGACCTCGACGACGATTTGAAGGCCATTCTCGAATATGGCGTCGAGGCGGCCAGCACCGCGACCACTGCAGTCGCCCTCGACAACTATTCGGCCGACCTGCAGAAACTGCAGACCGAGCACGGTGTCACCGTGCACCGCACCTCCAAGGAGATTCTCGACGCACAACTCCAGGCCTGGGACAAGATCATCCCGACGCTGGAGGCGGATGCGTTCATGAAGCGGGTGCTCGATAGCCAGCGCCAATGGGTCGAACGCGTCGTCTACTACGAGCTTATGAATTCAGCCGACCTGACACTGGCATACGAACATTACTTCCCCGGCAAGCTGAAGCTCTAATTCGCGTCTCCGCTTCGGCAAATCCGGCGGTTTTGCGGACCGCCGGATTGTATCTGACGGAACCCAGTAAATGCTCCGTTACATTGCGTTCGCCGATGAACTTTCGGCATGGTTTGGAAAGGTGTTCGCCTGGAGCGTCGTCGTTATGACGCTCGGCGTGAGCTATGAGGTCGTCGTGCGATACCTGTTCAGCGCGCCGACTGCGTGGGCATTCGACCTCAGCTACATGCTCTACGGCACCATGTTCATGATGGCCGGCGCTTACACCTTGTCGCGAGACGGGCATGTGCGCGGCGATTTCATCTACCGGCTGTGGCGGCCGCGCGTGCAAGCGGCGGTCGAACTTGTCCTCTACTTCATTTTCTTCTTCCCAGGCGTCACGGCGCTGATTCTGGCCGGCTGGAAGTATGCCGCACGCAGCTTTCGCTATCTCGAAGTAAGCTCGAACAGCCCGGCCGGGATTCCGATCTTTCAGTTCAAGGCCGTCATCGTGGCGGCAGGCATCCTGCTCTTCGTGCAGGGGATTGCTCAGGTGTTCCGCTGCGTCGTCTGTCTGCGAACCGGAACATGGCCGCGCGCGGCTGAAGACGTGGAAGAGACCGAGAAGGTGCTGATGGAAGCCAAGACGCTCGATGTTCTGCATCACGGTTCGGAGGCAGTCGACCTCCCGTTCCTCCATCCCGACAATCAACCCGACCGCGACGGAGAAGACAGATGAGCGATCCTCAGGTCGCCGTCGCGATGCTGCTCATTCTGCTTCTGGCGATCTTCCTTGGCTTCCCGGTTGCGTTCACTTTGATGGCGCTCGGGGTCGCCTTTGGCTACTACGCTTATTTAAATCCGGGACGGATGTGGCGCGCCTACGAACGGGCGGTTGAGGATGGCGCCGACGGCTGGACGCTTACGGAGCATTGGATCGGCGGCTTCTTCAACAACCGCATTTTCGATCTGTTCGTGAATCAGACCTATTCTGTGATCTCGAACGACGTGCTGACCGCCATCCCGCTTTTCCTGTTCATGGGCTACATCGTCGAGCGGTCCAATATCATCGAGCGTCTTTTCGGCACCCTCTATATCGCCACCCGGCGCGTTCCCGGCTCCATGGCGGTCGCCGCCCTCATCACCTGCACCCTTTTCGCAACGGCCACAGGCATTGTCGGCGCGGTCGTGACACTGATGGGTCTGCTGGCGTTTCCCGCCATGCTGAAGGCGCGTTACGACGTCAGCTATGCCTCGGGAGTGATCTGCGCCGGCGGAACCCTCGGCATCCTCATTCCGCCGTCGATTCTGCTCATCGTCTATGGCGCGACGGCGGGTGTGTCGGTGGTCCGCATGTATGCGGCAGCCCTGCTTCCGGGACTGCTGCTTGCCGGCCTTTATCTGATCTATGTGGTGGCGAAGGCGGTGCTGCAGCCGCAGCTGGCGCCGAAGCCGACCCGAGACGAGGTAGGCCACTATTCGGTCCTGCAAATCAGCTGGATGCTGCTGACCTCCTTCGTCCCTCTGGCGGTCCTGATCCTTGCGGTGCTCGGCGCTATCCTGTTCGGCCTTGCCACGCCTTCGGAGGCTGCCGCCATCGGCGCGCTCGGCGGCGTCGTGCTGGCCGCCGCCTACCGGGCGCTGACGTGGCAACGCCTGAAGGAGTCCGTCTATTTGACGGCGCGAACGACCGCGATGGTGTGCTGGCTGTTCGTCGGCTCCGCGACCTTCGCCTCGGTCTTTGCCTATCTGGGAGGCCAGCAACTGATCAGCGATTTCGTCACCGGCCTCGACATGTCGCCGCTGATGTTTTTGATCGTCGCCCAGATCATCATCTTCATCCTGGGCTGGCCGCTGGAATGGACGGAGATTATCGTGATCTTCGTTCCGATCTTCCTGCCGCTATTGGCGCATTTCGAGATCGATCCGCTGTTTTTCGGCGTGCTCGTCGCAGTCAACCTTCAGACGGCCTTTTTGTCGCCGCCCATGGCGATGTCGGCCTACTACCTCAAGGGCATTTCGCCGCCGCATGTTCAGCTTTCGGATATTTTCCGCGGAATGATGCCCTATATGCTGATCGTTATCCTGTGCATGGTCATCATCTACGTCTTCCCGCAGATCGTGTACGGGCTGCCCAACCTGATCTACGGGGGCTGAGGCGCGATGCCGCGGCGAGTGGAGGACAATAGATGAATTTGAGCCGCTTCCTGGCCGTCTTGGCGTTTGTTGTCTTTCTGGCGTTTTTTGGCGTCGTAATCCGGTTCGTCCCGCATCCCGATCTAGGCGTTGCGGTCGGCATTGGCGTCCTCCTTGCGGGCTACGATCTATGGAGCCAGTTGAGGTCTCGCGCGAGGTAACAGCCGGGCTTTGGGCGGTCGCGGGAAAGCTGCAAGGCTGCAGCTTCGATGCGGGCAATGAGCCGAACCGTCCGCTCGGCCTGAGAAACATCAATTCAATCAAATCCTCGTGAATTGTACCGGACGCCCGGAACCGCAGACGCGTTCCCGGCATTGATTTTGCGGAGGAATCTGCGTCCAGAACAGGGAGCAGTGTTATGGCTTACCGTGATTATATCCATACGCCGGTGACGCCACGTGACATCCGATGGGGACTCCAGCAGGGGGCCGTCGCGGGTATTGTCGCAGGCATCGTCTTTGCGGCGTTCGAAATGGCGGCGAGTGCGTTCATGATGGGGGCGGAAGCGTTCTTCATGCCCCTGCGCATGATCGGCGCCATCGCGCTTGGACCGGAAGCCCTCGATCCCGGCTACCCGCTCTTGACGGCCAGCATCGCCGGCGTGGTCGTGCATTTGATCCTGGCCATCGCCTATGGGATCGTGTTCGGGGAGATTGCCGCAATGCTGCGAGGGCGAGCAGCCTTCATCGGTCTCGGCAGCATCTTTGGACTCGCCTTGTGGCTCGTCAATTTCTATGTGATCGCGCCGATCGCATTCCCCTGGTTCCTGCAAGCAAGCCCGGTCGTGCAGTTCATTGCCCACACATTCTTCTTCGGTACCGTCCTCGGCTGGTACCTGTGGAAGTCGCACCAGAGAAGCGGGCTCGAAGGACCGGCGGTTTAGCCTTGCCAGCACCGACCTGGCACAGTCGGATTGAAGCGGAAAGACAGCGGTGATCACCGGCGCTTCTTGGCATCGGGCGTGCGCTTCGCACGAGTGTGCGAAGGTCGCTTTGATCGCCCGCGACCCGACGCTGCTGCAGATGGTGGCGCATGGGCTCGGGCGTCACGCTCATCCCGGAAATAGCGGCAGGACCAGCCAGCGCCATTGCGCGATCTGGAGATCGTGCCCACTCCAGGAACCGATGCCGCAGCGCCATCTGCCTCGTCTGGCGGCGCAAGAAGATGCGGCACGACGAATGCGTCGAAGTGGCAAGATCATCCGCGCAATGGCTGAGGTGGTGTGCAATTAATCAGGTAGAGTAGAAGAGAAACTGAGCAGTCAATCGACGATACGTCGCGGGCCGTCCGTGAGCAGACGCTCGGCTTGTCCGATCATGTCGTCGATCACGCGTCCAGCCGACTCCACGCTTCGGATCACTCCGGCCACTTCCCCCATCAAAACGCCGGTGTTCTCGGCATCGCCAGCGTAAAAGGCGTCCCAATAGTCGCTGCTCTGGATGGCCAGCGTCGGCGCTTCAGTCAGCTGACCTTCGCGGCCATGCCAGGCGGCGACAAATCGAGTCCTCAGCACGCGCGCGACGAATTCGTCTGTCGGCCAACGATAGTTGCGGGCGATGTCGACAGTTGTGGTCTTGATCGGCGCATCGCCATCGGCGGCGATGATAGCCTCCTGGAATCCGCGCGGCGCAGCGGACTCTGCAGTCGCCATGAACCGCGTGCCGACCAGGACGCCGTCGGCGCCGAGCATCAATGCCGCGGCAAGCGCTCGACCGTCGCCAACGCCACCCGCCGCCACGAGAAGCGTCTGAGGCGCCTGTTTCGCGAGAAGATCGGCAATCTCGGGAACGAGTGTGAAGGTCGAGCGGGGACCGCTGTGGGCCGCCGGCTTCATTGCCCTGCGCCACAATTGCATCTGCGCCGACGTCGAGCGCCTCGCGGGCGTGCAACATCGACTGGGCTTGGCAGATGAAAGGCACTCGCGCTTCTCTGATATGCGCGGCGAAGGGTGCTGGCGAGCCGAATGAAAGCATCAGCGCCGCGGGTTGCCGCTCCAGCACGCGGTCGAGCAGATACGGCCTGGTTGCCAGCGACCATGTAATAAACCCACATCCGACACGGGCGTTGACTGCGGCGGCAAACTCCTTGTCCAGCCAGGCTTCGTCGCCGTAGCCGCCGCCGATCAAACCGAGCCCGCCGGCATGCGACACCGCTGCTGCAAGCCGTCCGCCTGCCATCACGCCCATAGGAGCGAGGAGGATGGGATGCCTGATCGCAAAACGTTCGGTCAGTCGGGTTTTGAGTGGCACGGTTCGCGCTCGCCAAATCATCGAAGGGATACCGAAGATGCAGCATACGCGACGCACTGTAGCAGGATAGTGGTCCCGCTTGAGACTCGAACCGGGAAATCAGACCGTTTTTAGTGGTAAGTGACTGATGGTCGCCGCAACGCAAAGCTGGCGGCTGGACGGCCGCACTGGGTGGCGAGCTGACACACTCTGGCAGCAATTTGGCAGCAAGACGCGATTGAGCATCAACCGCGTCGCGCCGCCTCGATCGCGGCGACGTCGATTTTCTTCATAGTCATCATGGCATCAAACGCGCGCTTTGCCTCGTCGCCGCCAGCCGCCATCGCGTCAGTCAGCACGCGCGGCGTGATTTGCCAGGAAATCCCCCATTTGTCTTTGCACCAGCCGCACACGCTCTCCTGGCCGCCATTGCCGACGATGGCATTCCAATAGCGGTCGGTCTCCTCCTGATCGTCGGTGGCGATCTGGAACGAGAAGGCTTCGTTGTGCTTGAACTCGGGACCTCCGTTGAGGCCGATACAAGGAAGGCCCGCGACTGTGAATTCGACCGTCAACACGTCGCCCTCTTTGCCGGCCGGGTAGTCACTGGGTGCACGGTGCACGGCACTCACCACGCTGTCGGGAAAGATCTCGGAGTAGAAGCGGGCGGCAGCCTCGGCGTCCTTATCGTACCAGAGGCAAATCGTATTCTTTGCCATTTGCGGGTTCCTTTCGCTTTAGGCCAAGATTTCGGCCTTGTTTCCCCATCCGCTCTCTTCCGAAATAGGTAGCCAACCGCTTTTCTCCACCCCGGAAGTGTCCGTCTCGCCCGCGCGAACGCAAAGAGCAGCTTACCCTAATGTCGCTGTCGCTTTGGCACGGGTTCCGGACGATAAGCGAAGGCCCGCCCCTGAAATGCGTCGCGAATGTCTGGAAAATCCACAAAGCAGACCAACTTTCCGACCAGACGACTGGGCCACGATCCGGCACCCGCAGACCTCGCCCACCGGCGCTCCAGTCCGACACGTCATGTTCACCTGCGGCTCGGAAAGGCACAGTGGTGCTATCCAGGCGTGTTCGCCTTGACGACCTTTTGGCATTCGGGCGTCAGCTCACTCATGTGATCGGCCAGGCATTTGATGATGTGGCCGCCGCCCGGCAACACGCCCTCGCAGATCTTCTGGTAATCTGCCTGGCAGGCCTCACGCTCGGCCGCCGTCTGCGCCAGCGCCACGGTGGTTGCCATCTGAGTTGCCAAGAAAAGCACGCTCAACGCAATCCGCATGACAAACTCCCCTCAAACATGTAGATTAGCTCACTTTTATATAATGCGATATACACCGGGAAGTATATAGAGGGGGGAAATGCTTTTACTATCGGGTAGAATTGCGCAGGCGGCAGGCTTGTTCGCCGCGACACTAGTATTGTCCGCTTGTAGCGAGGAAAACACATACGTACCGCCCCCTCCGCCCAAGGTCGACGTGGCGCTTCCATTGAAGCAGAGCGTGACCCCATATCTCGAGGCTACCGGCAGTGCCGCGGCGGTGAACACGACGCCCCTGGTTGCGCGCGTCTCGGGCTTCATCCAGGAAATCGATTACAAGGACGGCGACGAGGTCAAGGCCGGCGCCCGGCTGTTCCTGATCGAGCCCGATTCCTACCAGCTGGCGCTCGAGCAATCCGAGGCCGGGCAGGGTTCATCCGATGCCGCCGCCAAGCAGTCCGGTGCTGACCTAAAGCGGCAGCAGGAGCTGCTGTCCCAGAAAATCATCTCGCAATCGACCGCCGACCAGGCCGCCGCGGCAGCAGACGTCGACATCGCCAAGCAGAAGCAGAGCGCGGTCGACGTCAAGCAGGCTCAACTCAATCTGAGCTACACCGAGGTCAAGGCGCCGTTCGCGGGCACCGTCACCTCCCGCCAGGTATCGATGGGGCAGCTTGTCGGCGCCGGCAGCGCCACCACCCTGGCGACCATCGTTCAGACCGCACCCATCTACGTCAATTTCAATATCTCGGAGCAGGATGTGCTGCGCATTCGCACCGCCATGGCGAAGCGTGGAATGACCGCGCAGGATCTCAAGAAAATACCGGTCGAGGTCGGCTTGCAGAGCGAGACGGGTTATCCCCATGCGGGAACGCTGGACTACGCCGCGCCAGAGGTTACCGCTGCCACCGGCACGCTAGCGGTCCGCGCAGTGCTCCCCAATGAAGGCCGGGAACTGCTGCCTGGCTATTTCGTGCGTGTGCGCGTGCCGTTGGGCGTAGAGCCGGACATGCTGCTCGTTCCCGACCGGGCGATCGGTAGCGACCAGAAGGGTCGCTACGTGCTCGTCGCCGGAAAGGACGACGTGGTCGAACAGCGTCCGGTTGAGATCGGCCAACTGGTCGGCGCGTTGCGTGTGATCACCAAGGGTATCGGGGCGGACGACCGCGTCCTGGTCTCCGGCCTGTTGACGGCAGTCCCTGGCCAGAAGATCGAACCGCAAGAAAAGAAACTGGAAGCAGTCGCCACGGACGGCGCAGCGCAATGATCTCCAAATTCTTCATCGAGCGGCCGGTCCTGGCGAACGTAATCGCCATCCTCATGGTCGTCATAGGCGTCATCTCGCTCTTTGCCCTGCCGGTGGCGCAGTATCCCGACGTGGTGCCGCCTACCGTTTCGGTGACGACGCGCTATCCGGGAGCGAGCGCGCGTGCGGTGATCGACACGGTGGCGTTGCCGATCGAGCAGCAGGTTAACGGCGTCGAGGGCATGATCTACATGCAGTCCTATGCTGCATCGGATGGCACCTACAATCTCACCGTCACGTTCGCGATCGGCACCGATCTCGACCAGGCGCAAGTGCGTGTGCAGAACCGTGTGTCCTCAGCCCTGGCGACGCTGCCGCAAGCGGTGCAGGTGCAAGGCGTCACCGTTCAGCAGAAGTCGACCTCGATCCTCGAGATCGTCACGCTGACTTCACCGAACGGGGAATATGACAGCCTTTATCTCGCCAACTACGCGACCATCCGGCTCAAGGATGAGCTCTCCCGAATACCGGGGGTCGGCAATGTCAATGTGTTCGGCGCCGGCCAGTATTCCATGCGTGTCTGGCTTGATCCCGAGAAGATGCAGGCGCGCGGCCTTACCACGCAGGACGTCGTCCAGGCGCTGGGGCAGCAGAGCGAGCAGGTCACCGCAGGCCAGGTCGGCGCGCCGCCGGCGCCCGACGGCCAGTCCTTCCAGTACACGATCGAAGTGTCCAGCCGCCTTGACGATCCCGGCCAGTTCGGCACCGTGATCGTCAAGACCGGCGCCAATGGCGACATGACGCGCGTGCGCGACGTCGGCCGAGTCGAGCTCGGCGCCCAGACCTATGGGCAGTTCTTCAATCTCGACGGCCAGCCGGCTGCGGGCATGGCCGTTTTCCTGTCGCCGGGCGCCAATGCGCTCGATGTGGCCGGCAAGGTCGAGGCCAGGATGAAGGACCTGTCACGCGAGTTTCCGCAAGGCCTGGCATACTCGATCCCCTTCAACACCACGATTTTCGTCAGCCAGGCGATCCACGAGGTCTACAAGACGCTGATCGAAGCCGCCGTCCTGGTGCTCATCGTCATCCTGCTTTTCCTGCAGGACTGGCGGGCGATGCTGGTGCCGGCAACGACCGTTCCGGTGACGATCATCGGGGCGTTCGCGGCGATGGCCGCGCTCGGCTTTTCGGTCAACCTGTCGACCCTGTTCGCCATCGTGCTTGCCATCGGCATCGTCGTCGACGACGCCATCGTCGTGGTCGAGGGCGCCACTCACAATATGGAGCGCGGCATGTCGGGCCACGACGCGGCCATTGCCGCCATGAACGCCCTCTTCGGGCCGATCATCGGCATCACCTTGGTGCTGATGGCGGTGTTCCTCCCGGCTGCGTTCCTGCCCGGCCTCACGGGGCAAATGTATGCGCAATTCGCACTGGTGATTGCGGCAACTGCCATAATCAGCGCCATCAACGCGGCAACGCTCAAACCGACGCAGTGTGCGACATGGCTAAGGCGGCCGGTGCCGCCGGACCAGCGCAATGTCTTCTTTCGCGGCTTCAACGCGGTCTACCAGCGCCTGGAGAACCGTTATGCCGGCCTGATCGGTGCCATGGTGCGTCACAGCACGGTGATGGGCATCATCGCGCTGCTGATCATCGGGGCGGCAGGCTATGGCATATCGCGCGTGGCCACCGGCTTCATCCCGATCGAGGACCAGGGCTACCTGCTTGCTTCGGTTCAACTGCCCGACGGCGCCGCACTTGGCCGTACACAGGAGACGCTACAACAGGTTTCGAAGCTCGCCAAGGCCACGCCGGGCGTCGATCAGGTCGTGACCATCGCGGGCATCTCGGCACTCGACAATAACTCGACGCTGGCAAACGCCGGCGTTGCCTACATCATCCTCAAGGACTGGAGCTTGCGCGGCAAGGGCGAGGATCTTGCCTCGCTCTACGCAACGCTCAACAAGAATCTGTCCGACATGGGTGACGGAACTGTACTGGTGCTGCCTCCACCGCCGATCCAGGGCATCGGCAACGCCGCCGGCTTCACCATGCAGGTCGAGCTGCGTGACGGCAGTTTCGACCTCGCCAAGCTGCAAGGAGCAGTCGAGGCAATAACCAGGACCGCTCAGACGCAGTCAGGTATCCAGCGCGTATCGGCGCCGTTCCGGGCCAACGTCCCGCAATACACGGTCGAAATCGACCGCGAGAAGGTGCAAACCCTGGGGCTGACCACGGACCAGGTCTTCCAGACGCTCGCCGGTTATCTGGGCTCGACTTATGTCAGTCAGTTCAACAAGTTCGGGCGGGTGTTCCAGATCTATGTGCAGGGCGATGCGCAATTTCGCCTGACGCCCGAGAATATCGCCCGCCTGAGCGTGCGCAACCAGAGCGGCGACATGATCCCGCTCGGGACATTGCTGACAGTCACGCCAAGCGTCGGCCCATCACTGATCAGCCTCTATAACCTCTATCCCTCGGCATCGATCATCGGTGTGCAGGCACATGGCTTCTCGTCGGGCGACGCGATCAAACTGATGGAAGGGGTTGCGGCCGACACATTGCCGCCCGGCACCGGCTTCGACTGGACGGCGCTGTCCTTCCAGGAAAAGCTTGTCGGCAGCCAGATCTATTTGGTGTTCGGCATGGCGCTGCTCTTGGTCTATCTGGTGCTGGCAGGCCAATATGAGAGCTGGCTGGCCCCGATCTCGATCTTGCTCGCCGCGCCGCTGTCGCTGGTGGGTCCGGTCCTGGTTCTCAACGGCCTCGGCATCGACAACAATCTCTACGTGCAGATTGGCCTGATCCTGCTGATCGCGCTATCCGCCAAGAACGCCATCCTGATCGTCGAGGTCGCGCGCGAATTGCGCGCCGCCGGCAGACCGATAGTCGAAGCGGCGATCGAGGCGGCACGAGCGCGCTTCCGGCCCATCCTGATGACGTCCTTCGCGTTTATCCTTGGTGTCGCGCCGCTGGTGTTGGCGACAGGCGCCGGGGCCAGCGCGCGCAAGTCGATCGGCATCACGGTCTTTTCCGGCATGATCGCCTCGACCTGTCTCGCCGTTCTCTTCGTACCGTCCTTCTTCGTCATCCTGCAACGGTTCGAGGAATGGCGCGCCGCGCGAAAGACGAGGCGTGAGTACACACCTACACTTCCCGGGTAGCAGTACGATCTTATCGCGGTCTGTCACTGGTGCTGGCTCGGGTCCGTCGTCGCAGATCTCAGCGGGGAGGCCGCGTTCGACCGGGTCATTGTCGCCCGACATTGAGACAACGCCTCTGTTCTTCAAACGCGTAAGTACGAACGGGAGCCCGTTGCCCGCTCAGGCGGTCTTCGGCGTCACCAGCCCCAGTTCGTCAACCATCGCCTCGCGCATCAAAAACTTCTGCGGCTTGCCGGTCACCGTCATTGGCAATTCGGTGCGAAAGCGGATGTGGCGCGGGATCTTGTAATGGGCGATCTGCCCGGCGCAGAAGGCCTTGATCTCCTGCTCGGTGGCGATCTGGCCCGGCTTGAGCACAATCCAGGCGCAAAGCTCCTCGCCATATTTCGGGTCGGGAACGCCGAACACCTGCACTTCCTTGACCTTGGGATGGCGATAGAGGAACTCCTCGACCTCGCGCGGATAAACGTTCTCGCCGCCGCGGATGACCATATCCTTGACCCGGCCGACGATGTTGCAATAACCCTCGGCGTCGATGGTGGCGAGGTCGCCGGTGTGCATCCACCCGTCGGGATCGATCGCCTCGCGGGTTTTTTCCTCGTCGTCCCAATAGCCCTTCATCACCGAATAGCCGCGTGTGCACAGTTCGCCCGGCGCGCCGACCGCAACAGTCGCGCCGTCGGCATCGATTGCCTTGACCTCGACATGGGGATGGACGCGGCCGACGGTCGAGACGCGCTTTTCCAACGGGTCGTCGACGCTGCTCTGGAACGACACCGGGCTGGTCTCGGTCATGCCATAGGCGATTGTCACCTCCGCCATGTGCATCAGCGACACCACCTTCTTCATCACCTCGATCGGGCACGGCGAGCCGGCCATGATGCCGGTGCGCAGGCTGGTGAGATCGAAGGTGTCGAAATCCGGATGGTCGAGCAGGCCGACGAACATGGTCGGCACGCCGTAAAGGCCGGTGCAGCGCTCGCCCGCCACCGCTCTCAGCGTGGCGCCGGCATCAAACCCCTCGCCCGGGAAAACCATTGTCGCGCCTTTGGTGACGCAGCCGATCGTGCCCATCGACATGCCGAAGCAGTGATAGAGCGGCACCGGGATGCACAGCCGGTCCTCGACGGTGAGCCTGATCGCCAAGGTGACGAAATTGCCGTTGTTGACGATGTTGTTGTGGGTCAGCGTCGCGCCCTTGGGCGCGCCTGTCGTGCCTGAGGTGAACTGGATGTTGATGGCATCGCCGGGTTTCAGCCCCTCGGAGATCCGGTCGAGGCTATCATGCTCGTCGCGCCCGCCCATCGCCAGCACGTCGGCGAAATTGAACATGCCGGGCGAGTTCTCCTCGCCCATGCGGATGACGATTTTTAGCGCCGGCAATTTCTTCGCGTTGAGCTCGCCCGGTGTCGCCGTCGCGATCTCCGGCGCCAGCGTCTCGATCATGCCGAGATAGTCGGAGCTCTTGAATCTGACGGCCGTGACCAGCGCTCGGCAATCGACCTTGTTCAGCGCATAATCCAGCTCGGTCAGCCGGTAGGCCGGGTTGATGTTGACCAGGATCAGGCCGATGCGCGCGGTGGCGAACTGCGTCACCAGCCATTCCCAGCGGTTGGGCGACCAGATGCCGACGCGGTCGCCTTTTGCCAGGCCAAGCGCCAGGAAGCCTGCGGCCAGCGCGTCCACCGTGTCTAAAAGTTCGCTCCAGGTGAAGCGCTTGTCCTGGTCGACGAAGACGGCGGCATCGAGCGTGCCGTATTTGCTGACGGTGTCCGAAAGCAGCGCCGGGATCGTTTGCTGCAGCAGCGGCACAGTGCGCTCGCCCGACACATGCGCCCGGCCGTCGACCGGCGCGACAAACGTGGCGCCATTGCGCGGGCGACGGCCGCGCAGGCTGGTGGCATTCTTCAACTCGTCGAGATTGATCGGCATCGCCGTCTCCTCCGCAGGCGACCCGAGTCTATCAGCCTGCCGGGGTGGTGGAAATCCCGTTGATGGTACTGGAGCGCAATGCCTCCCCCTTGAGGGCAGAGTGCCTCGCGAAGCGAGGCGGGTGGGGTCGTCTCGCGTCGAGCACTGCCGCAACGACCCCACCCGTCCATCCGCCTTCGGCGGCTGTCCACCCTCCCCTCAAGGGGGAGGGAAGGCACCCATCTTCGCCGCGATGCCGCGCATGACAGCCTCGTCGGCCGCCGCACGCGGCTTCCGCGATGCAACCAGGCAGGCCTGCGAGCGCAGGATGACGCCGTCCGCCAAAATCTTCAGGTGATTGGCGCGCAGCGTCGAGCCTGACGTGGTGATGTCGACGACGACATCGGCCAAACCCGCCGCCGGCGCGCCTTCGGTGGCGCCGAGGCTCTCGACGATGCGATAGACCTGGATGCCGTGCTTTTGCGAAAAAAACTGCTGCGTCAGCCGCCAGTATTTTGTGGCTATCCTGAGCCGCCTGCCGTGGCGCTGGCGGAAATCGGCGGCGACATCGTCGAGGTCGGCCATCGTATCAACGTCGAGCCAGATGTCGGGCACCGCCACCACGACATCGGCATTGCCGAAACCGAGGCGGGCGACGATCTCAGCGCGCGCCGCCCAATCGGCGAGGCTTTCGCGCAACAGATCCTCGCCGGTGATGCCGAGGTCGACCGAGCCCTGGCCGATTTCGCCTGCGATTTCCGAGGCCGACAGGAACGCCACCTCGACCGCTTCCACGCCTTCGATGCGGGCGCGATACTTGCGCTCGTCGCCGGGCAGGCTGACGGCAAGCCCGGCCTTGGCCAGCACCTCCAGCGCCTGCTGCTTGAGCCGGCCCTTCGATGGAATCGCCAGCGTGATCATTGCGCTTTCTCCCGCAACGCTTCGATGCGGTCGAGCCAGACGGAAAAGCCGACGCCGGGGATCGGCGTTTTCGCGCCGAGCAACGTCAGCAGCCGGTCATAGCGGCCGCCGCCGGCCAGCGGCCGGTCACCGTTTTCCGCCGCGATCTCGAAGACCAGGCCCGTGTAGTAATCGAGCGGACGGCCAAAGGCGGCGTCGTAGCGGATTTTTGCCGTGGACAGGCCAAGCGCTTCGATCGCCTTGGCGCGAGCTGAAAAATTCTCCAGCGCCGCGCCCAGCGAAACGCCGGCGCCGGCTGCGAAGGTTTCGAGCGCTTTTGCCGCGCCGTCGAGCGTCACATCGATCGCCAGAAAATCCTTAAGCGCCGAAAATGCCTCGTTCGACAGCCTGACGCTGCGCAGCTCGGCCTTTTCGATCAAGCGCCGCGCAATCTCGGTCGGCGACCGTCCGGCCGACGCCGACAGACCCGCCTGTTCCATGCCGCCGGCGATGTGCGAGGAAAGCGCTTCCAGATTGCCGTCGAGGACAAGGGCTGCGACCGCGCCGGCAAGCTGGCCGTTGCGCGGCGGATTGGCGAGGTCGGCCAGCGCTGCCTCCAGCATCGCCGCCGAACCGAAGGCGCGGGCCAGCCGCATGCGCCAGCCGCGCGGCAGGCCGAGTGCGGCGAGCACCGCCTCGAAAACAGTCTGGTCGCCGAGCGTGATCGTTGGTTCCTGGCCCGGTAGCACCAGCGAAAGCAGCGCATGCGCATCGGCCAGCGATCGGGCATCGGCCTGTGCGATGTCGCCGTCGCCGAGATCCTCGATGCCGGCCTGGAAAAACTCGTTTCCGCCCTCGCGGCGCTGGCGAAACACCTCGCCGAGATAGGAATAGCGGCGCGGCGTGCCGGCTTGACTGGCAATGTGGTCGAGGCAGACCGGGATGGTGAACTCCGGCCGCAGGCAAAGCGTCTGTCCGGTCTCGCTTTCGGTGAGGAAAATACGCCGGCGCAAATCCTCGCCGGCCATATCGAGGAACGGGTCGGCCGGCTGCAGCACCGCCACCTCGACCGCATGCGTGTTGCGTGCGGCGAAGAGTTTTGTGATGTCTGATGCGATGGCGGGGTAGCGGGAGGTCATTGATCGGTTGGGTGCGAGGCACCCCCCTCTGGCCTGCCGGCCATCTCCCCCTCAAGGGGGGAGATTAGTCTCGTCGCAGCCTTCGCCCTATTTTCAAGGTTGAAAGGTAAGTGCCGGCGGTACGGCTGCCAATCTCCCCCCTTGAGGGGGAGATGGCCGGCAGGCCAGAGGGGGGTGTTCACGCGCCGCCCTTCGCACGGTCGGCCGCCTGTGCCGCCAGTATCTTTCTTACCTCGCCAACCAGATCGCTTTCCGCCACCGTCACCTGCGCCGGACGCGCGGAGCGCCATTCGGCGTTGTCCACAATCTCCGCCGACATCCGGGCGCCCTCGATCAGGTCCTTGATCTGCACCTCGCCTTTCGCCCGCTCGTCGCCGCCCTGGATGATGGCGACCGGGCTGCCGCGGCGGTCGGCATATTTGAGCTGCGCCTTCATGCCGGCACCGCCGAGATACATTTCGGAACGGATGCCGGCGGCGCGCAGCTCGGCCACCATTTTCTGGTAGCGGCCGAGACTGTCCGTGTCCTTGTCCATGGTGAGCACGACGACCGGCGCGATCACGTCCGATGTATCGAGCTTGCCGAGGTTCTTCAGCGCCGTCATCAGCCTGGAGACGCCGATGGAAAAGCCGGTCGCCGGCACCGGCTCGCCGCGAAAGCGCGAGACGAGGCCATCATAGCGCCCGCCACCGCCGACCGAGCCGAAGCGGACGATTTTTCCCTCCTCGTTGGGAATTTCGGCCAGCAGTTCGGCTTCGTAGACCGGGCCGGTGTAATATTCGAGGCCGCGGACGACGGAGGGGTCTATGCGAATGCGGTCCGGACCATAGCCGGCAGCCAGGACAAGCGCTTCAATCTCTTTGAGTTCAGCAAATCCCGCTTCGGCCGTGGGGTTGGCCTCAAGTACTCTGTTCCATTTTCCTACATCGTTTTTGAGCCCAGCCTCGACGTGTTGGTTGTGAAGAACGACGGCGACAATGAACGCTGCTTGAACTTCGTCTAGCCCAGCCCCCTTTGTAAAATCCCCCTCGCCCTCTTTACCGCCGTCCCAGCGACCTTTGCCCAGCAAAAGCTTGACGCCTTCCGGTCCAAACTTGTCCAGCTTGTCGATCGCGCGCAGCACCTGCAACCGGCGCCCAGCATTCTCGTCGCCGCCAAGGCCGATCGCCTCGAGCACGCCGTCGAGCACCTTGCGATTGTTGACCCTAATGATGTAGTCGCCGCGCTTGATGCCGAGCGCTTCCATCACGTCGGCCATCATCATCGCCATTTCGGCGTCGGCCGCGACACCTGGCGTGCCGACCGTGTCGGCGTCGAACTGCATGAACTGGCGGAAGCGGCCAGGGCCGGGCTTTTCGTTGCGGAACACCCAGCCGGAGCGGTAGCTGCGATAGGGTTTCGGCAGACGCTCAAAGTTTTCAGCGACAAAACGGGCCATCGGCGCGGTCAAATCGTAGCGCAGCGACAGCCACTGGTCGTCGTCGTCCTGGAAGGAGAACACACCCTCGTTCGGCCGATCCTGATCGGGCAGGAATTTGCCCAGCGCATCGGTGTATTCGATCAGCGGCTGGTCGACCGGCTCGAAGCCGTACAGCTCATAGACCGAGCGGATCGTCGCCATCATCTTCTCGACGGCACGGATATCCTCGGCGCCGCGATCGACAAGCCCGCGCGGCAGCCGCGCTTTCATCTTTTCCGATTTGTCGGCCATGGCATGGGTCTTTTCGCTAGGTAAAGCTGACTTGTTTCGAGTGGGCGTGTCCTAACCGATGGGGCTTGGCGCGGCAAGGGTTTGCTCCCTGCCTTCTCCCCGTGCGGGAGAAGGCAAGAAGCTGAAACAATTCCGCCATAAGCGCGGCATCGTGCCGACACAATCGCAGCCGATAAAGCTCGCCGAAACAAGGGGTTCGGGCCATGACCTTGGCGCAGAAATTCGACATCATCGACAGCCGCACCCGCGAGCTGCCCGCCCAGCTGAGGCCGGCCGATCATCATGCACCGGGACCTGCAGCCCAAATGGCGGGACCGTTCGAGGTTGCCGCAGACAAGCGTACGGGGCCGACCATGCGCGATGCGCTGCTGACCAGCCTGCTCGTGATCTATCCGGCGTTTGCCACGATAGCGGCTATCGTTGCCGGGCTCTTTCTGGCGGGCGCCGGCGCTTGAGTTGTTGAGCGCCCGTTGCCTTCTCCCCTTGTGGGAGAAGGAAAAGAAGGGAGCTACTTCGGCCTTTTGAACGCCTTGCGCTCCACCTCGACCTGCTCGCGGCAGACACAGCCTTCGAGATGGTCGTTGACCAGCCCCATGGCCTGCATGAAGGCGTAGACGGTGGTCGGGCCGACAAAGCTCCAGCCGCGCTTCTTCAGCTCCTTCGAAATCCGCACCGAGACTACCGTGGTCGGGTTGGCGCGCAGATGGGCGAGATCGACGATTTCGGGCCGTTCGTCCGGGCCGGGTTCGAATTTCCAGAACCAGGCCGCCAGCGAGCCGGCCTCGTCGGCCAATTCACGCGCGCGCCTGGCGTTGTTGATGGTCGAGACGATCTTGCCGCGGTGACGAATGATGCCGGCATTTCCGAGCAGGCGCTCGACATCCTGTTCGGTGAAGGCGGCGATCCTGTCGATATCGAAGCCGGCGAACGCCTCGCGAAAATTCTCGCGCTTGCGCAATATGGTCAGCCAGGACAGGCCCGACTGAAAGCCTTCGAGGCAGATCTTTTCGAACAGCCTGCGGTCGTCGTCGACCGGCCGGCCCCATTCGTGATCGTGGTAGTGCAAATAGTCCGGCAGATTGCCGTGCCAGAAGCAGCGCGCGATACCATCGGGTCCAGCGAGCAGGCCTGTCTTCTCATCCATGGCGGAATTCCATTGCTTAATGCGCCTCAGCGCTGCCTTTACCGCGGCTTTACCAGATTACTGAACCGGCCGGTAACCACACCGAAAGCTTTACTGACAATGCAGCATTTTACGCATTCCGATTCACGTTTCGGTTGCTGCTCCGCGCCCAATGTTCGCGACATCGGGGACGCTTGTGCGCCCCGGCATGTTCGACGATCAGGGTGCGTTCCGATGAAGACATTTTTGTTCCCGCTGCTCGGCGCCGCAGCTGTGCTGGCCACTGCCGCTACATCCTCCAGCGCCAACGACCGCTATGCCGACAGGCCACCGGTGATGGTGAGCCCCGACCTTTCGGCGCCCTGGGTGCTGCAGCTTGGCCGCGCGCCAGGCATCGTCCGCCAGAACCGGCAAGAGGTGCAAAAGCCGCAGCGCCGTTCTCAGCGGCAGGCGCAACCGGCTCAGCTGCACACGGCGGCGGTGCAGGCGCCGTCAAAGAAGCGCATTATCGCGCGCCCGCAGATCAACCCGATCTATCTGCCGCAGGAAGTCGCCTATGACGGCCCGGAGAAGCCGGGCACGATCGTCATCGATACGCGGGAGAATTTTCTCTATCTGGTCGAGAACAACGGCAAGGCGCGGCGCTATGGCGTCGGCACCGGCAAGCCGGGCTTCGAATGGGCCGGCAAGCACAAGATCTCGCAGAAGAAGGTCTGGCCCGAATGGCGACCGCCGGCGCAGATGATCTCGCGCGAGGCCGCCAATGGCCGTTATCTGCCGACCTATGTCGCCGGCGGCGTCGAGAACCCGCTCGGCGCGCGCGCGCTTTATCTCGGTTCGACTCTCTACCGCATCCACGGCACCAACCAGCCATGGACGATCGGCGGCGCCGTGTCGTCGGGCTGCATTCGCATGCGCAACGAGGACGTCGTCGATCTCTATGAGCGGGTCGATGTTGGCACGACGGTTGTGGTGATGTAATCTGCGGTTGATTTTGTTGCCGAGTCTGTCAAGAAGTCTCGGGATCATCAGAATACGGGGGACGGGCCGTGTGGGGATACGGTCGGTCACGAAAGGGGGGCCCGCGCCAAACCCCGGGCCCGTTTTTTTTGGGGGCGCCCAAAGATATTTTTTTTTTTTTAGTGGGGGGGGGTTGGGGGGCCCCCCGCCCGGGGGGTGGGGATATAGGGGGCCGATTTAGAGGT
>NZ_JBVVQZ010000003.1:183221-187115 GCF_055811635.1 Mesorhizobium sp. WSM4806 | reverse complement strand
CTTCTCTTATTTTTATTTTAGGTTAAATATATTCGGGGGGGGCGGGGGGGTGGTGTTTTCGTGAGTTCTCCTACGGGCCGCCCCCAAACGCGCGGCCCCCCTTTCTGTTTCCGGGACGCCATAGGATAGTTTAGTTTGACAGGATCGGGTGGTACGTCGCGCCCGCGGCATGGCGGTTCGCATTCTCGCTGCCATTCTCCTCTGTATTTTGCTATGTCGGCTGCAACGCTTCCAGACAAAAGGCCTTGCTCAATGTCCCTGTCCGACGACAGCCGCTATCTCCGGGGCGGTCCGGTCGCCCAACGCATCATCGCCTCGGTGCGCGAGGATGCAGCGATCGCAACCGCCGAAGGCTTTCCGGCCAAACTGATATCGATCACCGTCGGCGACACGGCTGCAGTCGATGTCTATGTGCGCAACCAGCGCGCCAAGGCGGCACTCGCCGGTATCGGCTTCGAGGAAAGACGATTTCCCGCCGACATCACCGCCGGCGAACTCGAAGCAGCGATCCACGGCCTGAACGCCGATCCGCGCGTCACCGGCATCATCATCCAGCGGCCGGTGCCGGTGCATATCCCGATCAAGACGCTGCAAGCGGCGGTGCATCCGCTCAAGGACGTCGAGGGCATGCATCCAGCCTCGATCGGCAACATCGTCTACAACCAGCTCGACCTCGCACCCTGCACGGCCGCCGCTTCGGTCGAACTGCTCAGGGAAACCGGTCTCGATCTCAAGGGGCTCGAGGTCGTCATCGTCGGTCACTCCGAGATCGTCGGCAAGCCGATCGCCTTCCTGCTGATGAGCGAGGGCGCGACGGTGACGGTGTGCCACCACATGACGCGCTCGGTGGCCGCGCATGCGCGGCGTGCCGATGCTCTGTTCGTCGCCGTCGGCAAGCCGCGGCTGATCAAGGCCGACATGGTCAAGCCCGGTGCGGCCGTCATCGACATCGGCATCAATTCCGAGATCGGACCGGACGGGGAGAGCCGCATCGTCGGTGACGTCGACGCCGAGAGCGTCAAGCATGTGGCGTCCTGGATCACGCCGGTGCCGGGCGGCGTCGGCCCGATCACCGTGGCGATTCTTTTGCGCAACACGATGGTGGCGCTCAGCCGGCAGCGCGCGCGCTACCATGCGACCTATGGCGTGGTGGACAAGCTCGCAGCGGAATAAGCCGGCAGCGCCGGTGGATCACTCCGCCGCAACGGCTGCCCTGCTGTCCGGAACGCCCTCCGGCTGCGGCCCGCCATAGGCCCAGTCGAGCAGCTTTATCGTGTGCACCACCGGCAGTTTCGCGGCGGACGCAATCTGGGTGATGCAGCCGATGTTGCCGGTGGCGACGATTTCAGCACCGGTCGCCTTGATATTTCTCACCTTGCGGTCACGCAGTTGAGCCGAAATCTCCGATTGCAAAATGTTGTAAGTGCCGGCCGAGCCACAGCACAAATGCCCCTCGCGCGGCTCTCGCACAACGAAGCCGGCCTTGGCCAGAAGCTCCTTCGGTTGGCGGGTGATTTTCTGGCCGTGCTGCATCGAGCAGGCGGAGTGATAGGCGACGATGGTGCCCGGCTTGCGCACCGGCTCGGGCAGATCGATGCTTGCCAGATATTCGGTGACGTCCCTGGCCAGCGCCGACACCCGCGCTGCCTTGTCGGCATAGGCGGGATCGAGGCGCAGCATGAAACCATAATCCTTGATGGTGGTGCCGCAGCCCGACGCAGTGATGACGATGGCATCCAGCCCGCCTTGGTCGATGGCGCGCGTCCAGGCGTCGACATTGCGCCTGGCCGAGGCAAGGGCTGCCGCCTCGCGGCCCATGTGATGCACCAGCGCGCCGCAGCAGCCCTCGCCCTCGGGAACCACGACCTCGACGCCGAGCCGCGTCAGCAACGCGATCGTCGTGTCGTTGATGGCGGGATCGAGCACGGACTGCGCGCAGCCGGTAAGGATGGCGACGCGGCCATTTTTGCTCGTGCCCTGCCCGGCATGAATGCCTGGCGAAGCCATTGGCGAGGCCGCAGGAATCGACGCCGGGGCGAGCTTGAGCATCGCACCCAGCGGCTTCAGCGCCGGGAGCTTTTCCAGCAATCCGGCGAATGGCTGGCCGAGCTTTGCCAGCTTGAGCGCAGCGCGAAACCGCGAGGGATAAGGCAGGACCAAGGCCAGCATGGCGCGCGTCAGCCGATCGGGCAGCGGCCGCTTGTAGGTTTCCTCGATATGGACGCGGGCGTGGTCGACCAGATGCAAGTAGTTGACGCCCGACGGGCAGGTTGTCATGCAGGCGAGGCAGGACAGGCAACGGTCGATATGGGTGACGATCTGCTTGTCGGCCGGTCGGCCGTTCTCCAGCATGTCTTTGATCAGGTAGATCCGCCCGCGCGGCGAATCCAGTTCGTTGCCAAGCGTCACATAGGTCGGGCAGGTGGCCGTGCAGAAGCCGCAATGCACGCATTTGCGCAGGATCTTTTCCGATTCCGCGACATGCGGATCGGCAAGCTGGGCAGCTGAGAAAT
Organism: Mesorhizobium sp. WSM4806; assembly: GCF_055811635.1. Classification (NCBI taxonomy): domain Bacteria; kingdom Pseudomonadati; phylum Pseudomonadota; class Alphaproteobacteria; order Hyphomicrobiales; family Phyllobacteriaceae; genus Mesorhizobium; species Mesorhizobium sp. WSM4806. The sequence continues at coordinate 184,602 of NZ_JBVVQZ010000003.1, read as the reverse complement.
TGGTCTGCATCTCGTACCTCCTAAGCCATGCGGCCGGGGTTGAGGATCGCCTTCGGATCGAATTCGGCTTTGAGCCGCGCCGACAATGCTGCCAGGTGCGGCGCCTGCGGCTCGAACACCGGCACAGCGGCGCGATGCGAAGGGGCGGCGCGCACCAGCGTCGCATGGCCGCCGCCATACTGTCTCACCACTGCTCGCAGAAGATCGGCTTCGGGATCGCCATGCTCCATGCGCAGCCAGATCAGTCCGCCCTGCCAGTCATAAAAGGCATCGACGGCCGCCTGCATGCGCAGCGCCAGCACCATCTGGTGGCCTTGCGCCGGCGCCATCGACACGCGCCACACCGGCTTTTCCAGGCCGTCGGCAAACGGCGCACAATCGCGGATATCGCGCCAGACCGAATGCGAAGTCTCGCCCGAGATTTCCTCGAGCGGGCCGGCATTTCCGAGCAGATCTTTCAGCGCTGCGATGCGGTAGGCGACCGACGGGCCGAACCCCTCGACGCGCAGCAATGTCGCGGCGGTGCTGCCGAGACCGCCGCCGGCGACCCGTGCGGCAACGCGTTCGGGAAGATGGGCAGCACTCGACACTTCGGCGCTGGAACCGAGCGCCAGCGCCATAGCGGCCGCGGCATGATCGTCGAGCAGGCCGCGCACAGCCAGCGTGACTTCGGTCTCGGCAGCGGGCAGCACCTTGAACGTGACGTCGGTAAGAACGGCAAGCGTGCCCCAGCTGTTGGCCATGAGCTTGGACAGGTCATAGCCGGTGACGTTCTTGACCACGCGGCCGCCCGATTTGAACGCCTCGCCACGCCCCGAAACCGCTGCAATGCCAAGAATATGGTCGCGCGCCGCCCCCGCCTTCAGCCGGCGCGGACCGCAAAGGTTCGCGGCCAGTACGCCGCCCATCGTGCCTTTTCCCTTTTCGCCGCCGAGCAGCGGGCCATAATCCAGTGGTTCGAAAGCGAGTTGCTGGCCGTTTTCGGCAAGTAATTTTTCGATCTCGGCGAGCGGCGTGCCGGCCTTTGCTGACAGCACCAGTTCAGCCGGCTCGTAGAGCGTCACGCCTGACAGTTTCGACAGGTCGAGCGTGTGCTCGGTCTGCAGCGGACGGCCGATGCCGCGCTTGGAGCCATGGCCGAGGATTTCGAGCGGCGTTTCTTCCGCCGCCGCCCAGGCGACAGTGGCGAGAGTTTCGGCGGTGGTGGCGGCGGTGAAGGTGGTCATGGCTGTCCTGGGCGCACATCGGCCGCAGACCCCCTCTCCGTGGGGGGGGGGGGGGGGGGCCGCCCCGCCCCCCGGGGGGGGGGGGGGGGGGGCCGCCGCCCCCCCCCCCCCCAAAAAAAAAACGGAAAAGAGGAAGAAGCGAACGGGCGCGCCGG
>NZ_JBVVQZ010000003.1:0-183211 GCF_055811635.1 Mesorhizobium sp. WSM4806 | reverse complement strand
TCGCCCGGCGCGGGGGGGGGCCGGGCGGGGGGGGGGGCGGGGGGCCCGGCGGGGCGCGGCGCCCCGCCCCCCCCCCCCCCCCCCCCCCCCCCCCCCCCCCCCCCCCCCCCCCCCCCCCCCCCCCCCGCCTCTGCCCCGCTTTGCGGGGGCGAGGAACCGCCATTCCGCGACGCTACCATCAAAACCTCGGAATATCCGGAAACGCCGTCTGGCCGCGATGCACGTGCATGCGTCCGAGCTCGGCGCAGCGGCGAAGCTGCGGAAACACCTTGCCCGGGTTGAGCAGATGGTTGGGGTCGAATGCGCATTTGACCCGCATCTGCTGGTCGAGGTCGATCTGGTTGAACATTTCCGGCATCAGGTCGCGCTTCTCGACGCCGACGCCGTGCTCGCCGGTCAGCACGCCGCCGACCTTGACGCAAAGCCGCAGGATGTCGGCGCCGAAACTTTCCGCCATGTCGAGCTCGCCCGGCACGTTGGCGTCATAGAGGATCAGCGGATGCAGATTGCCGTCGCCGGCATGGAATACATTGGCGACGCCGAGCCCGTATTTTTCGGAGAGTTCCCGCATGCCGTGCAGGACGCGCGGCAGTTCCTTGCGCGGGATGGTGCCGTCCATGCAGTAATAGTCCGGCGAGATGCGGCCGACCGCCGGAAAGGCCGCCTTGCGGCCGGCCCAGAAACTCAGCCGCTCCTGCTCCGATTGCGAGATGCGGCATGTGGTCGAGCCGTTCCTATAGGCGATTGCCTCAACCAGGCCGATCAGATGATCGACCTCGACGCCCGGCCCGTCGAGTTCGACGATCAGCAGCGCCTCGACATCCAGGGGATAGCCGGCATGGACGAAATCCTCGGCAGCATGGATCGCCGGGCGATCCATCATCTCCATGCCGCCCGGGATGATGCCGGCGCCGATGATGTCGGCGACGCATTGGCCGCCCTGCTCGCTGGTCGGGAAGCCGATCAGCAGCGCGCGCGCCGTCTCCGGTTTCTTCAGGATGCGCACGGTGACCTCGGTGACGACGCCGAGCAGCCCTTCGGAACCGGTCATCACCCCGAGCAGGTCGTAGCCTTCCGCGTCGAGATGCTTGCCACCGAGCCGCACCACCTCGCCGTTCATCAGCACCATCTCGATCCCGAGCACATTGTTGGCGGTGAGGCCGTATTTGAGGCAATGTACGCCGCCGGAATTCTCCGCGACATTGCCGCCAATCGAGCAGGCGATCTGGGAGGATGGATCGGGGGCGTAATAAAAGCCCTCCTGCTCGACGGCGGTGGTGATGCCGAGATTGGTGACGCCCGGCTGGGCGACGACGATGCGGTTGGGAAAATCGATCTCGAGAATGCGGTTGAACCTGCTCATCACCAACAGCACGGCATCTTCGAGCGGCAGCGCCCCGCCGGACAGCGAGGTGCCGGAACCGCGCGGCACGACGCGGATGTTGCGGTCGTTGCAATATTTCAGCACGCGCGAGACCTGCGCCACCGTTTCGGGCAGCACCACCACCAGTGGCAACTGCCGATAGGCGGTGAGGCCGTCGCTCTCGAAGGCGCGCATCGAATTGGCAGCGTCGACGACGCCCTCGCCCGGCACGATGATGCGCATATCGGCGACGATCTCGTCGCGCCGGCGCATCGTGGCGTCGTCTGATTTCGGCATCAGCAGGCCGGACATCGACAGTTCCTTCGATCGACTGGTAAAAATCTTTTACCAGCGGCAGGCGCTCGTTGCAAATCCTGCTTTGGCTGAAATCGGAAGCCGATACCGGGACGATCTTGCGCGGGTCGGCGAGAGGGAAGCGCTGACTTTCTCCCCCCTCGAGGGCCCTCGAGGGGGAGATGGCCGCGAAGCGGCCAGAGGGGGTCGTCTCACGTAAATCGCCGACGTCGTGTCCGGCCGCGAAACGAGGTTGGCGCCCATGCGAGACGACCCCCTCTGTCGCCTTCGGCGACATCTCCCCCTCAAGGTGGGAGATTGCCTGCCTGCTCGCCTGCCGGCTTGGCGGGTTCGGAGTGCAGGCGGCGCACTCGGCGCACGCCCCACCAGACCAGCAGGATGGCGAGCGGCACCGAGGCGGCGGTGACGACCTCGGGCGCGACGGCATGGCCGAAGATCGAGGCGCCCTTGGCGAGGTAACCGATGAGCCCGACGACGTAGTAGGAGACGGCGGCGACCGAGAGACCCTCCACCGTCTGCTGCAGCCGCAACTGCAGGCGGGCGCGGTTGTTCATCGACGCCAGCAAATCGCGGTTCTGCTTCTCGACCTCGACGTCGACCCAGGTGCGCAGCAGCGTGGTGGCGCGGGTGAGCTTGGTCGACAGATTGGCCTGACGCTCTTCGACCGAACGGCAGGTGCGCATGGCTGGGGCGACGCGGCGCTGCAGGAAGCCGCCCCAGGTGTCGTAGCCGGGCACCGCCTCTTCCTCCAGCGCCTCCAGCCGTTCGCGGACGATGCCGTCATAGGCGCGGCTGGCGCCGAAGCGATAGAGGCTTGAGGCTGCATCGGCCTCCAGTTCGGCGGCAAGCTCGGTCAGATCGGCAAGCAGCGTCTGGTTGTCGCGGGTTTCGGCGACCTTCATTTCCAGTGTGGTCTGCGCCAGCCTGTCTTCGATGCGGCGGGCGCGACCGGACAGCATCAGCGCCAGCGGCAGGCCAAGCATGGCCAGCGTGCGGTAGGTTTCGATATCGATCAGCCGCTGCGCCAGCGCGCCGGTCCGTGCCGGCGTCAGGCCGCGGTCGAGCACCAGCATGCGGGTCATGCCGTCACCGTCCTGGCGGAAATCGGTGACAATGGCGGCGTTGCCGCGCTCGACCAGCGAATAGCACAGGCTGGTCGGGTCGAAGCCGGCGATCAGCCTTTCGCTCGCCTGCGTCCATTTGCGGATTTCGAGCCTGATGCCGGAAATCACCGTTCCCGGCGGCGAAAAGCCGTTGCCGAAAGGCGAACCTTCCTGGCGCTGGCCGCTCTCGGAGAGCGGTCCTTCCCACAGATAGGTGGAGAATTCCGTATGCCGCTCCCAGCGCAGCGAGCCCTTGCCCCACTTCATCGCGTGGTGGCGGGCATGAGGGTCAGGCGCAGCGATGCCGAGGCGCCGCGACAGTTCGGAAAGCACCGCCTGGTCGACGCCGGAGCCGGCTTCGGTCATGAACGAAAGCTGCACCAGCACGCGCGGTTTCTCGACCAGCGGATGCGGACGAGCGTGAACCTCGCCGAGCGCGCCAGGCCGTCCCTCATGCGCGGGAAAGCCCATGACGCTGCCTTCGACGCGCGGCTGGAATTCGAGATTGGACGGGTCATCTGCCACGGCTGGTCCCCCGGGCCTGGTGCACTCGCGTCCCTCTAGAGCCAATTGCCGGGGCACGCAAACGACAAATTAGCCGAAAGCGATAGGCCGGGACGACGTCGGACCCGGCCAAGTGGGCGAACTGGATAAATAATTTGACCAGTTGCCGACACAGGCTTTATCCTGCGCGACACCGGTACAATCCCCCAGGCCATCCCCGTTGAGCGACATTTTCTCCAGGATCGAGCATTCCCGCACCGCCGACGAGGTGGTGCAGCAGATCGAGAGTCTGATACTCGAAGGTGTTCTGCGCACCGGCGACAGGCTGCCGGGCGAGCGCGAGCTGGCGCGCCGGTTCGAGGTGTCGCGGCCGATCCTGCGCGATGCGCTGAAGGCGCTGGAGGGGCGCGGGCTTTTGACGACCCGGCCCGGCGGCGGCACCCATGTCGCCGATGTCATCGGCCAGCTGTTCACCAAGCCGGTGACGGACCTGATCTCCATGCATCGCAAGGCGGCGACCGACTATCTGGAATACCGCCGCGAGATCGAGGCGGTGGCGGCCGAGTACGCGGCGCGGCGCGCCACGTCAGACGACCTGGCGCTGCTCGACCGCATCATGGCGCGCATGGACGAGGCGCACCGGACCGGCAATTTCGACGACGAGGCGGAAATCGACGTCGAGTTCCACCACGCGATCTGCGAATGCGCGCACAACATCATCCTGTTGCACACGCTGCGCTCGTGCTACCGGCTGCTGTCGGAGGGCGTGTTCCAGAACCGGCTCCTGGTGTTCAACGTGCCGGGCGCGCGCGAAGCGCTGCTTTCGCAGCACCGGGCGATCTACGCGGCGGTCAAGGCCGGCGATCCGGCGGCCGCACGGCAGGCGGCGATGGACCACATCAGCCATGTCGAACGCACCATGGCCGAGGCCGAGCGCAGCGGCGACTGGCAACGCGTGTCGCGGCTGAGGCTGATGCAGCGCTCCGAAGCCGGCGACAGCGAGCCGGCACGGAAACGCTCGTGAGCGCCGGCAAGAATTGCGACGAATTAGCGAACCATCAGCGGGAAGCCCATGAGCATGATCCTCACCATCGCCGATCTCAAGGACCTGGCGCGCCGCCGCGTGCCGAAGATGTTCTTCGACTATGCCGATTCCGGTGGATGGACCGAAAGCACCTACCGGGCCAATGAGGAGGATTTCCAAAAGATCAAGTTCCGCCAGCGCGTGCTGGTCGACATGAGCAACCGCTCGCTGGAATCGACCATGATCGGCGAGAAGGTGGCGATGCCGGTGGCGCTGGCGCCGACCGGCATGACCGGCATGCAGCACCCCGACGGCGAGATGCTGGCGGCGCAGGCGGCGGAGGAATTCGGCGTGCCGTTCACGCTGTCGACGATGAGCATCTGCTCGATCGAGGATGTCGCATCGGTGACCAGGAAGCCGTTCTGGTTCCAGCTCTATGTGCTGCGCGACAAGGATTTCGTCCTCAGTCTCATCGACAGGGCGAAGGCGGCGAAGTGCTCGGCCCTGGTGCTGACGCTCGACCTGCAGATCCTCGGCCAGCGCCACAAGGACATCCGCAACGGACTGTCGGCGCCGCCGCGCTTCACGCCGAAGCATGTCTGGCAGGTGGCGACCAGGCCGGGCTGGTGCCTTGGCATGGCCGGCACCAAGCGCCGGACCTTCCGCAACATCGTCGGCCACGCCAAGGGCGTCGGCGACCTCAACTCGCTGTCGTCGTGGACGACGGAGCAATTCGATCCGCACCTGTCGTGGAAGGACGTCGCCTGGATCAAGGAGCGCTGGGGCGGCAAGCTGATCCTGAAGGGCATCCTCGACAAGGAGGACGCGCTGATGGCGGCCAAGACCGGCGCCGACGCGATCATCGTCTCCAATCATGGCGGACGCCAGCTCGACGGCGCGCCGTCGTCGATCTCGGTGCTGGAAGAAATCGCCGACGCGGTCGGCGACACGATCGAAGTGCATATGGATGGCGGCATCCGCTCTGGCCAGGACGTGCTGAAGGCGCTGTGTCTCGGCGCCAAGGGCACCTATATCGGCCGGCCTTTCCTCTACGGCCTCGGCGCGCTCGGCAAGGATGGAGTCACCAAAGCCTTGGAAATCATCCGCAAGGAGATGGACATAACGCTGGCACTGTGCGGAAAGCGTCTGGTGACCGACATGGGCAAGGATCAGCTTCGGCGTTAGACTCCCGTGGCGGCATGATCACGGAGATGGAAGCATTGACTGCCCCCGGCATCCACTTTCTCGACGCGCGCGGACCGGAAGGCATGCGCATCTATGCGGTCGGCGACGTGCATGGCCGGCTCGACCTGCTCGCCGCCATGTACCGCCGGATTGCGGCCGAGATCAGCCAGGCGCGGCCGGTCGACTGGCGTGTCGTCCATCTCGGCGACTATGTCGACCGCGGCCCGGACTCCAAGGGCGTCATCGATTTCCTGATCGAAGTGCGACGACGCGACCCGCGCCACCTGATGCTCGCCGGCAACCACGACATCGGCTTCCTAGACTTCCTCGACACTCCCGATGCGGACGGGCTTTTCATGCGCTATGGCGGCATCCAGACCGCGCAATCCTATGGCGTAGCGCTCAATGAAGGTGGCGGCGCGTGGTTCGGCAGGTCCGAGGCGGCATTGCGGCAAGGCCATGCAGCACTTGTCGAGGCCGTGCCGAAAAGCCATGTCGAGTTCCTGCAGTCGCTGCCGTTTTCACTAACCTTCGGCGACTTCTTCTTCTGCCATGCCGGCATCCGGCCGGGCATTGCGCTGGAAAGTCAGAGCGCGCAGGACCTGATCTGGATCCGCGATGTCTTCCACAATCATTCCGGCCTGCATCCAAAGATCGTGGTGCATGGCCACACGCCGGTGCCGGAGGCCGAGGTGATGGTCAACCGCGTCAATATCGACACGCTCGCCTACCAGACGGGAAACCTCAGCGCGCTCGTCGTCGACGGTGCCGACAAGCGTATCCTGGTGGTGTCAGGCGAGAGGGGTTAAAGCGCTTAGCGAAGCGCGGCGGTGACGCCGTAGCCGTCGACGGCGTTGTGGTTGTTGGCTGCGTCGCCGGCGTAGGTGCCGAAGCCGCACAACACTATGGCCGACAACATGACAAAGGACAGAAGCGCTGCTTTCACGGACGTCATCTCTTGTTGAGCTTCCTGCATCTGTGCACAGGGCGGGTTACGAATGGGTTGAAACGGAAAATGCGTCTTAAAGTTTCGACGATTTCGCGCTTTTAGGCATGTTCTGTATCGGCGATGTGTCGCGCGAGTGACCCAAAAGGTTCATCGCGTTGCACGGAAGATGCAGAGCGGGTGCCTTCTAGGGTGGCGGGCGGCCACAAGCCAAGCACGAAACATGCTGTCCACAGCGGATTTTTGCCGGCGTGCCAAATATGCAACGTCGGTACTGACTGATCAGATCGTCGCCACCCAGGCGCGGGCGATGGCCAGCCCGGCGGCGTCGGCAGCCGCTCCGTGGCGGGCCATTTCGTCATCGAGCCGATCGCTCCAGTCCGGGTGCCGCTCGGCAATGAGCGATGCGAAGGATGCGCTCCAGTCGCGGACCATCGGCCGGTCCGCCTCGAAATGGAACTGAAACCCGTAGACGGCACGGCCGATGCGAAACGCCTGGTTCTCGGCGACTTCGTTGCCGGCGAGCCGCACGGCATTTTCGGGCAAGACAAAGGTGTCGTCGTGCCATTCGAAGATCGGGAAATTTTCGGGCAGCGCTGCGAGCACCGGATCGGCAGTCGCCGCCGGCGTGAGCGAGACCTTGTGCCAGCCGAATTCCGAGGCGCCGCCGATCCGGTTCTCGCCGCCGAAGGCGCGCGCCACCAGTTGGCTGCCAAGGCAGATACCGAGCACGGCGCGATCCTTGCCGGCGAAATCGCGCGTCAGGTCGAGCAATTCAGGAAAATACGGGCAGATCTCGTCGTCCAGCGCATTCTGGGCGCCGCCGAGCACGACCATGGCGTCGTGCGCAGCGCTGTCCTGCGGCAGCATCTCGCCACCATAGGGCCGGCGCAGATCGATATCGGCGCCTGCCTCGACAAGCGCTGCGCCGATCTGGCCAAGGCCCTCGCTGTCGAAATTCTGGACCACCAGCACCCGCATCGAAAAACCTGCTGACATGAAAACGATGCGACGAGCGATATCATGCCGCCGTCATTCCGGCCAAGATACGTATTCGGGGAGAAAGCTATGCCACTGCAGAATCGGGTCGACCCGTTCGGCGTCATCCACGCCGTGCCGGAGCGCGGCCTGTTCATGGGCAATCGCGGCATCATCCATGACCCCGAAACGAAGACGCTGCTGAAAAAGCGCTGGGCGCTGCAGGCCTGGATCATCTGCGTATGCGGATTCCGCGATGTGCGGCGCGAGCCGATGGGCCGCAACAGGCAAAGTGACGACCAATCGGTGGGCAAGGCCGGCTGGACCGAATTGTTTTTCCTGGACGAGGTGACCGCACTCTCGGCCGGGCATCGGCCCTGCTTCTTCTGCCGGCGCGAGCGGGCCAGGGACTTCGTCCGGCGCTTCGGCATGGCCTTCGGCATTGCCGCGCCGCGCGCACCGCAGGTCGACAAGCGGCTGCATAGGGAGCGGCCGGCGTCGGGTGGGCAGGCACCGGTCGTATCCGTAGAAGAGCTTGCCGGGTTGCCGGACGGCGCCATGGTTGCGGACGGCGGCAATGCCTATGCGATGCGCGGCGGCAAGGCGCTGCGCTGGTCGTTCGCAGGCTATGGTGATCGTGTGGGGGGCGATCCGGTGGACGGCGATCCCGTGGGGTTCGGCGGTTTTGCCGACCGTCCAATCCGCCTGCTCACGCCGGCGACCACCGTTGCCGTGCTGAGGCAAGGCTATTTGCCAGTGTGGCATCCGTCGGCCGAGACTTGACGCCAAGAGCCGGCTCGCCCATTCCTCGGCGATGCGCGCCAATTACAAGATGCAGCGGCTGTTCGTGCCGGACGACCTCGGACCGGATATCGAGTTCGAGGCGAGCCCGCAGCAGGGCCATTATCTGATGCATGTGCTGCGGCTCGGCGAGGGCGCCGAAATCCTGTTGTTCAACGGCCGCGACGGCGAATGGTCGGCTTCTATCGCCGCCAGGTCCAAAAAGACGGTGCGGCTGAAGCTGCTGGCATTGCAGCGGCCGCAGCCGCCGCTGCCCGATCTCGTCTACTGCTTTGCGCCGCTTAAGCAGGGTCGGCTCGACTATCTGGTGCAGAAGGCGGTCGAGATGGGCGCCGGCGTCCTGCAGCCGGTCATTACCCAGCACACGCAGGTGGCAAAGCCCGGCATCGAACGGCTGCGCGCCAATGTCGTCGAGGCCGCCGAACAATGCGGCATCCTTGCGGTGCCGGAAGTGCGCGAAGCGGAAAAAATCGAGCGCCTGCTGGCCGGCTGGGACAAGGAGCGGCGGTTGATCTTCTGCGACGAGGATGCTTCCACCAACAATCCGCTGCCGGCGCTGCAGGCGGTGCGGGAGAAGAAGCTCGGGCTGCTGGTCGGCCCCGAGGGCGGATTTTCCGACGAGGAACGAAGGATGCTGCGGGAGCTGCCTTTCGTAACCGCGATTCCTCTCGGTCCGCGCATCCTGCGCGCCGATACGGCTGCTGTGGCGGCGCTGGCGGTGATACAGGCGACAATCGGAGACTGGTGAGGCACTTCCCTTCTCCCCTTGTGGGCCTTGTGGGAGAAGGAAGAAGCAGCCAATCAATTCCAGTTACCCTGTGGCTCAGGATTTTTCGCTTGATCGCCTACTGACATTTCGTCCATCTAGCGCCGGCGGTCGTCCGACCACCTACAGCGCCGCGCGTCCTTTCGGACGCGCAAAGGACGCTGTAGCACTTGATTGGGCACATGATCCTTTCCGAAAATCGAAGCCGATTTTCGGAATCATGTGCTAGAGGACTTGTAATGGCGCGCGACACAACCGATTTCCGGCCGATCGAAGGCGTCGACGAGCTTGTCGAGCACCTGGCTGAAGGCAACAAGCCGCGCGACAAATGGCGCATCGGCACCGAACACGAGAAATTTCCATTCTATGTCGACGGCAATGCGCCGGTGCCCTATGGCGGCGAGCACGGCATCCGCGCCATTCTTGAGGGCATGCAGGAAAAACTCGGCTGGGATCCGATCATGGATGCCGGCCGCATCATCGGCCTGGTCGAGCCGACCGGCCGGGGCGCGATTTCGCTGGAGCCCGGCGGCCAATTCGAACTGTCCGGCGCGCCGCTGGAAACGATCCACCAGACCTGCCGCGAGGGCAATGCGCATCTGGCGCAGGTGCGCGAGATCGCCGAGCCGATGGGCATCCGCTTCCTCGGGCTCGGCGGCAGCCCGAAATGGTCGCTGGCCGAGACGCCAAAAATGCCAAAGTCGCGCTACGAGATCATGACCCGCTACATGCCCAAGGTCGGCACCAAGGGCCTCGACATGATGTACCGCACCTGCACCATCCAGGTGAATCTCGACTTCGAGAGCGAGGCCGACATGCGCCGCAAGATGCAGGTGTCGCTGAAGCTGCAGCCGCTGTCGACGGCGCTGTTCGCCAACTCGCCGTTCACTGAGGGCCGGCCCAACGGATTTCAGAGCTGGCGCGGCGACATCTGGCGCGACACCGACAATCAGCGCTCGGGACTGCTCGACTTCTGCTTCTCGCCCGATTTCGGCTTCGCCGACTATGTCGAATGGGCGCTCGACGTGCCGATGTACTTCGTCATCCGCGACGGCCACTACCACGACATGACGCACGTCTCCTTCCGCCAGTTCATGGCAGGTGCGGCCCGCAACGAGATTTCTGACGGGCTGCCGACGATGGGCGATTGGGCGAACCATTTGTCGACGCTGTTCCCCGACGTGCGACTGAAGCGTTTCCTTGAAATGCGCGGCGCCGATGGCGGACCATGGCGGCGCATCTGCGCGCTGCCGGCTTTTTGGGTCGGGCTGCTCTACGACGCGGCGGCGCTCGACGCCGCCGAGGCGCTGACCTCAAGCTGGAGCTATGAAGAGGTGCTGGCGATGCGCAACGCCGTGCCGGAACAGGGCATTTCGGCGCCGTTCCGCAATACGACACTGCGCGAGATCGCCCGCGACGTGCTCGTCATCTCGCGCATGGGGCTGAAGAACCGCGGCCGCAAGAACCGCGACGGCTACGACGAAACGTCGTTCCTCAGCACCCTGGACGAAGTCATCGCGCGCGGCACCACCAGCGCCGAGGAACTGCTCTCCGCCTATCATACGCGCTGGGGCGGCTCGATCGAGCCGGTGTTCATGGAGTATGCGTATTAGCCGTTTGCTATCGGCTTGGCTGACAGTTCGGGAAACGCGCTTTCCGAAATCGATTCCGATTTTCGGGCCGATGCGGTAGGCTCTTCTACGAGGATTTTCCCGAGGAGAAAACCAATGGCTTCCTTGTTCGACATTCTGGCGCAGGCGCAGAACGGTAACGGCATGCAGGCCCTGGCCCAACAGTTCGGCCTTTCGCAGCAGCAAGCGCAATCGGCGGTCGAGGCGCTGCTGCCGGCCTTTTCACAGGGGCTGAAGCGCAGCACCTCCGACCCGTACGGGCTCGGCGCGTTCATGACGGCAATGGCCAGCGGCCAGCACGCCAAATATTTCGAGGACGCAGGCCGGGCCTTCTCGCCGCAGGGCGTCGATGAAGGCAACGGCATTCTTGGCCATCTGTTCGGCTCGAAAGACCTGTCCCGCGCCGTTGCCAGCCAGGCAGCGCAGGCGAGCGGCGTCAGCCAGCAGATCTTGCAGCAGATGTTGCCGGTCGTGGCTTCGATGATGATGGGTGGCCTGTTCAAGCAGACCACAAATCAGATGCAGGCAGCAGGCGGATTCGGCGGCGGCAGCAATCCGCTCGGCGAGATCATCGAGCAGATGATGCGGCAGGCCGGTGGCGGCGCACCGGCACCGCAACAGCGCCAGGCGCCGCAGCCCGGCCCGATGGACAATCTGTTCGGCAAAGTGCTGCAGGACATGTTCGGTGGTGCGCAGCAGCCGCAGGGTCAGCCGCGGCAGGCGCCCAATCCCTACGGCGACAATCCGCTCGGCGAGGTGCTGCAGGACATGTTCGGCGGCGGCGCGCAGCAGCCGCAGCCGCGTCAGGCGCCGCAGCAGCGCGAAACGCCGCAGCCGCAGACCAATCCGAGCGGCAGGCCACGCAATCCGTTCGACGATTTGTTCGGCAAGATGTTCGAGGCAGGTGCGCAGCAGCGTGACGACTACCAGAAGGGCATGGAGTCGATCTTCGATCAGTTCAAGCGAGGCATGGACCGGCGGTAGCGTGAAGCTGGCCTTCGGCTGATTTCAAAAAGAAAAATGCCCGATCCTTGGGAGGACCGGGCAGTGCGCAGGCGGGCCGGCGGGGAAACCGGCAGGGAGTGGGAGCCTGCGAAATCCAAGCACCGCGCGCCCGAAGGGCACGCAACCATCGATCAGGTCACTTTGCGGGCAATATCCTCGATCGTGTCTGTGCGATCGGCTGCGATAATGCGAAGCCTCTCGGTTGGATCGCGGCCAAACGGCACGTCGATGGCGACGTGGAGATCGGCTCGCGTCAAGCCGATGTCGGCAAGTTCGGCGTCCGACATCTCGCCAAGGCGATAGAAGGCGCGGCGGTTTTTCCAGGCGCGATAGACGCTGGAGATGGTGTTGACCACGCGCGTCGCAATAGCCGGACGCGACGTGATGCGCGAAGTCTCGGTGGCGAAATCAAACGTAGCCATGTCAGTCTCCTTCATTCGAACGGACGAAGACGCGCGATCGGCGCTGGCAACAGCGGCCGTTCCGGTCCCGATTCACATGCTGTCATGTGGACAGTCGTAAATTTGCCATCGTTCGATTGATTAATCCAACGAATGTTTCTAATCTTTAACATCAACACTAGTGATGGATGGGACCGATGAAAGCGCCACTCGATCTCGATCAATTGCAGACCTTCGTCTCGATCGTCGACACCGGCAGCTTCACCCGCGCGGCGGAAGCGGTGCATCGGACCCAGTCGGCGGTGTCCATGCAGATGCGCCGGCTGGAGGAGCGGATCGGCAAGCCGCTGTTCGAAAAGGACGGGCGCACCAACAGGCTGACCGAGGAAGGCGACAGGCTGCTCTCCTACGCAAGACGGTTGCTGTTCCTCAATCGGGAAACGCTGGCCGCCTTCGACGACCGGCGGCTCGAAGGCACGATCCGAATCGGCACGCCGGACGACTATGCCGATCGCTTCCTGCCCGAGATCATGGCCCGCTTCGCCCGTTCCAACCCACGTGTCGAACTGACCGTGATCTGCGAGCCGACGCCGGGGCTGGTCGAGCATATCAAGCGTGGCAATCTCGATCTGGCACTGGTGACGCATAGTGACGCGCACGGCCAGTCGGAAGTGGTGCGGCGCGAACCGCTGCTGTGGGTGACTTCGGCCAACCATGCGACGCATGAACAGGACGTTCTGCCGATGGCCTTCGGCCGGCCGAACTGCATCTGGCGGCGGGCCGCGGTCGACGTGCTCGACCGGCAGAACCGCGACTACCGCATCCTGTTCACCAGCTTCTCGGCGACCGTCATCACCGCCGCGGTGCTTTCCGGCCTGGCGATCTCGGTGCTGCCGGAATGCGCGCTGCGCCCCGGCATGCGGGTGCTGGGCGACGCCGACGGATTCGGCGCCCTGCCCGATTGCCGCATCGGCATCATGCGCGGCCAGACGTCGCGGCCGGAGATCGTCGACGCGCTTGCCCGTCACATTTCGGAAAGCCTCGACAATATTTCCGTGCCGCTCGGCGAAGAGACGGGAAGCTTCGACTTCGCAGCCTTTTCGAAGATGAAGCGGGGCAAGCCGAACCAGATCGTGCCGGGCTGGTAAGGATCAGGCGGAAACTGCTGCCGGCGTGCTGTCCTTGCCAGGCAAAAGGCCGGCCAGCCGCAGCAATTGCGCCGGCTCCAGCGGCAGCGACAGCAGATGGCCCTGAAACTCTCGGCAGCCCATGGCGACGAGCAGCGCCTTTTGCTCCTCGGTCTCCACGCCTTCCGCGGTGACGCCGACGTTAAGAGCGTCGGCAAGATCGACAAGCGCCGTGACGATCGCCGCTGAACTCTCGTCGCGGCCGAGGAGGTTCACGAAGGAGCGGTCGATCTTGAGCTTGTCGATAGCGTGGCGGCGCAGATAGTTCAGCGACGAATAGCCGGTGCCGAAATCGTCGAGCACTATGGCGATCCCCGACCGGCGCAAGGCAGCCAGAGCCGTCCTGGTCGTATCGTTGTTGTCCAACAGCACGCCCTCGGTGATCTCGAGCTGCAGGCGCCCTGGCGCCAATCCGGTCTCGGCGAGAACCGCCGCAAGCTGCTCGGCGAAACCGGCGTCGCGCAGTTGCAGCGGCGACACGTTGACGGCCACCCAAGGCAATTCGGTGCCGACAGCGAAGCGGCAAGCCTCTTGCAGCACCCATTTGCCAAGCTGGCCGATCATGCCACGTTCTTCGGCGATGGCGATGAATTGTGCCGGCGGCAAGCCACCGTGGACCTCATGTCCCCAGCGGATCAGCGCCTCGGCACCGAGGATCGTGCTGCCGTCCGCCGCAAAGATCGGCTGATACGCCAGCTTGATCCCGGTTCCGCCATTCAGGGCATGGCGAAGCTCGCTCTCAACCTGGCGCTTGCGCAACAGCAGGTCGTCCATGTCGCCGGCAAAGACCTGGTAGCGGCCGCGGCCGTTCTTCTTGGCTTCATAAAGCGCGATATCGGCCTTGCGCAGCAAGTCGTCCGCATCGGCATCCGGACCGGTCGACAATGCTATGCCGATGCTGGCGCTGACAAAAACCTGGTCGTCGGCCAGCTTGAACGGCTCCTGCAGCTTTTGAAGCAGACCCTCCGAAACATCCTCGGCGCCTCGGATGTCGTCAACATCAATCAGGATCATGGCGAACTCATCACCGCCGAGCCGTGCCACCGTGTCGACCTCCCGGATTGCCTGCTGGAGCCTCGCGGCGGTCTGGCGGACAAGCTCGTCGCCGGCAGGATGGCCAAGCGTGTCGTTGACATGCTTGAAACGGTCGAGGTCGAGATAAAGAAGCGCCACTTTGGCTGTTTCGTGACTGGCCGTGAGCAAAGCGCGCCGGAGCCGGTCCTCGAACAGCGCCCGGTTGGGAAGGCCGGTGAGCGTGTCGTGGAAGGCGAGATACTGCGCCTCGGCCTGACTGGTCTGCAGCGCCGACGATGCACGGCGGAGGCGGCGCAGCAGGAATGCCAGGACACCTGCCGCGAGCAGCGCGCCACCGATCAGGGCCGGCCCTGCCTCGCGCACAAGCGCGCTGCCGGGCCGCTCCTGATCCCAGCCGGCATAAGCCAGGATGACGCCGTGTGAGTCGACCAGCGGAATGGCAGCCCCGCCGACCGGCTGCGACAACGGCAGCAGGCGGGCGCCCCCCAACAGATATTGCCCGGCGATCTTGGCCAGCAGCGCGTCGGTGATGAAGTCCACCGAGATATGAAGGTATTCGCTGCCAGGCGTCTGGATGACGCGGTCGGAACTCGGCACCAGCGGCATGATGCTGAGGATGGCAGGTTTTCCGTCAAGCTCCACCAGATCCCCTGCGGCCAATTTGACCGGACCGCCGGCCAGGTCTTCTTTCGCCGGCTCGCGGATCAACCGGCGCACCCTTTCGACCGTGGGCAACAGAACCGGCTCATCCTCGCTGTAACGCGCCGGCGCCAGTACGTTTCCTTCACGCATCGCATGGACCGGACGATCGACGGCATCCAGTACATAGACCCGATCATGCCCATAGTAGGAATACATCCAGACGCTGATGTTATCGATCATCCAGTCCACGTTGCCGGCCTTGGCATTGATGACGGAATCGTCCCAGACTGCGATGCTTTCCTGCTCGCGATCCACCGCCGCCATCCGGTCCCGCATGCCGTTGGCGAAAAGGATTTTCTGCCGCTCGAGGGAGACGCTATCCGCCTGCACAGTGGCGTAAAAGCCAAAGCCGACGACCATGGCAAGCGCGAAAATGCCAAGCGCCATTACCGTCAGCGTGACCTGGAACGTTAATGGGCTGCGTTGAAGACGACGGCTCATGCGTCCTGGCCACTCTCTTTTCCGCACAGTCATCAGATCGGGTTAAGATCGAGTTATGACATCGCTATGAGCGACGGCCTTGACGCCGGCCAACAACCGCCCCCCAATCGGCTAATGAGCGACGCTGCATCCGAATCACGTACCAACGCCACCGAATACACGGTCAGCGAGATTTCCGGCGCGCTGAAGCGCACGGTCGAGGACGTCTTCGGCAATGTGCGGGTGCGCGGCGAAATATCAGGCTATCGCGGGCCGCACTCCTCCGGCCATGCCTATTTCTGCCTCAAGGACGACCGCGCACGGCTCGACGCCGTGGTCTGGAAGACCACAATGGGCCGGCTGAAATTCCGCCCTGAAGAAGGCATGGAGGTGATCGCCACCGGCCGGCTCACCACCTATCCCGGAAAGTCCACCTACCAGATCGTCATCGACAATCTGGAGCCCGCCGGCGCCGGGGCGCTGATGGCTCTGCTGGAAGAGCGCAAGCGCCGGCTGCAGTCCGAAGGCCTGTTCGATGCCGGCCGCAAGCGCTTGCTGCCGTTCATGCCGTGCGTCATCGGCGTCGTCACCTCGCCGACAGGCTCTGTCATCCGCGACATCATCCACCGGATCAAGGACCGGTTTCCGCTGCATGTGCTGGTCTGGCCGGTGCGAGTGCAGGGCGAAACGGCCGGCGCGGAAGTGACCGCCGCCGTCAACGGCTTCAACGGACTGGCGCAGGATGGCGTCATCCCGCAGCCCGACCTGCTGATCGTGGCGCGCGGCGGCGGCAGCCTCGAGGATCTTTGGGGGTTCAATGACGAGGCGCTGGCCCGCGCCGTCGCCGCCTCGCGCATTCCGGTGATTTCGGCCGTCGGCCATGAAACGGACTGGACGCTGATCGACTTGGCGGCGGATGTGCGGGCGCCGACACCGACGGGTGCCGCCGAAATCGCCGTGCCCGTACGCGCCGACCTCGAAGTGACGCTTGCCGGCCTTGGTGCGCGGCTCAAGGCCGCGGTGTCGCGCAATTTCGAGCGCAAGCGCCAGGCGGTGCGTGCCGCCACCCGGGCGCTGCCCTCGCCCGACCAGTTGCTGGCATTGCCGCGCCGGCGTTTCGACGAGGCGACGAGCCGGCTTGGCCGAGCGCTGTCCGTCAGCGTCCAGCGCAAGCGAGCCAGGCTTCAGGCGCAGCGGCTGACGCCGGCCACCCTGTCGCGACGCATGAAGGAGGCCCGCACACTGGCCGGCCGCGACCTTGGCCGCGCGCAAGCGGCGTTCTTCGCCATCGTGCGCGAGCGGCGAACGCGGTTTTCGCGCACCGCGGCGCGGCTGTCGCCGGCGCCGCTCGCAAGGCGGCAGAAATTGCAGGCAGATGCCCTGACGGCGCTGTCGCGGCGGCAGGACCGGGTGATTTCGGTGCGGCTCGAGCGTTTGCGCGGGAAACTGACCCAGGCCGACCGGCTGCTGGCGACGCTGTCGCACAAGGCGGTGCTGGCGCGCGGCTTCGCCCTGGTGAAAGATGCCGACGGCGCAGTGATCAATCAAGCGGCGGAAGTGGCGCCGGGGATGGCACTTTCGCTGGAGTTCGCCGACGGAACCGCCGATGCGGTTGCGACCAGCGGCGCGGCACGGCCGAAAACTGTTGCAAAGCCGGCCGCCAAAGCCAAGGAGCCTGGCAGCCAAGGCTCGCTGTTTTGAGCGCCGATGATTTCCGGCAATCCACATCACCAGACGACGCCTTCCGGCAAGCAGCGCGCGCGAGCCTTCGGCATTCGTTTTGACGGCACGCCCGGACCGTTCAACGCCATCACCGATGTGGCTGGCGTTGCGGTCGGTTATTCGACGCTGATTTCGGGCGAAGGTGCGCTGGTGGTCGGCGAGGGCCGGTGCGCACCGGCGTGACCGCCATCCTGCCCAGATCGCGCGCCGAACTGGCCACGCCGGTGTTTGCCGGCATTTTCGGCCAGAACGGCAATGGCGAATTGACCGGCTCGCACATCATCGAGGAAACCGGTGCCTTCAATTTTCCGATCACCATCACCAACACGCATTCCTGCGGCGTTTCGCGCGACGGAACGCTGCGCTGGATGCAGCGCGTGCTGCCGGCCGCGCTCGACAGCGGCTGGGGCCTGCCGGTGGCGGCGGAGACCTATGACGGCTTCCTGAACGACATCAATGGCCACCATCTCGGGTTTGAGCATGTCGCCGCGGCCCTCGATGGCGCGACCAGCGGATCGATCGAGGAAGGCAGCGTCGGCGGCGGCACCGGCATGATCGCCTTCGGTTTCAAGGCAGGCTCCGGCACGGCATCGCGCCTCGTCGAATGGCACGGCCGGCGCTACACGGTCGGCGCGTTCGTGCAGGCGAATTTCGGCACGCGGAGCAATTTTACCATTCGCGGCCTGCGCGCCGGGCCCGATCTCATCGAACCGGCGATCCGCGAAAGCACGCCGCGCGCCGAAAAGGGCTCGATCATCGGGATCATCGCCACCAACGCGCCGTTGCTGCCGCATCAGATGAAGCGGCTGGCTCGCCGGGTGCCGCTCGGCGTCGCCATGACCGGCGGCTTCGGCTATCACAGCTCGGGCGATATTTTCCTGGCCTTTTCGACCGCCAACCGCGAGGCGGCGCTGGCGCCGCCAGGCCGCATCGCCAGCGCCGATTTTATCCCGGATACCGACATCGACCCGTTCTTCGACGCCGTGATCGGGAGTGTGGAGGAAGCGATCCTCAATGCGCTGGTCGCCAATGACGACATGACCGGGCGCGACGGCAATTTCGTGCCGGCGCTGCCAACGGCATGGCTCAAGAGCAAATTCGGGGCTAGGCAGGGAAAGTAGAACTGTGTGGCGTGTCACGCGTCGCACAGGTGAATAGATGCTTTTCGCCGGGTCGGCATGTCACTCGCTAAAGCGCGTCGCGTTTGAAGGGATTCATGCGACGCCCTTTAGTTCTTTGTTTTATGCATGTCGTTATCCCAAAACCGCTGCGCACTTTTGGGCGACATGCATTAGTCCGAATTCTTTTCGTCCTGGTCGGCCTCAGCCGCCTCTTCCAGCCTCGACGCGATAAGTTCCTGAATGTCGCCGACCTCTTCCTGGATATCCTCCAGCGGTATGCCGGCCTCAGCAGCCTTCGCCGCGCATTCCTTGGCGAGGGTCTCGGCCTGCTCCTCGATCCTGTCCAGCGGGGACTGGCAGTGGACCTTTTCGCCGATCCACTCCTGCAAGAACTCGATCGCGTGTTCGCTCATGCTGCTGTTCCCTGGCGGCTGCGCCGGTTGGTAATCATAAACGCCGGCATCCCCGAAAAGATGCACGGTCCTATTCCAACCGAGTCGCCGTCACCCGGCAAGCCGATCTTGCCCAAGCTCCACAGGGCTGACGGAAATCGAAGGTTCAAGGAGCACATTCTAATTCTGAAGGAGATTCTATTTTCCTGAGCAGACTGGCACCGTTGACTGGGATCAGGTCCCGGATCGCGCCATTGTTTCTACTTGTTATTTTCCGGCAATCCAGTCAATTTGTATGACAATAGGTATCACATTACGCGGCACGTTTGCGGCGCCATTCGCTGCGCAACCCTAGGGTACGCGGCCAAAGCCGCCGCTATATGCCAAAGCCGCCGCTATATAGTGACATCCTCAGGCAATGTCGACTCTGCTCGCCGTCCTGCTTCCTTCCGCCGCGCCGAGCGTATCTGGATGGCATTTTGTCACCGTCGGGGCGAGTATGTTTCGCCGGAAATCGGGCGGGCGCTCGGCCTATCCGCCAACCATGAGCTTGACGACTTCGTCATGATTAGTCTCCGAAATCTTGCGCTCGCCGGCCTGGATGCCGCGGCGCAGCACGACGATACGGTCGGAAACGGCGAAAATGTCCTGCAGATTGTGCGAGATGAAGATCACCCCCCGGCCTTGCGCCTTGAGCTGGTGGATGAGCGAGATGACCTTGCGCTGCTCCGGCACGCCGAGGGCTGCGGTCGGTTCGTCCATGATCAGGATCTGCGCGTCCCAGTAGACGGCCCGGCCGATGGCAACGGCCTGCCGTTGACCGCCGGAGAAATTGCTGACCGGGGCGTCGAGCCGGCTGACATGGAAGTCCAGCCGTCCCATCGTTTGCTTGGCGGCGACGGCCATCGCCTTGCGGTCGAGCACCGGCAAGAAACCGAAAGCCTTGCGCATGGGTTCACGGCCGAGGAAGATATTGGCGCCGATGGACAAATTGTCGGCGAGAGCGAGATCCTGGTAAATGGTCTCGATGCCTTTTTCGCGCGCCTCCTGCGGCGTCGCGAAGGTGACCGGCTGCCCCCTCAGCAGAATTTCACCGCCGGTCGGCTGAAAGACGCCCGATATCGCCTTGATCAGCGTCGTCTTGCCGGCGCCGTTGTCGCCGGCCAGCGCCACCACTTCGCCCGGCCGCACGGCCATGGAGAAATCGTTCAGCGCCTGCACCGCGCCGAAATGCTTGGAAAGGTGCCGGACTTCGAGGAGGGGGGTGGTTGGTTCGGAACTATTCATCCTGGCGAGCTCCACTGAACCGGCGCTGCGCCTGGTCGATAAGGACGGAGATAATGATGACCAGGCCGACGGCGATGAACTGCCAGAACGGCTCGACATTGACGAAAACCAGCCCGTATTGAATGACCGCTATGACCAAGGCGCCGGCGACCGTCCCGAAGATGGTGCCTGAGCCACCGAACAGGCTGGCGCCGCCGATTACCACGGCTGCCACGCTGTCCAGCAGCAAGGGCTCGCCGGCCTGGGCGGCGCCCGCGGTGAAGCGCGCTGCATAGAGCGCGCCCCCGAGGCCGGCGCACATCGCCGAAAGCACGTAGAGGCGCAGGATGTGGCCCCTGATGTCGATGCCGGCGCGGCGCGCCGCCTGCACATTGGCGCCGATGGCGTAGTTATGCTGGCCGAACCGGGTCTGGCTCAGGATGTAGTGCATCACCACGACAAAGACGGCGGCAATGATGACGAGATAAGGCACCCCGTAGAACCTGCCGTTGCCAAGCAGCGCGAACCACGAATTCTGGACCGGCACCGTCGTGCCGCCGGCCAGCAGGAACGCAGCGCCGCGCGCCACGCCAAACATGCCAAGCGTGCCGATGAAAGGGGGAATTCTGAGGCGCGAGATCAGCAAGCCATTGATGACGCCAGGCACGCCGGCGACGATCACGGCCGCCAGAATGCCCAACATCATGGCCAGAGGCACCGGCATGGCGACGCCAGCCATATTCGTGGCGTGGGCGGCGACGACGGCCGCGAGACCCATGATGAAGCCCAGCGAGAGGTCGATGCCTCCCGAAATGATGACGAAGGTCTGCCCGGTCGCCAGCAGCAACGGCGCCACGGCGAATATCGCAATGGACTGCACGTTGAACGGGTTGAGCACGAAGGTCGCGCCGAAGGAGAGCCTCGACCAGACCTCGAAACAGATGATCAGGCCCGCAAGGAACAGCCAGGCGCGCCCTTCGGCGATGCGTGCGAGCCAGCTCCTGGCCGGATCACCGTGATCCGCCTGAGGAGCGACATGCGTTTCGGTTGGTGATGTTGAAGTCATGGATGGTTCCGATCCGCAGAGCGGCCTCCGACAAACAGGGTCAAAGCGACCCGGCGCAGGTCTCCTTCCGGCAGGCCGGAAGGAGACTGGCTGGACTTATTCGGAATAGAGGTATTTCGAGATGTTCGGGTCGGCGATGTTGGCCTTGTCCATGATCGTAAAGCCGGTGCCGATCGCAACCGGGATCGACTGGCCGGTCAGATGGGCATAGGCCGACACGACGCCGAAATAGCCGATTTCCGCGGGATGCTGGGCAATCGCGACGTCGACAAGGCCAGAGTTGATGTTGTCGGCAATGCTGGTCGGCGCGTCGAACGCCACGACCTTGACGGTGCCGGTCTGCCCGGCCTGCTGGACGCCATTCGCCGCGCCAAGCGCCGAGAACAGGTTTGCGCCGAACACCCCGACGAGATCGGGATTGCGCGCGAACACAGCCTGCAGCTGCGAGGCCGCCTTGTTGGCGTCATTGTCGTTGAACTGGGTTTCGAGAAGGGTGATGCCGGGATGGTTGGCCGCCATCTCCTTCTTGAAGCCCTCTTCACGCTGGTCGGTGGTCGAAATGCCGGGCTTGACGTTCGAAACATAGACCTTGCCCTTGTCGCCTATGGCCTTGGCCAATGCCCGCGCGGCGATCTCGCCGCCCAGAATGTTGTCGGAGGCAATATAGGACAGTGGGAAATCCGCCTCGCCGGCGCCGGTCTGGTAGACGCCGCTGCCGATGAAGGTGTCGACGGTGATCACCGGAATGCCGGCGTCATGGGCCTTGCGCAGGGGTTCGACCAATTGAACCTTGTCGGTCGGCGCGATCAGGATGGCATCCGGCTTCTTGGCGATGACCGCGTCAAGCACGGGGACTTGCGTTACCGGATTGAAATCCGGGGCGCCCTGGAAAACCAGGGTCACACCAAGGGCATCGGCTGCCGCCTGGGCTCCCTTGCGCATGGTGATGTAAAAGCCGTCGGTGGTAAGACCCGGAATGAGCGCAATGGTGTATTTTTTGTCCTGCGCCAATGCGGGCGTGACCAGCGCCGCTGCGCAGATGGCGAGAGCCGCCAGAGCGGCAACAATCTTCTTCATAACATCCTCCTCCTAATGTTGGCAGATTTTGCCGTTGCGAGTCGTCCCGGCTCTGTGAAGTGCTGGCGGCGAGAAGCGGGTTTCGCCTGCTTGCTGTTATGGGGCAGCCTCCTCCCAAGCGCCCCAGTCATTAAATCGACCGTCGAAACCGACCAGCCTGATGCGCAGTCGCGTTACGAGCCTCCGCAAGGTGCAGGAAACTGCGCCGCTCGGCGCGCATGCTTGCCTAGCTGCAATGTTGTAACACTTTGCTGAAAGAAATTGCAACCGCACATTTCCGGGATCGAAACGCTTTCAAACCGGACACCATCTGTCTGCTCCGCAGAGCCCCTCCCGCAGACTATTGCCCCAACGCCTTGACGACACAACTGATGATTTCGCGGCGATGATTTCGCGGCTGCGGGTTGGGTGTCGATCGGTCTGGAATCGATCAGCTGTGCCGATGTCACGTATCGGCGTGCCCAGCATTATCGGGGCAAGAGAGCCTCGAGAATGGCCTGGGCCGTCTTCGTGTCCGTCACCAGAGCATTGATGAGCCTGGCGCGGACGGCACCTATGATCGCCTTCGCCTTCTCCGGCGAGGCGGCAACGCCGATCACCAGCGGGACGGCTCGAAGCTGGGCCGGCGACATTGCGATCATCCGGCCCTCCCCCTCCCACGGGATGAGCTTGCCTTCGGCGTCGAAGTAGTGGCGGATGACGTCTCCCGCCGCATGAAACAGGGCCTGTTCGCTCAGCGTGGCCGCGCTCGCTTCGGGCGGATTGATGGCATGGGGCAGGCCGATGCCAACGATCGCAACGTCGGTGCGGTCCCAAAGCGCGACGCTGTCGCGGATGGCCGCATCGCCGAGGAAGACCTCACGCAATTCGGACGACGGCAGATAGGGCGCATGGATGAAATGCGGCGTCCCGCCCAGCTCTTCTGCGGCCAGCCGCACAAACTCGTTGATCTGAAAATGCGCCGCCTGCTGCTGCATGCCGCCGGTGGCAGCGACGGTAAGAACGCCGGGAATGCGCGGCAGGCCTGCCTGGATCACCTCGCGAATGGCTCGCCCCCAGCCGATGGCGACGACCTTGCCGGCCGTCAGTCCCGCTTGCTTGAGCAAGGCGCCGAGCGGCGCAGCGAGCGCCGCCAGCGCACCGGCTGACGGCGTTTCGATGACCGCCGCGTCACGCAGCCCGAGTGCCTCGACCAGTTGCGTGGTGATGCCTTCGGGGGTTGCAAGATCGAGAACTTCGATCCGCACGATGCCCTCCGCTCTCGCCCGCTGCAGGAGGCGCGATATGGTCGCGGTGGAGACGCCAAGCCGCCGCGCGATATCGACCTGCGACATGTCCGCCTCATAGTGCAGTTTGGCGACCGTATGCAGCATCGTCCGCGATGCGGGTGCATCTTGTGCGGGAGGTGCAGACAGCTTGCAATTCCTTTCAGCAATGTGTTACAGACCCATCGACCGATGGGAGTTATCGCGCAAATCCGGCTGACTCGCAACGTGGGCTGGTTTCCACGGCAGATTGCGGCCAAGGCCGAATTTCTCGGTCCGATAGCGCAGCAAAGCGGCAAAACCTCCTGTCGGGAGGCAGGTAAAACTGAACCTTTCTTGTTTCCACTGATCTGCGCCCCGGTGAATGGGCGCCAACATCGGACAGAAGACCCATGACAAAGATGACGACCGCAGAGTTGCGCGGCTACCAGCAGATATGCGGCAAGGACGGGGCGATGATGGCCATCGCCTGTGACCAGCGCGGCGGCATGCGAAGCTTGCTTGCGTCGGACCCTGAAGAACAGGCCAAGATCACCAACGACATGCTGGGCGACACCAAGTCGGACATCACGCGATACCTCGCCAGCCAGGCATCCTGCGTGCTGCTCGACCCGCTCTGCGCGGTGCCGCGGGTTGTCGATGACGGGGTGCTGAGCCGCGATACGGCTCTGCTCATCGGCCTCGACGCTTCGGGCTTCGACGTCTCGCCTGCCGGCTACCGCCTGTCGCGTCTCGTTCCCGGCATCGGCGCGCGCCGCGTGCGCGAGCTCGGCGGCACCGGCGGCAAGATCATGGTCTATCTCAGGCCCGACAGGCCTGAGGCGAACGAGCATAATGTCGCCATTCTGCGCCAATGCATCGCCGATTTCGCGCAAGAGGACCTCCTGCTCGTCGTCGAGTTCCTGACCTATCAGCTCGAAGCGGAAAGCCTTGAAGAGTATACGGCCAAGATCCCCTGGCTCGTCGAAGAGGGCACCCGTATTTCGCTGGAATGCGGGGCAAAGGTGCTCAAGCTTCCTTATCCCGGAACGCCGGAAGCCTGCGCCAGGATCAGCAGAATGGCTGGCGAGGTGCCTTGGGCGGTCCTCTCCGCCGGCGTCAACCACGCAACCTTCCTGGGCCAGGTCGAGATCGCGATGCAGAACGGCGCGTCAGGCGTCATCGCCGGCCGGTCGCTGTGGAAGGACTGCATCTCGCTCGACCGTGACATTCAGCGTGAAAGGCTCAGGACTATCGCGGTGTCGAGATTGCGCGAGCTTCAGGCGGTGATCGGAAACTACCGGCAGCAAGCCGCTTAGCAGATGACCCCGAACCGAAGGTCCGCGGATGCAAAATCGAAGTCGATCTTCGAAAAGGATCATGCGCAAATCAAAGTACTATAGCGTCCTGTGCGCACCAGGATGCGCGGCGCTGTAGCTATCCGACGTTCACACCAGGCACGCACGGGACGTCATGCCTCTGACCATGATCCCGAAAAGTGGGGACCGGTTTTCGGAGAAGATCATGGTCAAACAGCAAGATAGAGCCCCATTTCGATTTAGTCGAAATGGAACAGGCTCTGGTTCGATGGCCATAGGAATCGATATCGGCGGCACCAATCTGCGCGCCGCCCGTGTTTCCGGCACGGGCGAAATCCTCGAGCGCATTTCCGAGAAAAGCGCGCCGGACCCCGAGCTCGTGCTCTCCCGGATCGCCGAAATGGTGCGCCGGCTCGATTGTCCCGAAGTTGCGGCCATCGGCATCGGCGTCCCCGGCCGCGTCGATGCGCGGCTTGGCGCGGTCTTGTCAGGGGGCTATGTCAACCTCGCCTCGGTCTCCCCTGCGCAACGACTGGAAAGCCTGGCGGGCAAGCCCGTGGTGATCGACAATGACTGCAACATGGCACTGGTCGCGGAAATGGCCCTCGGCGCTGCCAGAGGCCATGAAAGCATCGTCATGTTCACGATCGGGACCGGCATTGGCGGTGCCGTGGTCCAGGACCGGCGGATCGTCCGCGGCAAAGGGACGGCGGGGCAGCTCGGCCATATCACCGTCGACCTATCAGGCGAAGCGTGCGTCTGCGGCCGGCGCGGCTGCGTTGAAACCACCAGCTCAGGCACGGCGCTTGGCCGTCACATCGCGCGGGCAGGCCTCGGTCCGGACGTTTCGGTCGATCAGCTTTTTGCCCGGGATGCGGGCGGCGATCCCTTGGCGCGCGGTATATTGGAAGCCTGGGCCGGGCCGCTGCGTGCGGCAATCGACACGACCGTGGCCATGTTCGACCCCGACCTGGTGCTGCTCGGCGGCGGACTTGGCCTGGCGGCCGATCGGGCGCTTGCCAGGGCTCCTGCCCTGGCGCCCTGGTACCAATGCCCGGTGGAAGCGGCGCAACTGGGTGACGACGCCGGGGTCATCGGCGCCGGTCTGCAAGCGCTCGCCGCGCAAGCGGCAGTTGCACAATCAGCAGTTGCAGAAGGCTCGCCAGTACCCTTGCCGACCGCCCGGCTCGATCGCACCAGGCGCGCCGTGCCCGGCCGGCGCGCCGTGCTCGTCAACGGCATCCCCGCCAGCGGCAAAAGCACGGTCTCGCGCGGCATCGCCGCGCGCATGGGCTGGCCATTGCTGGCGCTCGATACGATCAAGAACCCGTTCCTCGAAGTGCTCGGCGGCGGCGATCGCGAATTCAACCGCATACTCGGCCGCGCCAGTTACCAGGCCATCTGGTCGGTCGTCGGCGAGGCCCCGGCGGGCGCCACATTTGTCATCGACGCCTGGTTCGGCTTCCAACCGCGCCAGGTGCTCGAGGATCACCTGCGCAGCGCCGGCGTCGAGCAGACCGCCGAGATCTGGTGCCATGCGCCCGGCGAGGTTCTGGCCGAGCGCTATCGCGCAAGGCTCGACCAGCGTCCCGCCGGCCATCCCGGCGCGGCCTACATCCCCGAACTGATCGAACTGGCCAAGCGCGCCGAGCCGCTGCGGCGCGGACCGCTGCTTGACGTCGACACGACCAGACCGATCGCTTTCGACGCCATCACGCAATGGCTGCAGGGGACGATTGCGGCTGACAGGTAGGCAGCGCAGCCCCTAAGCACGTCGCGTTTGAACGGATGCATGCGACGCGCCTTAAGTTATTCCCGAGCGTCAGGATGCTGCCGATCCATGTTCTCTATCACCGCACAAATGAGGAGGATTCATACAAAGGCCTCGCAGAAGGCTGATACAATGAGTAGTTAACCCGTCCTTCAGTGGGCTTGCATAAGCTTACGTTGCGAATCGGCATGGGAAGCGAACCGACTGGTCTATGGCCCTAAAGAAAGAAAACGCGCTGGAGGCCAGAATCCTTCAAGATCAGCTTGCTGATCTGAAGGCCGGTCTCTTCGTATCGATGCCGATAAGCACTATGCTATCAGGCCTGATTTTGACAGTGCAGGCCTTTTCTGGCGGGGGCTTTGCCGCCGCAATCTGGTTCCTGGTTGTCAATGCCATAAATGCCGCCCGCCTCGGACTCGCCCGTTATCAGCTAAACGAGACGGGGGATCAGGACGATTTAACAGGGATTTCGCAGCGGCTTCGCTGGTTTGGCATCCTTGCTCTTCTGTCAGGGTTTGCCTGGTCCTTTCTTGCCGTCCTTACCGTTGGCTACACAACGCCGCAAGCGCCGCTGCATCTGATTATTCTGGCAGGCATCTCAGCTGGTGCGGTTACATACGGCAGTTCATATGCCGCGGCCGCGATCAACTTCATCACGCCGCCGCTTGTGATCGCGATGGGTTGCCTGTTGGCGAAAGGCAACTTTGAAGATTACATTCTGGCCTTTGCCGTTCTGCTCTTCGTGGGCGGCTTGGTTCGAGGCTCGTTTGTAGGGCAAGCCCGCTTCCGCGAAGCAAGCCGCCTGAGACATGAGGCGGAGCGGCTTGCGGCGGAAATGGAGCGCAATTCCAGGGAGGACCACCTGACGGCCCTTCTCAACAGACGGGGCCTCGAACACGCGATCAATCAGCTCGAGAATACGGACGGCCCGTTCGTTGCAATGCTGATTGATCTGGACGGCTTCAAATCTGTCAACGATACCTACGGTCACAGGACCGGTGATGAACTGCTCGTCATGATCGCCCGCCGCATAGAGCAGGAAGCGCCGGCAGGCTCAACGCTCGCCCGTATCGGTGGCGATGAGTTCGTGCTGTTTTTTCCCTCACTCAGGAGTTCGCTTTCTCCCAGTACCCTCGCATCCAATATCATAGCCAAAGTCGCCAGCCCCTATCCTAAAGTCGCGTCCGTCCGGATCGGTGCATCGATCGGAATATACCTGGCTGAAAGGCCGGGGCTGACGGAAATGTTGCTGCGGGCGGATGTCGCTCTTTACACGGCCAAGCGTCGTGGCAGGAACGAAATTCGCCTGTTCGATGCCGAACTCGACAGGGAATTGCAACGTCGCCAGTCCATCGAACGCGACCTTCATTCGGCGATAGAGGCGAGAAGGGTGGCACCTTGGTTCCAGCCCATCGTAAGACTCGATACCGAGGCCGTGATCGGTTTTGAAGCCCTGCTGAGGTGGTCCCATCCGATCCATGGTTCCATCTCTCCACCCGAAATCATGACAGCCGCACGCGAAACGGGAATGCTTCAACTGTTAACGCAAACGGTATTCTCCGACTGTTGTGCTCTTATCGACGGCTTGGTGAAAGCTGACCGTCGAGATGTTCGTGTGGCAATGAATGTTTCTCCGCGCGAATTGGAAGCCGGCGATATCGACGACATGGTTCTGAATGGTCTGGCGGCAAAAGACCTCCCGACAACGATGTTCGAAATCGAGATTACCGAAGAATCTCCAGTGGACCCGGAAAGACTGGATGAAAAGCTCGGACGGCTTTCACATGCCGGCATTTCCATCGCGCTCGATGACTTCGGCACCGGCTTTTCCACGTTGGCATCGCTCAAGGACAGTCGGATACGCAAGGTGAAAATAGATCAAGGCTTCATCCGCGGCTTGGCCAAGTCTCGGGAGGACCAGCTGCTTGTCAAAACGGTGATCGACCTTGGTCGGGCGCTCGGGATCGATGTCATGGCCGAGGGCGTCGAAACAGAGGCGGACCGGCAAATTCTGTACAAGCTCGGCTGCAGAACTGCTCAGGGCTTCCTATTCTCCAAGGCGGTGCCGCTAAGCCAGGCGCTTGAGGTGACACTAAAAGAGCACGCCACGGAGTTGTGAGGGCACACGCCATCAATGAAACCGCTGCGTGATCTCTGATCATGGGTGGTCAGGGGCGAGCGGTACGCTGGCTGTGCTGTCGCTCGCCGAACACGGCCTTGGTGATCGTGGCGTGCACGCCGAAATTTCCGTCGGCGACTTGCGTAATGCCGAAGTCGGCGGCAAGCGACATGATGCTCAACACCTCGTCCTCCGTGAGATCGTATGTCTGCATGATGAATCGGCGCGTCTGGCGGAAGGCGTTGCGCAGCGCCAACTCGATGGTGGATGTCTTGTAGACGTCCGACTGCGCGTTGCTGCCGAGGTCCCTGAGGTAGTTGGGATGGCTAAAACTCTGTATCACCCAGTTGTGCTCGGTTTCGATGAGCGGCGAGTTGAGACCGCGCAGGAAAGCCGGGCACACTTCGCCCGCCTTGTGCAGCTTGATGATGATGTCGCCGGTCAGCGAACACTCAAGACCCGTGCCGTTGATCTCGCCGTCCGCCTGCGCGAAATGCCCATCGCCGAGCGAGAGCAGTGCGCCCTGAACCGCAACGGGCAAATACAGCTTCGCGCCGGCTCCGATCCTCCAATTGTCGATATTGCCGCCGAAATAGCCCGGCGGGATGGAATCGACCAGGTCGGCCTCGCGCGGAGCCACCGCGATGCACCCGAAGTGCAGGCGCGCCGGTATGCGCACGCCGCTACCACTCAAGTCGCGATGCGAAACCTTGCTGTGGTCGACGGGTATGCCAGGATAGTCGATCGTCGCGTGGACAACGCCGAAGGGGTCGGTCTGCGGCTGCCATTCGTAGCTGTACAGCGGCCGCGCTGCGGCCGGGCACCGCATGTCGATCTCGAAGATAGTCACCGTTTCGCGTTTGGCATCCCGGTCCAGAAGGTCGTGATACTGATACCCCCACCACGCCGATACGTTCGATGCGAAGGCCTTGCCGGGAAAGGCAGCGCTCGGCCGTGGCCGAATTTCGACGAACTCGATCTCGAGCACGTCGCCGGGCTCGGCGCCGCGCACATAGATCGGGCCAGTCATGATGTGAACGCCGAACCCCTCGCCAGCGCCGCGCCCAAAGATGGAAGCGTTTGCCGGACCGGCCCCGCGACGGTCGACGCGCTTGTGTTCGGGTGACCAATCGAACACGCTTTCAGCCCCGCTGTCACCCGCCACCATCCGCTGCCAGTCGTCGCCCGCGTGCTGAGTGAGTGTCTCAACGGTGACTGAATCGCCCGGATCGACGCGCAACACCGGCGGCAGCGAGCGGCTGAAAAAGCCCCAATGCACGGTCTCCGCTGTTGCTGGCAAATGCCAATGGTCCCTGCGTTCGCGCGCTCTTGCCGTTGGTGGGCGATCCATAGCGGCCTGCAGCATCGGGGCCGGCCGCGCCGCCGCCGACTTGCGGCCGTCCGGTTTGCCGCGCAGCGGATAAGCCTCCTCCGTCTGCGACCTAGCGCGCCTCACCTGCCTGGGACTCATTCCAAACGTCGCGCCGAAAGTGCGGCTGAAATGCGATTGATCGCGAAAGCCCCAGCGCTGTCCGATCGCGGCCACGCTTTCATGTGCATGGTTGGGATCCGCCAGGTCGATGCGGCAATGTTCGAGGCGCTGCTGGCGCACATATTCGGAGAAGCTTTCGCCGCGCCTCTCGAACAGTTTTTGCGCGTAGCGTACGGAAAGCCCTTCCAGTCTCGCGATCAGGGCCAAGGCAAGATCCCGGTCCGACAGCCGGGTGTCAATCGTCGCCGCGACGCGCCTGAAATGCGCCGCTTGCACCCCGGTCAGGCTGCCAGCGGGCTCACGTACCTCGCCAAGCAGGGCGCTTGCCACGAGTTCCGTCAAAGCCACTTCGGCGGCTGTCAGATCGGCCGCACCGGAAGTCTCGAGATTGGAGCCCAGCGTTCGCAATCCGGATTTCGCAACCGCAGCGA
Source organism: Mesorhizobium sp. WSM4806 (assembly GCF_055811635.1). Taxonomy (NCBI): domain Bacteria; kingdom Pseudomonadati; phylum Pseudomonadota; class Alphaproteobacteria; order Hyphomicrobiales; family Phyllobacteriaceae; genus Mesorhizobium; species Mesorhizobium sp. WSM4806. Next base: position 152,825 of record NZ_JBVVQZ010000003.1, on the reverse strand, counting down.
CGACGGTGCTGCCTAGCACCTTCGGCAAGCGGATGCCGCTGCGGCCCAGCCGTGCTTCCAGCGGACCGGCGGCCGCCTGAAGTATGAACGCGCGGAAGTCACTGCGAAAGGTCATAGACCAGTCGTCGGCCGTGCCGAGCACCATCATGTCGCCGTCAGCGAGATCGAACGCCTGGTGCGGGGCGACAAGACGCCCGCGCCCAGCAACGATGAGAGCGAATAGAATCCCGTGGTCCCGGCGCATCGGCACGATGCGCTGGGGTGTACCAGATACGTCGGCGAGGCGCGTGGTGGCGTTCGCTGCCCGCAGGTGCATGGTGCCTCTCGGGATCGGCTGGTCGTCGACAGACGCGGAAAGCGAAAGCTCCTCAAACCAGTCGAGCCACGCCTTGTCGCGGTGTTCGAGGGGCAGATGGTCGATCGATCGCAGAGCCGCAACCATAAGAGAAGAGGGTCTTTGTTGCATACTGCAGCGGCCTTTCCGGGGCGCGTTACGTCCATCAGGCGACCCGCCCGCCGAGATTCACTTTAGCGCGACGCCGGCGACAGTATTTGTGCGCATGCGAACAATCTCTTGACTTTACCCTGTCACCAGGCGGAGCTCAAGCTCGCCGGTCTTGCCGGCGTGAGCGTAAGCCATTGAATTGACACGTATTTATTTAGGCAACAGCGCGATGCATTGATTTCGCGGCCGGCTGGCTGGATTGCCGATGGCGCGCGTGATGCATAAAATCGCGCACATTCCTTCCAACAAAAACAAGGGGACTGTTCATGTGCAAAGGCGATGATATCAGCTGTCCGCATTTCGAGCTTCACTACAACAAGTTGAAGCAAGATCTAAATGCCGAGCGACGCGGCTTTCTGAAGGGGGGCCTGTTCGCGGCCAGCGGTCTGGCCACGCTGGGCGCCGGTGGCATCTCGCTGGTCACACCCGCACTGGCGCAGGCCACGTCATCGAAGCTGCCTGCACAACGCGCCTATCATTATTTGCCGGCCAACGCCGAGACCGTGCATTGGGGCTACCTCAGCAAATCGCTGAAGCCGCGCATCGAGGTCAATTCCGGCGACATCGTCACGATCGAGTCGCTCACCCACCATGCGGGCGATGACCTGGAGCGCATGGTTGACGGCGACGAGGGTGCAGAGAGCGTCTATCTCTGGACGAAAGAGAAGAAGGGCGTCGACCGCCGCGGTGCCGGCCCTACCGACCCGGCCAAGTACAAGAAAGGTTCTGGTGAGGGGCAGGGCGTGCACATCATGACCGGCCCGGTCTATGTCCGCAACGCGGAGCCGGGCGACATATTAGAGGTGCGGATTCTCGATTGCGGGCCGCGTCCCTCTGGCAATCCCAAGTTCAGCGGCAAATCATATGGCTCCAACGCGGCGGCCAATTGGGGCTTCCACTACAATGATCTCCTTGGCGGCACCAAGCGCGAGGTCGTCACCATCTACGAGGTCGACGTTGCCGGCGGCAAAAGCTGGGCCGAAGCGGTCTACAATTTCCAATGGGTGCCGCAGACTGACCCGTTTGGCGTCAGGCATGACACGATCGACTATCCCGGGGTTCCGGTCGACCACAGCCTGACCAAACGAAACTACGATGTGCTGAAGGGCGTGAGACTGCCCATTCGCCCGCATTTTGGCACGATCGGACTGGCACCGAAAGAAGCGGACGTCGTAGACACCATCCCGCCGAGCTACACCGGCGGCAACATCGATAACTGGCGCATCGGCAAGGGCGCCACGATGTATTATCCGGTCTCCGTCGACGGCGCGCTGCTCTCGGTCGGTGATCCCCATGCCAGCCAAGGCGACAGCGAATTATGCGGGACGGCGATCGAATGCTCGCTCACCGGCACGTTCCAGCTCATCTTGCACAAGAAAGCGGACCTAGCCGGCACACCGCTCGAGGAGCTCAACTACCCCATGCTCGAGACGCAAACGGACTGGCTGGTGCATGGGTTTTCCTACGCCAACTATCTTGAGGAACTGGGACCGAGCGCTCAGAGCGACATCTATTCGAAGTCGTCTGTCGACAGAGCGCTGCGCGATGCGTTCCGGAAGATGCGCCACTTCCTCATGACAACCAAAGGACTGACAGAGGACGAGGCGATTTCCCTGATGTCGATCGGAGTAGACTTCGGCATCACCCAGGTCGTCGATGGAAACTGGGGGGTGCATGCGGTGGTGAAGAAGGACATCTTCGCCGCACGTGTCGCCTGAGATGGTGGGTAACTAAATCTCGCATCACATCGCCGTTACTCGGAAGCTCGACAAAGGCTAAAGCGCGTCGCGTTTGAAGGAATTCATGCGAAGCGCTTTACGCTGCGCACCCTCGGGTCAGGCCCGAGGGCATGCTTTTGCGCAACATGCATCAGGAATCCGAACCAAGCGGGGCACCGACCGGTCCCTCCGTAAGAACGGACATCTGTAGCCAAGAGAAGCGGCCGAAACCGAAGAAGGCGACCGTGCACCAATGGTACCGTTGGCTGGGATCGAACCAGCGACCTCCGGATCCACAATCCGGCGCTCTAACCATCTGAGCTACAACGGCACGTTCGCCTGAGCGGGATGGAACGTTCATCCTCCGAGACCCGCTCTGTCGTTCGGCGATGCGTCCATACGGGCTATCGGAGTTTAATTCAAGGCTTTTGGCCGCGCATGGCCCGGAAAATCAGAATCGATTTCGCTGGGGATCATGCGCAAAATCCCAGGGTTCCGCAGCGTGCTTTGCGCGTCCAGGAAGGCGCCGGCGCTGTAGGCAAAGGGTGCTCCGGCACCGACATCATATTCGCCGGGCAAAGAAAAAGGCCGGCGGGAGGAGGTGCCGGCCTTTTCCTGTTCCGAGCCAGCGGGAGGAGGTGCTGGCTGGTCATCCCGGAGAGCAGAGGGAGGAGGTTCCACCCGCCGGGTATTCGCTTGGACCACTATATCTCACATAATCCTGTTCGAAGAAATGCGACCTTTTGTTGCATCTTCGAACTATGCGCAAATATTAGGCGATCTTAACTTCCTTCATCGCCTTCTCGAAGGCGGTCTTGATCGGCTTGGAGACGTCCTCGGCCGCCTTGGAGGCGACGGTCTGGAAATCCTTTGCCTGCTCGACAGTCATCTCGACCTGCTTGCGCAGGAATGCGGTCTGCAGTTCGACGACTTCCGACAGCGACTTGGCGCCGATCAGAGCTTCGAAATGCGACAAGCCGGCTTCAGTATTGGCGCGCAGAGCGGCAATGGTCTTGAGCGACAGGTCGTTGGAAACGGTCTTGGCGGTCTCAAAGGTGGACTCAAGGGCCTTCTGGGTCTCTTCGGCGCCGGTCTTCAGCTTGGCATAGGCCTCTTTCGACTGCTCGACGCCCTTTTCGGCGAAAGCACGGATCTGGTCGGTGGCCTTGGAAGCGTCGAAGCTCGGGAATTCAACGTTTTCGATAGTATCAGCGGTCTTGGTCCTGGACAATTTTCCATCCTTTGCAGTGGTAGCGGCTTCGATAGGAAAGCCGTCTCGTTCATGTATGATGGCAATATAAAGGCAAATCTTGTGCATTGCAATATCTTTGTTGCAGCGCACCATAAATTTTCTCTCCCAGCGTTAACCACGCGCCCAGAGATTCCGGCGGTTGCACGCTATGGCTTGTGGACCTTCGCACCGTCGGCTTTTATTAACAAAGCGTTAACTGCAAACTGCCCGCTTCGTAAGGGTTCCCAAAGCGCATGCCGTCTGAAAACTACTCCTTCCTCGACGTCGCCGTGCTCGACGCGGTCCGCCAGCGCTTTGCCGCCGGCGACGCGATCGCCCTTTTGTCGGCAGACCTCGAACAGGTGATCTGGGCCAACGGACCAGGGGCAGCGGTGTTCGGCTACCCCGACATGGAGGCGATCATCGGCGCCTCGGCCGGCTTGCCGCCGATCGCCAGGCGCCAGATCATGGCGACAAGCGGTTTTCCACAGATCGGCCGCGACCGCGCCATCACGGTGCGGCTGGCAACCGGGCTGACCAGCCGCGCGGTTGGCTTTCTGGCCAGCGCGGTGACAATGCCTGACGGCGAAAACGCCATCATGCTGGCGGTGCCGGCGACGCAGACCGGCTCGCGCAGCGCCGCCGAGCTTGCCGCTCGGGCCATCAGCGGCTTTACCGAAGACGGTCATTTCATCGCCTTCGTCGATGCCAACGGCAACATAGAGGCCGCTTCCGATGATTTTTCGGCACTCGGCATCCTGCCCGAAACGCTGACAGCGCTTGTCGCCGATGTTGCGAACGAGAGCGGTCGCGTCGTCAAACGCCTCGTTCCTGGCGGCACCGCTTCCTACCCGGCCGGCCTCGCCCGGCTGACTGACGAGCGGCACCTGCTGGTGGTGATCGACGAGAACCAGCTGGACTCCGAAGCAGCCCCTGCTGGCGTGCTCAGCGCAGGGGCGGCGGCCGATGCCGCAGTCCCGCCAAAAGCACAACAGGACAACCCGCCGGCAACAGTCGCGAAAACGGCTGCGGCAGTGCAGACATTTGCGGCAGCCGACGAAGACACTTCGCTGTCGGCGGAGCATGATGTTCCCGATTCCAGTGGGCCCGATTCCACTGGGCTCGATTCGACCGGATCTCATTCAACTGCGCCAACCGAGCAGGGTCCGGAAGCGGCCGGCGGGATACCTCCACAGCATGACCATTGGTATTTCAGCGCCAGCGAGGAGGAGGCGCAAAAGCCGGGACCGGATGCATCCGGTCCTGTCGAGGCGGATGCTTCGGCGGAAAGCTTCGCACAAAATGCCGTCAGGGCCGCCTCCCCGGTCAAAAATGCCATCCCCTCGATCGACCGCGCGGCGGCGCCCCTGCGTTTCGTCTGGCGCACCGACGCCGAGGGCAGATTCAGTGCGCTGTCGACGGAATTCGCGGAACTCGTCGGCAAGCCTGCCGCCGATGTGATCGGCCGGCGCTTCAGGGACGTCGCGGCCACCTTCGACCTCGATGCGACCGGCGACATCGCCGGCCTGCTCGACCGACGCGATACCTGGTCCGGCCGCTCGGTGCTGTGGCCGGTCGCCGGCACCGATTTCAAGATACCCGTCGACCTGGCGGCGCTGCCCGTCTACGGCCGCAGCCGTGCCTTCGAAGGCTTTCGCGGATTCGGCGTTGCTCGCACCGGCGATGCGGTGGTCGATCCGGAAGCGATCGGCATGGCGCTTGTCGCCAATGCCGACGTCCCCGTGGCCGGCGAGCCGGAAGTCGCCAAAACGCCTGACGAAACCGACCCGTTCCAGGGCGAGGTGCCGGCGCTGACCATCGTGCCGAAGCCGGAGCGGCGCTTAGCCGACAAGGTGATCCGGTTGGCGGAGCACAGGCAGCCGGCCAACGATAAAGGCCTGTCGACGCTGGAACGCAGTGCATTCCGTGAGATCGGCGAGCGGCTCAAGAAGGACAATCCCCCGACCGAACAGCCCGCTGCCGCAATTGCGGCAGAGCCGGCTGCGGCGGAACCGACCGAAACCGATGTCGAAGACGAGAAGGATGTCGCAAGGCTCGACGGTGAGCAGCCGCAAGCAACCGTGTCCGACCTCTCAGGCTCGCTGCTCGACTATGCCGACCGGGACTACGTCGCCGACGATGGCGACGGTGCGCCGGTCTCCGAGCCGGACAAACCGGCGCAGGAGATCGCTGAGCCCACCGACGCCGCCAGTCGATCGATCGCCGAAGACGCCGACAGCATGACGGCCGCCGATTTCCGCGATGCAGAAGACAGCGAGGACTCGGCGCGACCCGAAGACGGCGAAACCGGTTCGCCAACCGATGGCATCGGCGATGCCGGCGACGTCGAGCCGACGACGGTCGAGCGGCCGCGCCTGCCGGTGCCGCCGCTCAAGCTCGAAGGGTTCGTGCCGTCGGCTTTTTCGACCGCGGACGACAACAAGGCTCCGGACATTTCGATCCTCGGCAAGCTGCCGGTGCCGCTGCTGATCCATTCCGGCGACGATCTTCACTATGCGAACGAGGAATTCCTCAGCCTGACCGGCTATGACACGCTCGACCAGTTGGAGGATGCCGGTGGCCTCGACGCGCTGTTTGCCGATCCTTACGACGGCAGCGCCTCCGATGGAACCGACCACGCGCTGCGGTTGAAGACGCGTGACGGTCAGGAGTTCCCGATCGAGGCCATTTTGCGCTCGGTGCCATGGCGTGGCGGCAAGGCGCTGATGCTGGTCGTGCGCCGTTCCGGCGACGACGAGGCAGCAGGTGCCGCCGACGACCAGACGCAGCCGGACACTTCGGAGCTCAAGGCGCGCATTGCCGAGATGCGCACTATCATCGACACCGCGACCGACGGCGTCGTGCTGATCGGCCGAGACGGAACGATCCGCTCGATCAGCCGACCGGCGGAGGCGCTGTTCGGTTTCGACAGCGACGAGGTGACCGGAAAACCCTTCGTCTCGCTGTTCGCGATCGAAAGCCAGCGCGCCGCGCGAGACTATATCGACGGATTGTCCGAGCCCGGCGTGGCGAGCGTGCTCAACGACGGCCGCGAGGTGATCGGACGCGAGGCGCAGGGGCGCTTCATTCCGCTGTTCATGACCATCGGCAGGCTGCCCAACGACAGCGGTTTCTGCGCGGTGGTGCGCGACATCACCCAGTGGAAGCGGGCCGAAGAGGATCTGACCCAGGCGCGCGCCGTGGCCGAGCGCGCTTCCTCGCAGAAGACCGACTTCCTCGCCCGCATCAGCCACGAAATCCGCACGCCGCTCAACGCCATCATCGGCTTCTCCGAGTTGATGGTCGACGAGAAATTCGGACCGGTCGCCAATGACCGCTACCGCGACTATCTGCGCGACATCAACCGGTCGGGCAACCATGTGCTCGACCTGGTCAACGATCTGCTCGATATTTCGAAAATCGAGGCCGGCCAGCAGGAGATGGCCTATGAGGCAGTGTCGCTCAACGACACGCTGGCCGAGACGGTGGCGATGATGCAGCCGCAAGCCAACCGCGAACGTGTCATCATCCGCTCCAGCTTCGCCTCCCGGCTGCCGGAAGTGGTGGCCGATCTGCGCAGCGTACGCCAGATCGCGCTGAACATCCTGTCGAATGCCATCCGCTACACGCAGGCCGGCGGCCAGGTGATTGTATCGACAGCCTACGAGAACTCCGGCGACGTCGTGATGCGCGTGCGCGACACCGGTATCGGCATGAGCCAGTCCGAGATCGAGCAGGCGCTCAAGCCGTTCAAGCAACTCAACGCGCTTAAGCGCGGGCGCGGCGACGGCACCGGTCTCGGGCTGCCGCTGACCAAGGCCATGGTCGAGGCGAACCGGGCCCGGTTCACCATCAACTCGACGCCCGGCGAGGGCACTCTGGTCGAAGTCGCTTTCCCGTCGACCCGCGTGCTGGCGGATTAGGGCAGCGGACTTTCGGCCCGTCCGTGTCGCCGCTCTATCTCTTTGTTTGAGCACCGGATTTCCCAAAACCGGTGTCCACTTTTGGCTCATGCTCGGCACACAAAAGAAAGGCGTCCAACAGGACGCCTTGAATGATCGATTGCTGTACATCGGGGGCTTGAGCGAATTCAGATCCTCTGGGGATTTAGAGGAACGGGATTTCTCCCTCAAGTTACGCACGACTATCGATGTCGGCCCTTAACAAAACCTTACCGGCACCGCGAATAATTTACCAATGTGTACCACTCATGAAATCTAGGTAAATTCGAGCGAGATATTTCGTTAACCGTGCTCGGCTCCGTTTGAACGCCTGACGGTTCTCATGTCCTGGACCTCGAGAAACTAATCGGCCAGCTGCGGCAGGTCGCGGAACAGCTCGAGCGCTTCGGGATTGGCCAGCGCCTCCTTGTTCTTGACGGCACGGCCATGCACCACGTCGCGCACCGCAAGCTCGGTGATCTTGCCCGATTTGGTGCGTGGAATGTCGGCGACGGCGACGATTTTAGCCGGCACGTGGCGCGGGCTCGCGCCGCTGCGGATTTTCGCCCGGATGCGTTTTTCCAGCTCGGCGTCGAGTTCAACGCCGGCCGCCAGCCGCACGAACAGCACGACGCGCACGTCGTTGTCGAAGTCCTGGCCGATGCACAGCGCTTCCAGGATTTCCGGCATCTGCTCGACCTGATTGTAGATTTCCGCCGTGCCGATCCGCACACCGCCAGGGTTGAGCGTCGCGTCGGAGCGGCCGTGGATGATCAGGCCGCCATGGGCGGTCCATTCGGCGAAGTCACCGTGGCACCAGACATTGTCGAAGCGCTCGAAATAGGCGGCGTGGTATTTCTTGCCTTCGGGATCGTTCCAGAAGCCGATCGGCATCGCCGGGAACGCTCTCGTACAGACGAGCTCACCCTTTTCCTGCCTGAGCGGCTGGCCGTCGTCGTCCCAGACATCGACGGCGAGGCCGAGGCCAGGTCCCTGGATCTCTCCGATCCACACCGGTTCGATCGGCACGCCGAGCACGAAGCAGGAGACGATGTCGGTGCCGCCGGAGATGGAGGCGAGATGCACGTCTTTCTTGATGCCGTCATAGACGAAGCGGAAATCTTCCGGCGACAGTGGCGAGCCGGTGGAGGAGATCGTGCGCACGCTGGAAAGATCGTGCGTGTTGATCGGCCTGAGGCCGGCCTTGCGCACGGAATCGATGAATTTGGCCGAGGTGCCGAAATAGGTCATCTTCTCGGCGTCGGCGAAGTCGAACAGCACGTTGCCGTCGGGGTAGAAGGGCGACCCGTCATAAAGCAGAAGGGTTGCGCCCGACGCCAGGCCTGAGACCAGCCAGTTCCACATCATCCAGCCGCAGGTGGTGAAATAAAAGAAGCGGTCGCCGTCGAGCAGGCCGGCGTGGAGCCGTTCTTCCTTGACATGCTGGATCAGCGTTCCGCCGGCCGAATGGACAATGCATTTGGGGATGCCGGTCGTTCCGGAAGAAAACAGGATGTAGAGCGGATGCGCGAACGGCAACCGTTCGAAGGTGACCGACTTGGCAGCGAACGATGAGAGCGCCTCGTCCAGCGCAGTCGCCTTCTCGATGGTCGCCGCCACGTCGGTCGACGTGCCGAGATAGTCGACGATCAGGATCTTGCGGACGGTGACGAGCTTTGCCGCAACGGCCGCGATCTTGTCGGCAACCTCGATCGCCTTGCCATTGTACCAGTAACCGTCAGGCGCGATGAAGACGACAGGCTCGATCTGCCCGAACCGGTCCAGAACGCCCTGCTCGCCGAAATCGGGAGAGCAGGACGACCACACGGCCCCGATCGAGGCTGTCGCCAGCATTGCCGCCACCGTCTCCGGCATGTTGGGCATCATGGCAGCGATGCGGTCACCCTTTTTCACCCCGAGCGACAGGAAAAGCTGCTGCAGCCGCGAGGTCAGCGCATGCAACTCGTTCCAGGAGAGCCGGCGCTCGACCTTGTCCTCGCCGCGAAAGACGATGGCGTCACCGAGCCCAGTTTTTTTCAACAGGTTCTCGGCGAAGTTAAGCTTGGCGTCGGGAAAGAAGGCGGCGCCGGGCATCTTCTCGCCATCGACAAGCACGCGCTCGCCGCCACTGATCCCCCCATTGGCGCCCTTGTCGCCGACGATCCCGCAAAACTCCCAGACCAGGCTCCAGAACGCCTCGCGATCGTCGATCGACCAACGATGAAGATCGCCGTAGGAGGGAAAAAACCTGCCGGTTGCGGCCGCCGCGGCCTGCATGAAGGCGGTCATCGGCGCCGCGTCGATCTGGTCTTTGGTCGGTATCCAGAGCGGTGCGTCGCCAGCCATGATCGTTCCTCCTTAAAGCACGTTACGCTTGAAGAGATTCACGCGACGCGCTTTAGACTTTTGTTATTATCATGTTATCCAAAAACGTTGCGCATTTTGGCGACATGCATTGGCATCGCTTATGCATATCGCAACGCAGCAGAGCAAGATTTTGTTCGGCCGAGCGACGCGGATGTGCGCAAATGCCATCGCTGGGCCATAAAGACTTGAAATGCGTCAGCCGTGGGTTACACCCGTCGGGCGTTTTTTTGTCGGAACGGAAGCATACGGGGCGACATGCCATCACCTTTGATCCGGCGCGGAATATGGGCGATCGGCGCTGCCGTGCTCGTCATCGCGCTGGCCGTTGCCGCCCTGCCGCTCGTCGCCTCGACCCGTATCGTGCGCGACCGCATCGCCTGGGAAATGAGTGCGTGGAGCGGTTTCAGGGTCACCATCGACGGCGCGCCACGGATCGAGGTCTGGCCGAATTTCCGTGCCATCTTGGCCGACGTGACGCTTTCGCAATGGACAGAGACCGACGCGCCGCCGGTGATCGAGGCTGAACGGGTCGAGGTCAATCTCTCCGCCATGGCGGCGTTGCGTGGCAATGTGGTGTTCTCGACGGCGCGGCTGATCCGGCCGACGATCAGGGTTCAACGCGCAGCACATGGACTTTTCCTGCCCGCCCTGCCTTCGGGCGGGCGCATCACCCGGTCCATCGACGTCGCTCGCGCCGTTGTCAGCGCCAATCCAGCCAAGCCGGACCTCAGCAAGCTGCCGGCTGATCCGTTCGGCACCGTGGAGTTCAGGAACGGCCGCGTGGTGACTTCCGTCGATGGCAAGGACGCTGAGATACTGAGCAGCCTGAGCGGCCAGGCGAACTGGGCCGCAATGAACAGCAATGCGACGCTGTCGGCGACCGGGATCTGGCGCGGCGAAAGCGTCGCCGTGGATGCCGCATCATCAAACCCGCTGGTGCTGTTTGGCGGAGGTGCGGCGCCGATGACGCTTTCATTCAAGGCGGCCCCTGCCAGTTTTTCGTTCGACGGCGTGGCCAGCATGTCCGAGAACGCCTATTTCGACGGCCAGGCAAAATTTGCCGCACCCTCGCTCAGGCGCGCGCTCGAATGGTCGCGGGCCGGCATCGCGCCGGGCGCAGCAATTGGCTCGGTTTCCGTTTCCAGCAAGCTCACGGCGACCTCCGGCCGCATTAAATTCGAAAACACCGAGATCGCCCTGGACGACAATCCGGGAATGGGTGCGCTGGATTTCTCCTTTGGCGAGGCGCGCCCGGTGATCGCCGGTACGCTCGCCTTCGAGACGCTCGACCTGCGGTCGTTTCTCTCCGCCTTCGCACCCTTGGCGCCCGCGAACGGCGCTGGCCCCGGCGAAATCGACATAAGCGTCGCCGACCGCATCGATCTCGATCTCAGACTGTCGGCAGCGCAGGCCACCGCAGGCGCCATCCAGCTTGCCGACGTCGCCGCCGCTGCCCAGGTCAAGAACGGTCTTGCCGTCTTCGATATTTCCGATGCATCGGCCTTTGGCGGCAACATCCAGAGCAGCCTTCGTTTTGACCGCAAGCCGGAAGGCACGCAGGTCGAGATCAGGCTGCTCGCCTCCGACATCGACGGCGGCGCTTTTGGCACCGCAGCCGGAATGACGCGACTGGTGCCGATTGGCACGGGAACCGTTTCGGTCATCCTCAAGGGGCCGGGCAGAACCTGGGATTCCATTTTCGAAAATGCCGACGGCTCGGTTTCGGCGAAATTCGGCCAAGGCGCGTTGAGCCGGTTCAACCTGCCGGCGTTTCTCAAACACAACGAACAGGGCGGGTTCTTCGCGCTCGACGATGTCTCCGACGGAACACTGCCGATCGACGGGGCCGAACTCAAGGCGAGCATTTCGAACGGTGTGGCGAAGATCGACAAGGCCGAAGCGAATTCGGCGAAGTACAAGATCTGGCTTTCCGGCATCGCCTCCTATGCCGGGCGCGGGCTGGCGCTGTCCGGCGGCATCATTCAGGCGGACCAGCCAGCCACGCAGACAAATAGCCAAGGTCCCAACCAGTCTTCGTTCTTCATCGGCGGAACGTGGAGCACGCCGTTCATTTCGCCGATAAGCCGCGGGGTATCCGGCGAGTAAGCAACGAAGCTGCTGCGGTCGTCGTCAGAAGTGCTTCCTGCCGGCTTTTGCTGCTGCCGCCCCTTTCGTCACCCACGCTGAGCGGCCTGCTCGTCGCGCTGGCGCTGGACCTCGCGCCGCTTGTTGGCGAGCGAAGCGATGATGACGCCGACCGCCACAACCGCGATCAGGATGGTGCAGGCGGCGTTGATCTCCGGCGTCACACCGAGACGAACCTGGCTGTAGATCTTCATCGGCAGCGTGGTGGCGCCAGGCCCTGAGGTGAAGCTGGCGATGACCAGATCGTCGAGCGACAGTGTGAACGCCAGCATCCAGCCGGACACGATCGCCGGCATGATGACCGGCAGCGTGATCTGGAAGAAGGTCTTCACCGGCGGCGCGCCAAGATCCATCGCGGCTTCTTCGAGCGAGCGGTCGAACGTGATCAGGCGCGACTGCACGACGACGGCGACGAAGCACATGGTCAGGGTGATGTGGGCAAGCGTGACGGTGACAAAACCGCGGTCGAGACCGACGGCGACAAAGAGCAGCAGCAGCGACAGGCCGGTAATGACTTCCGGCATGACCAGCGGCGCAAAGACCATGCCGGAAAACAGCGTCCGGCCCTTGAAGCGCGTGTAGCGCGTCAAGGTGAGAGCCGCCAGCGTGCCGAGCACGGTCGCCACGGTGGCCGAGATGACGGCGACGCGGGCCGTTACCCAGGTGGCGTCCATGAGGCCCTGGTTGTGGAACAGCGAGACGTACCATTTTGTCGAGAAGCCGCCCCAGACAGTGACCAGTTTCGATTCGTTGAAAGAGAAGACGACGAGCAGGACGATCGGCAGGTAAAGAAAGGCAAAGCCGAGCACGATCGAAGTGATGTTGAAGCGGCTCCAGGTCGGGTTCATCTGTCCTGCTCCTGGGCGCGGGCCTGGGCCCGCTGGAAGAGCATGATCGGCACGATCAGCAGCAACAGCAGGATGACGGCGACGGCCGAAGACACCGGCCAGTCACGATTGGCGAAGAACTCGTTCCACAGCGTCTTGCCGATCATCAGCGTCTGTGAGCCGCCGAGCAGGTCGGGAATGACGAATTCGCCGACGGCGGGGATGAACACCAGCAGGCAGCCGGCGATGACGCCGGGTAGCGACAGCGGAAAGGTGATCTTCCAGAAGGCGCTGGTCGGTGGGCAGCCGAGATCCTTGGCTGCCTCGATCAGCGAATAATCCATCTTTTCCAGCGACGAATAGAGCGGCAGCACCATGAACGGCAGGTAGGAATAGACGATGCCTATGAAGATCGCCGTATAGGTGTTGAGGATGATCAGCGGCTGGCTGATAACGCCGGTGGCGAGCAGCAGCTGGTTGAGCAGCCCCTCAGGCTTGAGGATGCCGATCCAGGCGTAGACCCGGATCAGGAACGAGGTCCAGAACGGCAGGATCACCAGCATCAGCAAAGTCGGGCGCAGCATCGCCGGGGCGCGCGCCATGCCGTAGGCGATCGGGTAGCCGACAAGCAATGTCAGCACCGTCGAGATGGCGGCGACGATGACGCTGGTCACATAGGCGTTGACGTAGAGCGCGTCCTGCGTCAGCCATGTGTAGTTGTCGATGCTGAGCTCATTCAGCTGGGCGAAGAAACCGGCAAGGCCGTCGCCGAAGCCGAGCACCGGCGTGTAGGGCGGTATGGCGATCGCGGTCTGCGATAGCGAGATCTTGAAGACGATGACGAACGGAATGAGGAAGAAGAAGACCAGCCAGAGATACGGAATGAGGATGACAAGACGGCCAACGAAGGCCTCTCCCGTTCTGGCCAGGGCGGATTTGCCGGCAGCGGTGGCTCGAGAGCTTGTTGCAGCGGTGACAGCGGCATTCGACATGGCCGCCCCCTATCGCGTCAGCACGACGCCGGCATCCGGCCGGAACGACACCCAGGCACGGTCGTTCCAACTCAGCGGATCCTCGGTGATGCGGGCCGCGTTCATCGTGCTCGCTCGCACCACCTGGCCGTCGTCCAGCCTGACGTGATAGACGGTCATGTCGCCGAGATAGGCGATATCGTAGACCTCGCCCTCGATGGCGTTGACGGCGCCGGCCGGTCTCGTCGACGATATCCTGATCTTCTCCGGCCTGATGGCGAAGGCGACGGCCGCGCCAGTTGCGGCATCGCCGGCATGCTCGGTGCGGATGGTGATGCCGTTGCCGGCATCGATGCTTGCCGCACCCGCCTCGCCATGCGCAATCTTGCCTTCGAACATGTTGACGTTGCCGACAAAGCCGGCGACGAAACGGGAGCCCGGCGCCTCGTAGACTTCCGCCGGCGTCGCCACCTGCATCACCTCGCCCTTGTCGATGATGGCGATGCGGTCGGCCATGGTCATCGCCTCTTCCTGGTCGTGGGTGACGACAACGAAGGTGAGGCCGAGTGACTGCTGCAGATCCATCAGCTCGAACTGCGTTTCCTCGCGCAACTTCTTGTCCAGCGCGCCCAACGGCTCGTCGAGCAGCAGCACCTTCGGCCGCTTGGCGACCGAGCGGGCAAGCGCGACGCGCTGGCGCTGGCCGCCGGACAATTGGTGCGGCTTGCGCTTGGCGAACTGCTCGAGCTTGACCAGCTTCAGCATCTCTCCAACGCGCGCCGCGATCTCGGGCTTCGGCATACCGTCCTGCTTGAGGCCGAAGGCGATGTTGTTTTCGACAGTCATATGCGGGAACAGCGCATAGGACTGGAACATCATGTTGACCGGCCGCCGGTATGGCGGGATGCCGCGCAGATCCTGGCCGTCGAGCAGGATGCGACCGGCGGTCGGCTCCTCGAATCCGGCGAGCATCCGCAGAAGCGTCGACTTTCCGCAGCCGGATGCGCCGAGCAGGGCAAAGAACTCGCGCTCGAATATCGTCAGCGACAAATTGTTGACGGCGGTAAAGTCACCGAACTTCTTGGTGACCTTGTCGAACTGGATGTACGGCTTGGCGTTCGGATCGTTCCATGGCGCGAAATCCCTGCGGATGCTGCCAAGCGATTTCATGTCCCACTCCGTCCTCGCGTTCTATCCCCAGAAGACTTAACCCCGGCAGCACCTGCCGGGGTCGCCGATTGTCGCTTACTGCCCGGTGACGATCCTGGTCCAGGTGCGGGTGACGACGCGCTGGGTCTTGGAATCGTAGGGGGTGATGGTGAACAGTTTCGCCAGCGTCGCCTTGTCCGGGTAGATCGCCGGATCCTCGAGTATCTCCTTGTCGATGAATTGCTGCGACGCCTTGTTGCCATTGGCGTAGAAGACGAAATTGCTCGCCTTGGCGATGACTTCCGGCTTCATCATGTAGTTCAGGAATTCATGAGCTTCGGCGACATGCGGCGCGTCGGCCGGGATCGCCATCTGGTCGAACCACATTTCGGCGCCTTCCTTCGGCACGGAATAGGCGATCTCAACGCCCTGGTTTGCTTCCGTCGCACGGTCGCGCGCCTGGAACACGTCGCCCGACCAGCCAACGGCCAGGCAGATGTCGCCATTGGCCAGCGCGTTGATATATTCAGACGAGTGGAACTTGCGGATGTAAGGCCTGACCTTCAGCATCACTTCTTCGGCCTTGGCGAAATCGTCCGGCGACGTGGTCTCGGGATCGATGCCCAGATATTTGAAGGCGTTCGGCAGGATGTCGCTCGGAGAATCGAGGACATAGACGCCGCAATCCTTCAGCTTGGCCAGCTTTTCCGGGTTGAAGAACACGTCCCAGCTGTCGATCTTGTCGGTGCCGAGCGCTTCCTGCACTTTCTTAACGTTATAGCCGAGGCCGACCGTGCCCCACATGTAGTTGATCGAATATTCGTTGCCGGGATCGTACTTGGTCGTGCGCTCCGAAACGACGTCCCACATGTTGGAAATGTTGGGCAGCTTCGACTTGTCGAGCTTCTGGAACACCCCTGCCTGGATCTGGCGTGCGAGGAAATTGGCGGTCGGCACGACAACGTCGTAGCCGCTGCCGCCGGCAAGCAGTTTCGTCTCAAGCAGCTCGTTGGAATCGAAGGTGTCGTAGGTGACCTTGATGCCCGTTTCCTTGGTGAAGTCTTCGATGATCGAGCTGTCGATGTAATCCGACCAGTTATAGACGTTGACGACGCGGTCCTGGGCATGAGCGCCGAGGGTGAAAAGCGCCAGAAATGCCGAGGTCGCCGAAAGCCAGAATGCTTTGCGGATCATGCGTCTCTCCTTTGATGAGTGTTCCATCGCCAGCACGTCGCGGGGCTGCGCGGCTGGGCGTTTGCTTCAGATTATTGAGCTTTCCGACAAGCGACAAGCGCGAACCGCCAACACGACAGCAGTTCGATGCGCAACGGCCGAGCCCCCGGTTCCTTTGTCGTGATCCAGGTGGCATGCCGGCGCCGTCAAAGGCTCTCGCCACGGCGCGGGCAGGGATACGACGATGTTGTCCGGTCTCGGTCGGGCCGGAGGGGAGACTTGGCAAGATGAGCCTGTCTTGTTGTTGCCGTATTTGCAGCCTGCCCGCCAGGCCGCGCCATTGTCAATGGCTCATCTCGCTTTGGCGCGTGCGCTGCATCAATTAGGCGACGGCATGCCGGTGACACCCGGCCGCACGGGTCGCGCCTGACGCTTGAATTCGAGCCCGATATGGACCAGCAGCGCCGTGACCACGACCGTGCCGCCAAGGATGGTGCGTCCCGACGGCACCTCGGAATGGATGAGCCAGACCCAGATCGGGCCGAGGATCGGCTCGAAAGTGCCGAGTAGTGCTGCGACCGCAGCCGGAACGAGCCGGGCGCCGGTGGCGAAAAAGGCAAGGCCGAGACCGAGATTGACCACGCCGAATGCAAACAGGAAGCCCATGTCGCTGCTGGAAACGCCGAATCGCGATGCCTGCGACGCGGCGAATGCGGCGGCAAGCATCGTGCCGAGGCAGGTCGCCGGCGTCATGCGCACATGGGCAAAGCGTCGCGTGATGACGGTGGCGATCGAAAACATCACAGCGATGAGCAGCGCCAGGCCGTCGCCGATGGGCGACACCGCGCCATCGAGCGATTCCGATACCATGATGGCAACGCCGGCAATGACGGCGGCAATCGCCACCCAAGTCGCCAACGCCACCCGTTCGCGAAACAGCACCCAGGCAAACAGCGCCGCCAGGAGCGGCACGCCGGCCTGCATCAAAAGGATGTTGGCGACGGTGGTGTAGGCAAGCGCCACGACGAATGAGGTCGATGCGGTGGCGAAGCAGAACGCCACGGCAAGGCCGGACAGGCCCATGCCGCGGAACAACCTCACCGTGCCGTGCCAGCCGTCGCGCCAGACCATGAAGCAGATCAGGAAGGCGGCGGCCCAGACCGAGCGCCAGAACACCACCGTCCAGCTGTCTCCGGCGTCGATGAAACGGGCGATGGCGCCGCCGAAACTCCACATCAGCGCCGACAGGAAAATCAACAGGAAGCCGACACGCTCGTCACGCGGCGAGACGACAGGCGAAACGGCTAACGGTGATGATGTATCGGTCATGATGGCGACTGTCGGCGGTTTCGAGGCAACACGATGCATAGCGGACGACAGAAACGTGCCACATTCGCCTATCGCAAAGGCAGCGGCGGAGCGTGGTCCACCGGGCAGCGACGGTTGTGGCAAAGACGGCAGTCGCCTGCCGGGACCTCACTGGAAATCGAAGGCGCTTAATCCGGTCACCATCTCGTCGAGGCCGAGCGGGCGCGTCACCGGCGGCTCGGCGCGGGCGAGGCAGCCGATGCGTTCGCACAGCCGGCAGGCCGGGCCAACCGGCGTGGCCGGATTTGTGCCCTGTCCGGCTTTTCCGGCCGCAGCGGCAGCCGGCCCCGGCAGTGCCGCGCCGTAGACGATCTCGTCACGAAAGCCGATGTCGCAGCCGAGCAGAAGTGCGGTACGGCGCGGGCGCTCCGCAAACGAGCCTTGCGGCCCCTCGAGCGTGCGGGCGACGCAGAGGAATTCGGCGCCGTCGGGCATTTCCACCGCCTCGACGAAGATCTGGCCGGGCTGGGTAAAGGCGGCATGCACGGGAAGCTTTGGACAGCCGCCGCCGAAGCGGCTCTGCGGAAAACCCTGGCTGCCAGCCTTGCGGAAGCGGTTGCCGGCGTTGTCGACCTCGAGCATGAAGAAGGGCACGCCCGGCGTGCCCGGCCGCTGCAGCGTGGTCAACCGGTTCGCCGCCTGCTCGAAGGAGACGCCGAAGCGCGAGCGCAGCACGTCGATGTCGTAACGCGCGCGTGTGGCGGCTGCGTGAAAGGATTGATAGGGCATCATCAGCGCGTGGGCAGCGTAGCGGCCAAGCTCGAAGCGGGCGAGCCGGCGGGCCTCATCCGTGGTCAGCTTCAGCGCCTGGATCTCGCTTGCCACGGCGACCGTCATGCGGATCAGGCAGGCCTCCATCGCCACCTCGCGCAACTGGTCGAACGGCGACAGGCGCTCGGACAGGAACAGACGCTGCGAATGGCGGTCGTAGCGGCGGCGCCAGTTCGGCATGGTGGCGACCGGCAGCACCTTGACGACGATGCCGTATTCGCGCTTCAGCCAGGCCTTCAGCGCACCGAGCAGGTCGTCGCCGGGATCGAGCACCGAAATGAATGCCTCGGCCTCCTCTTCCAGCGCGGCAAAATGGTTCGGACGGCGCTCGAAAATCTCGTGCACCTCGTCGATCGGCAGGCGGGCGCCGGACAGCGCCGTTGCTTTGCCATCGCGCGCCAGGAGTTCGTTGAGGTCGGAAAGGCGCTCGGCCTGCTCGCGATAAGCGCGAAACAGTTTTATCACCGCGGCGGAAGCGTTGGGCGCCGCCTCGGCAAGCTCGATCAGTTCCTGGTCGCCAGGCAATTCGCCGACCAGCAGCGGATCTGAAAACACTTCCTTCAGGGCGGTGACCGACCCCCTCGCCTCGCCCTGCAATTCATGCGGGTCGACCTTGTAGACAGATGCCAGCTTGAGGATCAGCTGAACCGTCAGCGGCCGCTGGTTGCGCTCGATGAGATTGAGGTAGGACGGCGAGATGCCAAGACCTTCGGCCATCGCCGTCTGGGTCAGGCCCTTGGCGCTGCGGATGCGGCGGATGCGCGGCCCGGCGAAGATTTTTTGATCGGCCACTCGGCTGTCCTTGACAGAATTTACATGACTCCCGCGCGGCGCTGCCATGCCGGCCTTTTACAATCATGACAGATTTACAGCGCCTGACTGTCAAACGCAACACAGGTTTTCCCTTATTTTCCAGCCAATCCTCTGGTTTTCCTCGCCTGGCCCGCGCCAAAATGTAAATGCTGTCATACCAAAACGGCGCAGAAATTTTCATGAGGCGGCGTTTCTATCCCAGCAACGATCTGTCGGAGCGACCAATGACTGATTTTTACAACCTCGTCCCCTCGGCGCCGGAAGGCCGCTTCGACGGCATCGAGCGGCCCTACTCACCGGACGACGTGAAGCGGCTGCGCGGTTCGGTCCAGATCCGGCAGAGCCTCGCCGAAATGGGCGCCAACCGGCTCTGGAAGCTCATCCACGAAGAGGATTTCGTTAACGCGCTCGGCGCCATGTCGGGCAACCAGGCGATGCAGCAGGTCCGGGCCGGACTGAAGGCGATCTACCTGTCTGGATGGCAGGTCGCGGCCGATGCCAACACCGCATCCGCCATGTATCCGGACCAGTCGCTTTATCCCGCCAATGCGGCGCCCGAACTGGTCAAGCGCATCAACCGCACCCTGCAGCGCGCCGACCAGATCGAGACCTCCGAAGGCAGGGGGCTTTCGGTCGACACCTGGTTCGCGCCTGTTGTCGCCGATGCGGAAGCCGGCTTCGGCGGACCGCTCAACGCCTTCGAGATCATGAAGGCCTTCATCGAGGCGGGTGCCGCCGGCGTCCACTACGAGGACCAGCTGGCGTCGGAGAAGAAGTGCGGCCATCTCGGCGGCAAGGTCCTGATCCCAACCGCCGCACACATCCGCAACCTCAACGCCGCGCGGCTTGCCGCCGACGTCATGGGCACGCCGACGCTGGTCGTCGCGCGCACCGACGCGGAAGCGGCAAAGCTGCTCACCTCCGACATCGACGAGCGCGACCAGCCCTTCGTCGACTATGGCGCCGGCCGTACGGTGGAGGGCTTCTATCAAGTCAGGAACGGCATCGAGCCCTGCATCGCACGGGCCGTTGCCTACGCGCCCCACGCCGACCTGATCTGGTGCGAAACCTCCAAGCCCGATCTGGCGCAGGCCAAAAAGTTCGCCGAGGGCGTGCACAGGCACCATCCTGGCAAGCTTCTCGCCTATAATTGCTCGCCGTCGTTCAACTGGAAGAAGAACCTCGACGATGCCACCATCGCCAGGTTCCAGAAGGAACTCGGCGCCATGGGCTACAAGTTCCAGTTCATCACGCTGGCCGGTTTTCACCAGCTCAATTTCGGCATGTTCGAACTCGCCCGCGGCTACAAGGCGCGTCAGATGGCGGCTTATTCCGAACTGCAGGAGGCTGAATTCGCGGCGGAAGCCCACGGCTACACCGCGACCAAGCACCAGCGCGAAGTCGGCACCGGCTATTTCGACGCCGTGTCGGTGGCGATCACCGGTGGCCGGTCTTCGACCACGGCCATGCATGAATCGACCGAGCACGCCCAGTTCAAACCGGCGGCGGAATAGCACGAACGCAACAAAATAGAGGCAACGCCCCAAAAGGGGTAAAAAATACGCAAGGAGAAGACCAATGGCATCGATAAGCCGCGTCAAGGAACGGGCCGAAGAACAGGCCACCACCATGACCGTCGACCAGCAGGCGACCATCCGCATGTTGGCCAACGACCTGCACAGGCTCAACCAGTCGGTGATGAAGGCGGTCGAGGCCGGTGTGTCGGTGGAACTGGTGCGCTCGGCACGGCACCATGGCGGCGACGGCAACTGGGGCGACCTGCTGATCCCGGTCATCGTCACGCAGCGGAGCGTCGGCTGATCGAAATCCGACGAAATCCTGCTGGCGGATGCGGCATCACCTGCGCAGTTCTCTGCGCAGGTGATTTGCACTTGCACAACCAGTTTGCATGCACGGCCAGAAAAGAACTTGCTTTAAATTTTAACCTTTCTTGCGATGTTCTCGACGCCGGCCATTTCAGCTTGACATAGGCAGCGATCTCACGGCAATTGTTTCCAAAGTACAACCCTGCATTGAAACTAGCGAGTGCCCGCCCTGCTCATGCGCCCCTTAAATCGCACTGTGAACCAGTTGAGTTTGATGAGCCGGAATGTGGACCCCGAAATGCTCACCGACTTCACCCGCGTGCTCGTCGTCGGAAAATCGCCGGTCAACCGGGTGGTGGTTTCGAAAATCGTCGAACGGTCCGGGCTCAAACCGATCTCGGAATCGCCCGAAACGGCAGCAACGACGCTGCGCTCGCTCAATCCCGGAGCGATCGTCCTCGATGGCGGAGCCGACAACAAGGACTGCGACGCACTGATGTCGCGTATCGACGCGCTTCGACGCATCTCGGGCAGATCGCGTCCCTCGGTGATCCTGCTCTCGACCAAAAGCGGCACACCGGAGAGCCTCGGCCTGTCGAGCGTCGTCGATGCGGTGGTCGCCAAGCCGATCACGACCGAACGGCTGCAGCCGGTGATCGACCATTTGATCGGGCTCGGACGCAGCTAGCCGGCGTCTATCCGGCTCCTTCCTCGCTTCTTGCGATCGGATCTGGATATCTTGTGTCAGTGTGTGACCGCCTGACAGCGAACCCAGTCCGATGTCCTTTTGCAATTGCGACGCATCTGGGATAGCACCTTCGAACAAATCCGCAGGCATGTTCCGACTTCGCGACATGGCTGTCGATATTGGCGGATCATGACATGTCCTCAGAACAGACCATCGCCGCGCTTTGCAGGGAACTCGGACTGCGCATCACCGGTCCGCGCCGCGTCATCATGCGCGTTCTATCCGAATCCAGCGACCATCCGGATGTGGTGGAACTCCATCGCCGTGTTGTCGCCATCGAGCCGACGATCGCGCTCGCCACTGTCTATCGCACCGTCAGCCTTCTGCGCGAAAAGGGCATTCTGGAGCGGCACACCTTTGGCGATCGGCGCGCCAGATACGAAACCGTCCCCCGCGAGCATCACGATCATCTCATCAACATCGAGACCGGAGATGTCATCGAGTTCCAGTCGGCGGAGATCGAGCGGCTCCAGGAGGAAATCGCTCGACAGCACGGATTCACGATCATCAGCCACAGACTGGAGATCTACGTGAAGCCGATCCAGAAACAGCGTCGCTCTCGTCAAACCAGAGAATGACCGCCAGTTTCTAAAGCGCGTCGCGTCTGAAGGGATTCATGCGACGCGCTTGAGTTCTTGTTTTATGCATGTCGTTATCCCAAAACCGCTGCGCACCCCCGGGTCAGGCCCGAGGGCATGCTTTTGGGCGACATGCATTAGCCCTCCTCGCCGAGCTCCATTCGGCCCGCCTTGAGTGTGGTGACGACGAAAGCAGCAATGAAGGCGGCAGACAGCATGAGAACGATGGTCGGCGCCGGTGCGCTGTCGATGAAGAAGGACAGATAGACGCCCAGAAACGATGCGGCGACCGCGATCGCCACCGACAGGATCAGCATGGCGCTGAACTGCCTTGTCAGCAGGAAGGCGATGGCGCCCGGCGCGATCAGCATGGCGATGGCCATGATGATGCCGACCGCCTTCAGCGCGCCGACGATGGTGAGCGAGATCAGGCAAAGCAGGCCGTAATGGAGCAGGTTGACCCGAAGACCGACCGCGCGCGCCTGAGCCGGGTCGAAGGCGTGCAGCAGGAAGTCGCGCCACTTGATGCCGATGATGCCGGCCGTAATCGCAGCAATGAGCCCCGTTTCGACGATGTCGCGCAGGCCGATGCCCAGAACGTCGCCGAACAATATGTGGTCGAGATGCACGTCGGACTGGATTTTTACGTAGAGCACCAGGCCGAAGCCGAACATGCCGGAGAAGACGATGCCCATGACCGTGTCCTGCTTGATGCGGCTGTTGTCCTTGAGGAAGCCGGTGGCTAGAGCGCAGACCATCCCGGCGGCGAAGGCGCCGATCGAATAGGGGAATCCGAGGATGTAAGCGATGACCACGCCGGGAAAGACGGCGTGGCTGATGGCGTCGCCCATCAGCGACCAGCCCTTGAGAACGAGAAAGCAGGAGAGCAGCGCCGTCGGCACGGCGACCAGCACCGAAGCAATCAGCGCATTGACCATGAAGCCGAACTGGAAGGGGGTAAGCAGTGTATCGAGGACGCTCACAGGCTGGCCTCCAAGGCCCGCGCCGAGCGGCGGCGGGCTGCCAGCATTCCATGCTTGGGAGCGAAGAAGAAGGCGGCGAGAAAGATCAGCGTCTGCAGCACGACGATGATGCCGCCGGTGGCGCCGTCGAGGAAATAGCTGGCATAGGCGCCGGTGAAACTCGTCGCCGCGCCGATGCCGACCGCGATGACGAGCAGGCGCGGAAACCGGTCCGTCAGAAGATAGGCGGTCGCGCCGGGGGTCACCACCATGCAGATGACCAGGAAGGCGCCGACGGTCTGAAGCGCGGCGACCGTGGAGGCCGATAGCAGCATGAAGAACATGATCTTGAGCGCGCTCGGGTTGAGGCCGATCGAGCGGGCATGGCTCTCGTCGAAGAAGACCACCATCAGATCCTTCCATTTCACCAGCAGGACGGCGAGCGAGACGAAGCCTATGATAGCGAGCTGAAGCGTGTCTTCCGGAGTGATGGCCAGAATGTTGCCGAGCACGATCGTCTGGATATTCACCGAGGTCGGCGACAGCGACACCATGAACAAGCCGAGGCCGAAGAAGGAGGAGAAGATCAGGCCGATGATGGCGTCTTCCTTCAGCTTGGTGCGCTGGTTGAGGAAGAGCATCGCCGCGGCGGCGAGCCCGCCGGAGAAGAAGGCGCCGATCGAGAAGGGAAGGCCCAGCATATAGGCGCCGGCGACGCCCGGCACGATCGAATGCGAGAGCGCGTCACCGATCAGCGACCAGCCTTTCAGCATCAGATAGCAGGACAGGAAGGCGCAGACACCGCCGACCAGGGCGGACACCCACATGGCATTGAGCATATATTCGTAGCCGAACGGCTCGAGCAGGACACTCATTCGTCCGGTTCCCGCATCTTGTGCTGCATGGCTCCGTTCTCTCCGTAGAAGACCAGTGGCCGCTCGTCGTCGGTGATGACGGCAAGGCGGCGCCTGTCGTCGTCCTCATGCAGTCCGGCGCCGCCCAGCACGAAATGACGCAAGACGCCGCCGAAAGCCTTTTCCAGGTTCGCCTGCGTGAAGGTCTGGCCTGTCGGCCCGTAGGCAAGGACCGTGTTCCGGAGCAGCACGGCACGGTCGCAGAACTCCGGCACGCTACCCAGATTATGCGTCGAGACCAGCATCACCCGGCCTTCGTCCCGGAGCGCGCGCAGCAGTTCGATGATAGCGTCCTCGGTCCTGACGTCGACGCCAGTGAAGGGCTCGTCGAGCAGGATAACGCGCCCGTCCTGCGCCAGCGCCCGAGCGAGAAAGACGCGCTTCTTCTGCCCGCCCGAAAGCTCGCCGATCTGGCGCTTGCGGAAATCGCTCATGCCGACTCGCGCAAGCGCCGATGTAACCGCCTCGCGATCAGCAGCCTTCGGAATGCGCATCATGCCCATATGGCCGTAACGCCCCATCATGACGACGTCCTCGACCAGTACTGGAAAGTCCCAGTCGACCTCCTCGGCCTGCGGCACATAGGCGACGACGTTCTTCCTCAGCGCGGCCGCGGCCGGCCGTCCGAGAACAAGAATCTCTCCCTTTGCCAGCCGCACGAAGCCCATGATGGCTTTGAACAGCGTCGACTTGCCCGAGCCGTTGACGCCGACAAGTGCCGTGATCGTGCCTGTCGGAATTTCAAAGCTCGCATCGCGCAGCGCCGTGAGGCCGTTGCGGTAGGTGACGGTCGCGCCGCGCACGGCGAGACCGCCTCCCGCATCCTCGGACGCGGCGGCAAGAGGCGGAACGGCTTCGTTCATTGCGACAGCCCTGCGGCGAGGCCTTTCTGAATTGTATCCGATGTCACACGCAGCAGGTCGATATAGGTCGGCACCGGGCCGTCCGCCTCGCTGAGGGAATCGACGTAGAGCACGCCACCGTAATGGACCCCCGTCTCGCGCGCGACCTGCCGGGCCGGCTTGTCCGACACGGTGCTTTCACTGAAGACGGCGACGATCTTGTTGTCCCTGACGGCGTCGATCACCTTGCGAACCTGCTGCGGGGTGCCTTGCTGGTCAGCGTTGATCGGCCACAAATAAAGCTCCTTCAGCGCGAAATCGCGTGCGAGGTAGGAGAAAGCGCCTTCGCTCGACACCAGCCAGCGCCTGTCCTGCGGGATCGAGGCAAGCTTATCGCGGATCGGCGCGACGGCCGCCTCTATCTTTGCCTTGTAGGCTTCCGCATTGGCCTTGTAGGTCTCGGCATGCGCCGGATCGTGCTCGACGAAGGCGTCGCGGATGTTGTCGACGTAGATCAGCGCGTTTGTCGGCGACATCCAGGCATGCGGATTCGGTTTGCCGGTATAGGGTCCCTCGGCGATGCTCATCGGCTGGACGCCCTCGGAGACGATGGCGCCGGGCACGTCGCTGAGGTTCTGGAAGAATTTTTCGAACCAGACTTCGAGGTTGAGCCCGTTCCACAGAATGAGCTTTGCGCCCTGAGCCCGCTGAATGTCGCCCGGCGTCGGCGCGTAATTGTGGATCTCCGCCCCCGGCTTGGTGATCGATTCCACGATCGCTGCGTCGCCCGCCACGTTCTTCGCCATGTCGGCGATGACGGTGAAGGTCGTCACGGCCTTGAATTTTTCCTGCGCTTTCGCTTGGCTTGAAGCCACTGCCGCAGCGAAAACCGCAGCCATCAACCCGACGGCAACCCATCGCCCGTATCTCTCGATCATCAAAATCTCCTGTCGCGATTACTCGCATGCCGCGCGGGCGCTGTAACGCCGCGCTTGTCGCATATTCTGCAATTGCGACTGATTTGCAAGTAGAAAACGATTTTACAGCATCGATTGTTCAAGAGCCGCGCGATGGAGGGGCCGCGCGATGGAGGGGCCGCACGATGGAGGGTCAGCGACAGCGCGGCTCTTTGGCGGAGCGAACAACAAGGATTGCGACGCGCTATGTCCGGCATCGATACGCCTGCCGCGCACGTCCGGTTCGACGCCGAGACATGCGATCAGCCGGCTTTCCCGATGCTTTCGACCAGCGGGGGCAATTCCGAGAGATCGGCTATCTGGCGGAAGCGAGGCGCGGTGACCGGCGGCTCGACATGTTCCAGCGCCCAGGTCAGCTCATGCGGCACGTGGATGCCCCAACTGCCGGCCTCGATGGCCGGCACCACGTCCGACTTCAGCGAATTGCCGACCATCATGCTTTTTTCGGCGCCATCACCGTGGCGGCTGAAGATGCTGGTATAAGTGGCGGGGCTCTTGTCGCTGACGATCTCGACGGCATCGAACAGGTCACCGAGGCCCGATTGCGCCAGCTTGCGTTCCTGATCGAAAAGGTCGCCCTTGGTGATCAGCACCAGGCGATAGGCGTCCGCCAGTTTTTCAACGGTTTCGCGCGCATGAGGCAGCGCCTCGATCGGATGGCCAAGCATCTCGCGGCCCGCGGCGAGAATTTCGGCGATGACCGAGGCCGGCGCGCGGCCGTCGGTAATCTCGATCGCCGTTTCGATCATCGACAGGGTAAACCCCTTGATGCCGAAGCCGTAAACGGCGAGGTTGCGCTTCTCGGCTTCCAGCAATCTTGCCGAGATGTGCTCCTCCTCGGCATGATCGGCGAGCAGGGCGGCAAAGCGCTTTTCGGTGATGCGGAAGAACTGCTCGTTCTGCCAGAGCGTGTCGTCGGCATCGAAGCCGATCGTGGTCAATTCATGGTTCCGCATTCGACGTCTTCAGCCGAGGTCATTGGACTTGCGTCGAACCTAAGCTGCCTGGAGCAATTTTCAACTGGCGGGCGAAGGCAGGGCCGGCTCCCCTTCCCTTCCATCACCGGCCCCGGCTATACTCCCAAATCCGCAACCCAATCTGGTGAATGATGCCGCCTGCAAAAAAGGAAGTCCGTCCGTCGAGCCGCGGAGGACGTATCCGCACGCCTGCCTTCGTGAAAAATCAACGTGGTGTGAAAAACTGGAAGGAAGTCGGCGCCTGGCTGGCGTGGCGCGGCATCGAGGATATCGAATGCATCACCCCCGACCAGGCCGGTGTTGCGCGCGGCAAGATGATGCCGTCGAAGAAATTCACCTCCAACACCTCGCTGGCGCTGCCTTCGGCGGTGTTCATGACGACGATCTCCGGCGGCTACCCCGAGAACGGCAACGGCTTCAACTATCCGGAAGACGACGGCGACCTCAAGCTGATGCCGGACCTTTCGACGCTGACCGTGGTGCCGTGGGAAGAGGACCCGACGGCGGCGGTCATCTGCGACCTCGTCCACCAGGACGGCCGCTCGGTCGAGTTCACGCCGCGCAACGTGCTGAAGCGTGTGCTTGCCGCTTACGACAAGCGCGGGCTGAAGCCGGTGGTGGCGCCCGAGATCGAGTTCTACCTGGTGCGCAAGAATCCCGATCCGGACTACCCGCTGACCCCGCCGGTCGGGCGTTCGGGACGGGCGATCGGCGGTGGCGCCGGCTATTCGATCGCCGGCGTCAACGAGTTCGACGAACTGATCGACGACATCTACCATTTCTCCGAAAGCCAGGGCCTGGAGATCGACACGCTGATCCACGAGGAAGGCGCCGGCCAGCTCGAGATCAATCTGCGCCACGGCGATCCGATCGAACTGGCCGATCAGGTGTTCATGTTCAAGCGCACCATCCGCGAGGCGGCGCTGAAGCATGAGATCTATGCCACCTTCATGGCCAAGCCGATCCAGGGGCAGCCCGGCTCGGCCATGCATATCCACCAATCGATCATCGACAAGAAGACCGGCAGAAACGTCTTTTCTGCCGAGGACGGCTCGGAAACCGAAGCCTTCTTCCATTTCCTCGGCGGCATGCAGAAACATGTGCCGAACGCGCTGGTGATGTTTGCGCCCTACGTCAATTCCTATCGCCGGCTGACGCAGTCGGCTTCGGCGCCGGTCAACAACAAATGGGGCTACGACAACCGCACCACCGCCTTCCGCGTCCCGCGCTCCGACCCGGCAGCCAGGCGCGTCGAGAACCGCATCCCCTCCTCCGACGCCAATCCCTATCTGGCGATGGCCGCATCGCTCGCCTGCGGGCTGATCGGCATGACCAACAAGATCAAGGCCGAACCGCCGGTTCTCACCACCGCCAACGCGGCCGAGATCGACCTGCCGCGCAGCCTGCTCGAGGCCGTCGACCTGTTCGAAGCCGACGAGGAACTCTGCGCGCTGCTCGGCAAGTCGTTCGCCGCCACCTATGCGGCGATCAAGCGGGCGGAATTCGAGACCTTCATGGAAGTGATCAGCCCGTGGGAGCGGGAGTATCTGTTGTTGAATGTGTAGGAGGAGTAGGGGAGTAGGGGAGTAGGGGAGTAGGGGAGTAGGGGAGTAGGGGAAATGACTGAGAAAACGGGTTCCTACAAGGTTTAATAGTTAGGCAGCAGGCAATGGACCTTGCGGTGGCGGTTTACGGCGCGACGAAATCCTGGCCGAAGGAGGAACTTTATGGACTGACCAGCCAAGTGCGGCGCGCCGCAAGCTCGGTGCCGGCGAACATAGCGGAAGGCTATGGCAGAGAGGTACGGGGTTCCTATCAGCAATTTCTCCGTATCGCTCAAGGGTCACTGAAGGAGCTGGAAACGCAGCTTCTGATCGCTGAGCGTACCGGCATCGCGCCGAACGGGACAGCGGCTTCATTATTGGCGAGCACCGAAAGTGTGGGAAAGCTTCTTCGGCTCCTAATCCGCAAACTTTCAGCCGACTAACATCTCCTTACTGCCCTACTGCCCTACTCCCCTACTCCCCTACTCCGAGCATCATGCCCTACCAATCCCCAATCTCCCCCGGCCGCTCCTGGTATGAGGACACGGCCGGTCCACGGCCCGAATACACGGCGCTCGACGGTGACCTGAGGTGCGACGTCGTCGTCGTTGGCGGCGGTTTTACCGGCCTGTCGGCGGCGGTGCACCTCGCCAGGGCCGGCAGCAATGTCGTGCTGGTCGAAGCGCATCGTTTCGGCGACGGCGCATCGGGCCGCAATGGCGGCCAGCTCGGCACCGGTCAGCGCGCCTGGGCCGAGGAGCTCGAAGCGGAATATGGCTTTTCCCGGGCCAAGGCGCTGTTCGACCTCGCCGAAGAGGCCAAGGCGCATCTCCTCGAATTCGCCGCCGTCAACAAGATCGAGATCGACTACATGCAAGGCCAGATGTCGGTGGCGCACAAGCAGCGCTATGTCGATGACTACAAAGCGCATGCCGAGATCATGGCGAACCGCTTCGGCTATCCACACATCAGCTTCATGGACGCCAGGGAGACGGCGGAGCGGTTGGGCTCGGCGCGCTATTTCGGCGGCACCCGCGACACCGGCACCGGGCACATCCATCCGCTGAAGCTGGTGATCGGCACGGCAAAAGTGGCGGCGCAGGCGGGCGCGCAGCTGTTCGAGCAGACGCCGGCGAGCGCCATCGCGTCCGTTGGCGGCAAGATCAGGGTCACGACGCCGAAAGGCACGATATCAGCCGAGAAATGTCTGATCGGCGTCAACGCCCATGGCGGCACGCTCGAGCCGATCAGTGCCGCGCATATCATGCCGATCGGCTCCTTCATCGGCGCGACGGTGCCGCTTGCGGATTCAAACGTGTTGCCGGGCGGTGAGGCGGTCGACGATTCCCGCTTCGTCGTGCGCTACTTCCGCAAATCGACGGATGGGCGGCTGCTGTTCGGCGGGCGCGAGATCTACGCGGTCAACGATCCGAAAGACATCCATGTCCACATCCGCCGGCAGATCGCCGAGCTTTACCCTGACCTCAGGGATGTCGAGATCACCCATGGCTGGGGCGGCTATGTCGGCATCACGATGCCGAGAAAACCGTTCGTGCGCGAGGTGATGCCCAATGTGATCTCGGTCGGCGGCTATTCCGGCCACGGCGTCATGCTGTCGAACTTTTTCGGCAAGCTCTATGCCGAAACCGTCGCCGGCAACCGGGACCGGCTGAGGCTGATCGAGGACCTGAACATCCCGGCCTTTCCCGGTGGCCGGCGCTTGCGCGCGCCTCTGATGTTTCTTGCGCTCAACTGGTATGCCTTGAGGGACCGCATATAACCAAAGGTTGCAAAATCCCTTGCAAGTTGCAGAATCGATCGTAAAGGTGCAGAATCCGCCCGGCAAGGGCGCAGTGATGCCACAATCGCCGGCAAAGGATGCCGGTTCTGGGCAGTCGAAGGGGGATTTTGCGGGCCTGCCCGCGTTGGATTGGGACCAATGCCGACCAGATGCCGGTTTCCCGGCCCAGGTCGTAAGAACGTTGGCCCGCAAATGGAGGTTGTAAGAGTGAGAGAGCCCTTCAGTTTCGGCGCGCCGGAACGACGGCGCTTTGCGATGCAGTTTGGCTACGACATGCAGCCCAGGTTCTGGCGGCAGATCCGGTCGAACCTGCATCTGGTCATCGCCGCGTTTGGAACAGCAGCGCTGCTTGGCGTGGCAGCGATGGCGCTATGGCTGGCATTGCCGGCCACCGAGAGGCAAGCGGTCGCCAGTCCCGAGCAGATCGTTTCCAGCATTCCGGTGAAAACGACAAGGATTGTGCCGGCCGCGGCCGCGGCCGCGAGGATAGAAGCGGCACAGCAGGCTGCAAGCAAGACCGATGCGATTTCGTCGGCGGTGGTTGCAGCGAAGGCCGAGATAGCGGCGCTGGCGCCCAATGACCCTCGCTGGACAGGATCGGGACCGAAGACCACATCCGGCCAGACGGGGGGCGGCCAGACGGCGGGCGGCCAGATGGCGGGCCAGGCTGAAAAAGCAGACAAGCCGTCCACTGCGGCGGCATTCGCCGATCCGGCAGCGAAAACCAAAGTGGCAGCATTGATTGCCAAAGTCGCGGCTCCCGCCAAGGCGGCGACGGACGGTGCGCCAACCGCCGCCATCTCGACCCCGAAGCCGCTGCCGGCCGCGACACAGAAGGATGGCGCCCAGGCCAAAGTCGAGGCCAAGCCAGCGAGCGCGGCAGAGACCGGACGCATCCTCAGGGGCGTCACCATGCGCACCGGTCCGAAGAACAGTGCGGCCGCCATCGTCACCATTCCCGCCAAGACCTCGGTTCAGGTGATGGGCTGCAAGAAATGGTGCCAGATCGTCTACAACGGCAAACGCGGCTGGATCTACAAGAGCTTCGTCAAGACCGGCGCCTAGCATCGGTCAGGCCGTTCTTTGACGTTGCCCACGGCTCATTTGGCTGCCGCAATCAACCGCCCGCGTGCGAGGGACGGTCAGGTCAAACTTGAAACCGACAGGGCCGGACGGCTCAGATGCACCGTCCGCCGTCGACCTCCAGCGCCACGCCAGTGACGAAGGCCGCATCGGCCGACGCCAGCCAGAGCGCCGCGTTGGCTATGTCGAGCGGGGTCGAAAGCCGGCCAAGTGGGATCGAGGCGCGGAATTTCTCGCGGATTTCGGGCGTGTCGGCGCCCATGAATTTTTCCAGCATGCCGGTCTCGCCGGCGACCGGGCACAGGCAGTTGACGCGGATGTTCTTCGGCGCGAGTTCCACCGCCATGGATTTGGTCGCGGTGATCGCCCAGCCCTTCGACGCATTGTACCAGGTGAGGCCGGGCCGCGGCCTGATGCCGGCGGTCGAGGCCGTGGTCAGGATGACGCCGCCGCCTTGCCTAGCCATCACCGGCACGACCGCCAGGGCGGCGTGGTAGATCGCCTTCATGTTGACGGCCGTGATCAGATCGAAGGTCGTCTCGTCGACCTCGAGCATATCGCCGTTGCGATGGGTGTAGCCGGCATTGTTGACCATGATGTCGATGCGGCCAAAGGCACTCTTTGCGGCATAGACCATCTCGTCGAACTCGGAACGGGTCGAGACGTCCGTCTGGGTCCAGATCGCCGCCCGGCCGATCTCGTTGGCGACGCGTTCGGCGCCCTTGGCGTTGAGGTCGGCGACAACAACCTTGGCGCCCTCCTCGGCAAAACGCTTGGCCATGCCCTCGCCGAAGCCTGACGCGGCACCGGTGATGATGGCAACTTTGTTTTCCAGGCGCATGGCTTTCTCACTCATGATTGAAGACTCCCCGCTCCGGCAGCCTCCGGCAATGGCCGCCGAAAGATCAATATACTCTCGATTTCTCCTTTGGCTTTCGCCTCGATCCCGCTCTATGCTGCATCCGCGAAGGCCTCCCGGAACCACCTCGCCGACAAGCGTCCGGGTTGCGCCAGTGTCAAGGGCACACCTCAGGACAATCGGCAAACACCCGATTGGCCCTGGGATGTGACGCCGTGTCACTGGAAAATCTAAATCGATTAGATTATATCCACCGCACCACAGCGAGCGGCGTCAGAGCGGACAGACCATGACCAGCCAGATCATTCCCGTCGACCCTTTCGACTTCATCATTTTCGGCGGCACCGGCGATCTGTCGGAACGCAAGCTTTTGCCGTCACTCTATCATCGCCAGCGCGGCCATCAGTTTTCCGAACCGACGCGCATCATCGGCACCTCGCGCTCGAAAATGACCGACGAGGAATTCCAGGCTTTCGCCAGGCAGGCGATTTCCGACCATGTGAAACCGGCCGATATCGACGCCGCGGAGCTGGAGACGTTCCTTGCCCGGCTTTCCTACGTCTCGGCTGACGCGACGACCGGCGCGGGCTTCGACAAATTGAAGACGGCGATCGGCGACAGCGAATGCATCCGTGCCTTCTACCTGGCGGTTGCGCCGGCGCTGTTCGGCGACATCTCTCACAAGCTGAAAGAGAACGGGCTGATCACGCCGAACTCGCGCATCGTGCTGGAGAAGCCGATCGGGCGCGATCTCGCCTCGGCGCGCCAGCTCAACGATTTGGTCGGCGACGATTTCCATGAAAGCCAGATTTTCCGCATCGATCACTATCTCGGCAAGGAAACGGTGCAGAACCTGATGGCGCTGCGCTTTGCCAATGCGCTCTACGAGCCGCTGTGGAATTCCGCCAATGTCGATCATGTGCAGATCACCGTGGCCGAGACCGTCGGCCTCGAAGACCGCGTCACCTATTACGACAAGGCGGGCGCGTTGCGCGACATGGTGCAGAACCACATGCTGCAGCTTCTCTGCCTCGTCGCCATGGAGGCGCCGTCGTCGATGGACGCCGACGCCGTGCGCGACGAAAAGCTGAAGGTTCTGCGCGCGCTGAAACGCATCAACGGCAATGAAGCGCCCAAGCACACGGTACGCGGCCAGTACCGTGCCGGGGCCTCGGCCGGCGGGCCGGTGAAAGGCTATGTCGAGGAGCTCGGCAAGAATAGCAACACCGAGACCTTCGTTGCGCTCAAGGCCGAAATCGGCAACTGGCGCTGGGCTGGCGTGCCGTTCTACCTCAGGACGGGCAAGCGGCTGGCGACACGCGTTTCGGAGATCGTCATCGAATTCAAGCCGATCCCGCATTCGATCTTCGGCGACAGCGCCGGGCCGATCTCGGCCAACCAACTGGTCATCAGGCTGCAGCCCGACGAAGGCGTCAAGCAGTTCATCATGATCAAGGATCCGGGGCCTGGCGGCATGCGGCTGCGCCAGATCCCGCTCGATATGAGCTTCGCGCAATCTTTCGACGGCCGCGCCCCCGACGCCTATGAGCGACTGATCATGGACGTCATCCGTGGCAACCAAACGCTGTTCATGCGCCGCGACGAGGTCGAGGCGGCGTGGAAATGGATCGACCCGATTCAGGACGCATGGGAAGGCGCCAGGCAGGAGGCGCAGGGCTATACCGCCGGCACATGGGGCCCCTCCGCCTCGATTGCGCTGATCGAACGCGACGGGCGGACATGGCACGAGAGCAATTGAACAGCGACGCCTACAACTGGCACGCATTTGCCGAACGCCAGGACCTGGCGGCTGCACTTGCCGGCCACGTCGCAGGCCGCCTGACCACTGCGATCGCTGAGCGTGGCACGGCATTGCTCGCCGTTTCCGGCGGCACGACGCCGGCGAAATTTTTCGCATCGCTTTCGAGCATCCCGATCGCCTGGAACAAGGTCACGGTGTCGCTGGTCGACGAGCGTTGCGTGCCGGCGTCCTCGCCGCGCTCCAATGCCGGGCTGGTCGCCGCCAATCTTCTGCAACACGCCGCCGCAGCCGCACGTTTCGTGCCGCTCTACCAAGAGGCAGAAACCGTCTGCAATACGTCGGAGGCCGATAGCAGGATGTTGCGGTCGCTGCCCTGGCCGCTCGATGTGGTCGTGCTTGGCATGGGAACCGATGGCCATACCGCGTCGTTTTTTCCTGACGCCGACAATCTGGAACCACTGCTCGACCCCTCCTCGGAAAGGGTCGTGCTCCCGGTTCACGCGACAAGCGCCGGCGAGCCGCGGCTGACGCTGTCGCTGGCGCGGATCGTCAGGGCCGGCTTCGTCGCGCTGCACATCGAGGGCGAGGACAAGCGCACGGCATTCGAAAGCGCGATGGCATCGGAAACGCGAAAGCCCATTCGCGCCGTGCTCGACGCAGCCGAGAGACCCGTACAGGTTTTCTGGGCACCCTGATTTCAACTTGCCAAGGGGTCCCGCACGGACCGTGTTTGCGGGACCTCGCCTGAAAGGACCGACGCCATGACCGCGAGACGCGACATCGAAGCCATCACCGAGCGCATCCGCCAACGCTCCAGACCGGGGCGCGAGGCCTATCTCGGCCGCATCGCCGAGGCATCGAGCCGCACCGCCAACCGGGCCGTGCTGTCCTGCGGCAACCTCGCCCACGGCTTCGCCGTGTGCAGCCCTTCGGAAAAGCTGGCACTTGGCGGCGACCGCGTGCCGAACCTCGGCATCATCACCTCCTATAACGACATGCTGTCGGCGCATCAGCCTTTCGAGACATTTCCGGCGCTGATCAAGGACGCGGCGCGCGAGGCCGGCGGCATTGCCCAGGTCGCCAGCGGCGTGCCGGCGATGTGCGACGGCGTCACCCAGGGCCAGCCCGGCATGGAGCTGTCGCTGTTCTCGCGCGACGTGATCGCCATGGCGGCGGCGATCGGCCTGTCCCACAACATGTTCGACGCCGCCGTCCATCTCGGCGTCTGCGACAAGATCGTGCCGGGGCTGGTGATCGCGGCGCTGACCTTCGGCCATCTGCCGGCGGTGTTCATCCCGGCCGGGCCGATGACGACGGGCCTGCCCAACGACGAGAAAGCCAAGGTCCGCCAGCTCTATGCCGAAGGCAAGGCAGGACGGGCCGAGCTGCTCGAGGCCGAGTCCAAATCCTATCACGGGCCGGGAACCTGCACCTTCTACGGCACGGCGAACTCCAACCAGATGCTGATGGAGATCATGGGCCTGCACACGCCGGGCGCCTCCTTCGTCAACCCCGGCACGCCGTTGCGCGACGCGCTGACCCGGGAGGCGACGAAGCGGGCGCTGGCCATCACCGCGCTCGGCAACGCCTACACGCCGGTCGGCCGGATGATCGACGAGCGCTCGTTCGTCAACGGCATCGTCGGCCTGCACGCCACCGGCGGATCGACCAATCACACCATCCACCTGATCGCCATGGCCGCCGCGGCCGGCATCGCCATTAGCTGGCAGGATATTTCGGACCTTTCGGAAGCCGTGCCGCTGCTGGCGCGGGTCTATCCGAACGGCCTTGCCGACGTGAACCATTTCCACGCAGCCGGCGGGCTCGGCTTCCTGATCCGCGAACTGCTCGACGAGGGAATATTGCACGAGGACGTCCAGACGGTTTGGGGCGAAGGGCTGCGGCCTTATGCGGTCGAGGCCAAGCTCGGCGCCGATGGCGGCGTGGTGCGCGAGGCCTCGCCCCGCGAAAGCGGCGACGAGAAGGTGCTGGCGCCTTTCAAGAAGGCGTTCCAGCCGACGGGCGGGCTGAAAATGCTGTCAGGCAATCTCGGCCACGCCGTCATCAAGACTTCCGCCGTGAAACCGGAACGGCGCATCATCGAGGCGCCTGCCAAGGTTTTCGACAGCCAGCAAGGGCTCAACGAGGCGTTCAAGGCCGGCACGTTGACCGGCGATTTCATCGCCGTCATCCGCTTCCAGGGGCCGAAAGCCAACGGCATGCCGGAGTTGCACAAGCTGACCACCGTGCTCGGCGTCCTGCAGGATCGCGGCCAGCATGTGGCGCTGGTCACCGACGGGCGCATGTCGGGCGCGAGCGGCAAGGTGCCGGCGGCGATTCATGTGACGCCGGAGGCGGTCGAGGACGGGCCGATCGCCAGGATCCATGACGGCGACATCATCAGGCTCGACGCCGACGCCGGTACGCTGGAAGTCTTGGTGCCGGCAGGCGATTTCGCGCTGCGCCGGGCAGCGGACAGCGATCTTGTCGGCAATGAATTCGGTTTTGGCCGCGAGCTTTTCGCCGGGTTGCGGCAAATGGTCGGCCGTGCCGACCACGGCGCCAGCGCATTCGGAAACAACGTGGCGGAATTCGCGCTGCAGTGAAAAGGGCGGCGGGGCTGTCGCCAAGGCGGGAAGCGTCGCCATCGTCTGGTAGGGGCTCTTGAAGACCGTCGCGGCCATCGTGCTGTCGCCTTCCGCACCCTGCAATTCGTGTCGGCGTCGCTCTATTCGCACGGCCATGGCGGCAATGATGCGCAGAAAACGATGGGCATCATCGCGGTGCTGCTCTACTCGCAGGGCATGCTCGGGGGCGAGTTCTACGTGCCCTTCTGGGTGGTGATCACCTGCCAGGCAATGCTGGCCCTAGGCACGCTGTTTTGGCGGCTGGCGCATCGTCCACACGATGGGCTCGAAGATCACCCGGCTCAATCCGATGCAGGGTTTCTGCGCCGAGACCGGCGGCGCGATCACGCTGTTCGGCGCGACCTGGCTCGGCATCCCGGTCTCCACCACGCACACCATCACCGGCGTGATCGTCGGCGTCGGAGCGGCACGGCGCACCTCTGCCTCCGCTCGGACATAGCCGGCTCGATCGTGATCGCCTGGGTCATCACCATGCCCTCTACGGCGCTGATTGCTGCTTGCTGTTAGAATCGTGGCACTCTTCAGTTAATGCGGAGCCCGGAAGTTTGACTGACGATCGCGAAGGTCGACTGCTGCCGCTGCTCGAAGATCAGCTTTGGAGAAGCGGTCAGAATGTCGCGAAATGGCGCGACCTGCTCGTTCTGGCAGATGAGCCGAACAGCAGCGTCGCCGCGTGACGTTCGCGACATTCGCATCGCGGCCGCTTCAACGGCTTGATGTCGCCTTATTTGGTGTTGGAGCAAGCTATCGTGCTAAGATCGCTGGTCGGCACCGTGCTACCTCTAAGGCAACGCGGCTGCAAGTGCCGGTTCGTATGCATGAGTATACTGCCAAGCTGACCGCAGAAGACAATGCATAGATTTTCTTGCCGCAGATTTTCGCAAAAGCAAGGAGACGTTCATGAGCGCAAGTGGCCGATATCTCCGGAGCCTGATGGCATGCATGCTTGCCTGTGTCTTCTGGGTGGATACCGCTTCAGCGCAGTCGAATAACGCCGGCTGTACGTTCCGACTGGTAGCAGGTACGTCCCGACAAATTCTGAGATGCCGGGAAGGCCTTACCATCATTGCGGAAGATGGCGCTCGTTTTACATTGGTGGACCGTGATCGAAATGGTAGTGCCGATGCGGTCAGATTACGGCGCAAGGCGCTGTTGCTCGATGCTCCAGCCGGCAGGGTCCGGGGTAGCTTCGCTGTCGTCACCCCGCAGGCGATCGCCGCGGTGCGAGGTACAAAATGGGCAGTCGACGTTGCCCGAGGCAAGACGTCTGTCTTCGTCGTCAAAGGTCGCGTCGCCGTGCAAAGGCCGGCGTCCAATGCTGGCGTAGTCCTCGGGCCGGGCGAAGGCGTCGATGTGGAAGCCGGAACAGGCACACTGACGGTCAAGCGCTGGCCCGCCGCACGTGTTTCGGCTTTGATGGCCCGTTTCGGTCAGTAAGCTAAATGAGCGGGCGAGCGCTTCAGACGCTGATCGCGCTCGTTCTGGCGGGTCTTTGGGGGGCCGGGCTTGGCTTTGCGCACTGGCGCGGCAACATGTGGTCCCTCGATCGCGTCGAAGCAACGATGACGGATCTTCGAACGCTTGTTCGGGGAACGGCAAAGCCGCCGGAGGTGATTACCATTGTCGCAATAGACGACGAAGCGGTCCGAAACGACGGCCGCTATCCCCTCAGCCGCGCCACGCTTGCCCGGATTGTCGATACGATAGCTCGCTTTGGACCGAAAGCCATTGCGGTCGACCTGCTGCTGGTCGATCCCGGGACAAAAGATGATGATGAGGCGCTCGCGCGTTCGCTGCGTGGGACTTCAAGCGTAATCGCTGCTGCAGCGGTCTACTCGGGAGGTAAACAATCGATTGCAGTCGAGGGCGATGGCCCTCTCGCCCGAGTGCCGAATGCCGAGCGGTTTTTGTGGCCCCTGAAAGCGTTCTCGGATATCGCCGCTGTCGGCGTCGTGAACGTGGTTACCGACTGGACGGGAACGCCTCGGTTCGTCCCGTTGCTGTTTCGGGCCGGAGATCGGACGGAAGCGTCTTTCTCCCTGCGCGTTGCCACCATGGCGGTGGGAGAGGATCCGGGAATAGCGCCCGACTATCTATCTCTGGGCGGACAGCGGATTCGGACGGACATTGGTCACATACTCCCTCTGACATTCTATGGCCCCCGCGGCACGATCCGCACGATCAGCGCCACGACGGTGCTGGGCGGCCAAGTCGATGGCGGCATTATTCGGGATCGAATTGTTGTGATCGGAGCAACTGCAACCGGCGCCGGCGATGTTTTCCCGACACCGTTTGATCCCGTGCTCCCAGGCGTCGAGGTCATGTCGACGGCCATTGCCCATCTGATGACCGGCGACGGCATAGTGCGAGATAAGTACGTTCGCCTTGCAGATGCCGGCTTTGCAGTGGTGCTGCCAGTGGTTCTTGTGGGGCTGTTGGCATGGCGTCGCAACGCCATCGGCCTTGCAGCGATCGTTGGCGTGGTTGTGATCTGGTTCGTGGTCAATATGACCGCATTCTCACACCATATCTGGCTGAGCGCGGCGTTGCCGATGGCCGCCGCCGTTCCGCCGGCTATTTTGTTCGGGGCCGCGCAGCTTTGGTTGGGCAGGAACCAGGCCCAGTATTTCGCCACGCAGAGCGAATTGCTTCAACGAGTTGAGGCCCCGGGCTTTGCGGGGTGGCTCGCTAAGCATGGCGACTTTCTCCTGGAACCTGTCCGGAGGGACGCCGCCATCATATTCATTGACCTGTCCGGTTTCACCGGACTGAGCGAAACATTGGGGCCGAACGCCACACGCGAACTTTTGAACACGTTCCATGCGTTGGTGGACGAAGAGGTGACAAGCTGCGGTGGCGTTGTCACGAATTTCATGGGTGACGGAGCCATGATCCTGTTCGGTCTACCGGAAGCAGCGACAGATGATGCCTTCAATGCTGTCCGCTGCTGCGCAGCGCTCTCCAGCCGTACCAGCAACTGGCTCGTCTCGTTGCCCGCATCAACTGCATCTAGGCTCGGCTTCAAGATCGGAGCGCATTACGGAACAATCGTTGCGTCGAGACTCGGTGGCAAAGGCCGTCAGCACATCGCGACGACGGGTGATACGGTTAACGTCGCCAGTCGCTTGATGGAGATCGCGGCCGACCAAAATGCCGAAGTCGCAGTGAGCGACGAAATGCTGCAAGTCGCCGGCCGCGACTGCGAGTTGTTCAAATCTGGTGCTCTGAGAGGACCGGTGGAAGCACAGGTCCGCGGGCGTTCAGGCTCGCTCGCAATCTGGCTGTGGCAGAGTTCGCAGACGCTGCAGGATACCAGGCCCCGTGAACAATGATGGTACCGGAATGTCTGAATGGCGCCCGTTTGGCCGCGACACTTCGAATCCTGCCTGAGGCCTCGGCCAACCCGAACGGGAGATTCTGAAAAAATCCGCATTGATGGAAGGCAGCTTCGGGTCATGGGCGTGAATTCGGCCGGGGGCGAACGAGCTTCCGCTTAGGTCGTATCAGGCTGTAGCGCGAACGGCAGGTTTGGAGAAACGCAATGAAGGTCGGCAAATGGCGCAACCGAGCCGTTCGGCCGATCCCCGCCGAATGGCGATCTCCCCACCCGCAGCCGTCGTTCTTCCGAATCCTTTCCGCAACGTATGCTGAACCGAAAGGGGGATTTCGATGCATCGCCTTCTCATCGGCGTGGTCTGTAATCAGGCGGGAACGTAGGTCAACCTGATGACTTCCCCGCCGATTCGCTCGCTGGCCGCAAGGCGGAGCGGTGGCCGAGAGCCGGCGAAGAAGGGCTTGCCGCGACCAAGCACCACGGGGTGAAGGTAGAGGCGGTATTCG
The DNA here is from genome assembly GCF_055811635.1 of Mesorhizobium sp. WSM4806. NCBI lineage: Bacteria > Pseudomonadati > Pseudomonadota > Alphaproteobacteria > Hyphomicrobiales > Phyllobacteriaceae > Mesorhizobium > Mesorhizobium sp. WSM4806. Next base: position 112,485 of record NZ_JBVVQZ010000003.1, on the reverse strand, counting down.
TCGATCAGACCCATTTCGGTCAGGCTTTGCGCCAACTCTGGTCCGGAAGCGGAAATCTCTCCTGTTAGCTTGGCCTTTAGCCTGCGTATCACTACCTCGACCTCATCCGCGATAAGCGTGGCATTGGGACCGACCGACTTCAACGAGCGCGATACAACCCATTTCGGCTGGCGCCGCCACGCCGCCGCGAACTCGTGTTGCTCCGTACTCCACTCAGGACGGTCTTCGTCCCAATAGCGCATGGCCTCGTACATGCGGCGACCGTACACACTGCCGGTCAGGTCGCGCACGTGCTCTATCCAGTGACGAAAGAGCGCGGGACTTGGCGCAGGCAATTCCTGGTGGTCGACATAGCCGTCGAGGGACTGGTTCATTCCAAATACGATCTTCGCCATGCTGCAAAATCTCCCCGTCGTGTCGGGTATACAAGACGAACGACAGCCAAGCGCCCCGACACATGCCCGAAATTTTTTCTTGTGGGGTCGTTACCCGGTTCTTGTCGCAAAATTCCCGAGTTTTGAATCGGTTTCGCGACTGATATTTGCGACATCGCAAAACCGGATGTTCTGCGACGATCCAGCGAACAGAATGCTTTGCGAAATTTTTACAGCAAGCTAAACCGCGCGAAACGTCTGCGCCGCAGGCGAATATTGCGCTGCAAGATACTTGGGTTCCAATTTGGGTTAGGGGCGGGTCTTCACGACCACCCTTTTTCAGACGTCGAATGTCCCTACTGCACCGTCAGTTCGGAACGCTCGCCGGCCTTGATGGTCACCGCGCTTTCCTTCGAGCTGTTGTCCGACTTCTCCGAAACGACCGCATACTCGCCGGCCGGCAGCGCCGCCTGATATTTCTCGTCAAAGGCGTAGCCGAGCGATTTGCGGTTGCCATTGATGTCCTTCTTCGCATCGAAAATCTCGATCTTCGAAGCTCCTGGCGCGGTGATCGCCAGCACGCCGGCATTGATGGCGATCTGCAGATCCTGATGCTCACCGGCCTTGACGCTGAACGGCTGCTCGACGACGGCAAGGTCGACCGTCGCCGTCAGCACATAGTCGTCGGGCGGCAGATCGAACTTGCTGTCGGGGCCATAGGCATAAGCCACCTCTTGCCTCGTTCCGTCGAGCTTCTTTTTTGCCTTGAACACCTTGAAGCCAATGCCCGAGCCGTCGGCCTTGTCGCCGCCGGCAATGTAGTAGGCGTTGGCAACGACATGGCCGACGCCGACGATGATATCCTTGTCGACGACCTTGCCGGCAGCGAGCGGGATGGTTTCGGTAACCTCGCCCTGCCCGATCCTGACCGTCACTTTCTGATCGCCGGCCGGCAACACCACCTTGGTGTGGCCATAATAGGTCGCCGGCATTTCAACGCCCGGATAGGCGATCACGACAGCCGCACCATCGGCCACATCCGCTCCCTCGCTTGGCCGCGGATGAATGATGAGCGTGCCGGCATCGAGCACGAACAGGGGCTTGTAGACCTGGCCCGCCTCGATCGTGATCTTCTGTTCGGTCCTGGCCTCGCCATGGCGCGCCACGACTGTGTAATCACCCGGCTCCAAATTGCCTTTATAAGCTCCGTATTCGGTGGCGACGTATTCGCCGCGCGTGCCGTCGGACTTCGCCTGGTGGATCTCCCAAGAATTGCCGTCGGTGACGGGATCGCCGCCCTCGGCGAGCACCACGGCGGGGATGAAGTTGAACTCCGGTTTTTCCGGCGCGGCGGCCGGCTGCGGCGCCGGCGCTGGTTCGGGCGCCGGTGCAGGTGCGGCGGCGATGGTCTCGACCAGCGCGTCCTGCAGCGCCTTCTCATCCGACGCCTGGATGTATTTGCCGCCGGTGTTGTCGGCGAGGCAAGCAACCTGCCTGCCCTCGTCCGCGGTCAGGCCGAAGCCGACGACGTTTACGGTGAAGTCGACACCGGCAGCCCTCAGTTCCCTGCCGAGCGCGCAGGGGTCGCCTTTGCAGGTCTCGAGCCCGTCGGTGATCAGGATGACGGTGGCCTTGTCCTCGGTGTATTTCAGCGCCTCGGCCGCCTGCCTGACGGCTGATGTCAGCGGCGTCTTGCCGATGAATTTCAGGCTGTCGGCGGCAGTGGAAACAGCACCTGCCGAGCCAGCCTGCGGCGGCACGATGAGCTCGATGTCCTCGCAACTGCCCTTCTCCCGATGGCCATAGGCCATGAAGCCGATTTCCTTGTCGGCGGGGACCGATTGCAGCACCGTTCGCAGCGATTCGCGGGCGATTTCGAGCTTCGGCTTGCCGTCGATCTGCGCCCACATCGAACCGGAGGCGTCGAGAACGATGACGACACGGTCGGCGGCAAGGCCGAGCGTCGTCATCCACAACAGGAGCGCCGCCGCAACGATGCTCCGTGCAAGTCCCGCCATGAAATCTCCCCCCAGTCAGTGGTCGCCAGTTCGTCGCAGCCAGTCAGCTTCTGCCAGCCAGTCCATGCCCGCCAGTCCGTGCCGCCGGGGGAAGCTATTTGACGCCGCGTCAGGATACAAGCCCGGGCGCCGGGGCACGTGAGGGGTTGGCGGGGCTGACTGCGCCAAACCACTCAATATGTCGTGCGTCGCTCTTCGGAAGGCGGCCGGCCAAACTGCAGCCGGTAGCTCTGGGCAAAATAGGAGTGCGAGGTGAAGCCGGTGGCGATCGCCACGTCGAGGATCGGCATGTTGGTCTGGCGCAGCAATTCGCGTGCCCGCTCAAGCCTGAGCCGCATGTAATAGCGACCGGGCGTCACACTGAGGTGGCGCAGGAACAGCCGCTCGACTTGCCGCACCGACAGGCCCGCCGACTTGGCGAGTTGCACCGCCGACAGCGGCTCGTCGAGATGGTCGGCCATCAGCTCGACGATGCGGCGCAGCTTCTCCGATTTTCCGGTCAGGTCGCGCTCAGGACCGACGCGCTGGCGGTCGCCGGCGGAGCGGATTCGCTCGTGCTGGAACTGGTTGGCGACGCCGTTGGCGAGGCTCGAGCCGAAATCGCCGCGCACGATCTCCAGCATCAGGTCGATGGAGGTGGTGCCGCCGGCGCAGGTGTAACGCTTGCGATCGATCTCGAAGACATTGCCGGTGCAGTTGATGTCGGGAAACCGTTCGACGAAGCCGGCGCGGTTTTCCCAGTGGATGGTGCAGCGATAGCCTTCGAGCTGGCCTGCCTCGGCGAGCAGATAGGAGCCGACCGACAGTGCGCCGAGCGCGTTGCCGCGCCGGCCCCAGCTGCGCAACGCCGCCAGCACCTTGCTCTTGCCGGGAAACTCGGTCGTCAGCCCGACCGAGACGAAAAGAATATCGACCGGCGGCAGATCGGCGACAGCGTAGTCGATCTTGAGCGGCAGGCCGTTGGAGGCCATGACGGCATCGCCGTCGGCCGACACCGTCGTCCAGCCATAGAAGTCGTGGCCGAGCAGCCGGTTGGCCGACCGGAACGTGTCGATTGCGGCGGCCAGCGAGAACATGGAAAACTTGTCAACCAGCAGGAACCCGAACTGCCGGCCGCCGTGAATGGGATCATTGGTGACCGGCCGCTCTGGGGGAACAGTGAGGTTCGGCAAAGCTTTGGGCTTTCCAGGTTCAGAAAGACGGCCGTTTCAATCCGGCCGCGAGATAGGCGGAAGCTAGCGTGTTGGCCATCAGCATGGCAATGGTCATCGGTCCGACGCCGCCGGGCACCGGCGTGATGGCGCCGGCGGTCCTGGCCGCCTCCGCAAAGGCGACGTCACCGACGAGACGGGTCTTGCCTTCGCCCTTTTCTGGCGCCGCGATGCGGTTGATGCCGACGTCGATGACGGTGGCGCCCGGTTTGACCCAGTCACCCCTGACCATTTCAGCTCTGCCGACAGCGGCAACGAGAATGTCGGCGGTGTGCGCCAGTGCAGCCAGGTCCTTCGTGCGGCTGTGCGCGACAGTGACGGTGCAGTTGGCGGCAAGCAGAAGATTGGCCATCGGTTTGCCGACGATATTGGAGCGGCCGACGACCACCGCATTGAGCCCGGAAAGATCCTTGCCGCGCACACGCTCGATGAGCAGCATCGAGCCGGCCGGCGTGCAAGGCACGAACGCCGTCTCCAGTTCGCCGGTGCCGAGCTTGCCGACATTGATGAAGTGGAAGCCGTCGACATCCTTTTGCGGCGCTATTGCCTGGATGACCTTGCCCGCATCGATATGGCCAGGCAATGGAAGCTGCACCAGGATGCCGTTGATGCCGGGATCGGCGTTGAGTTCGCCGATGATGGCAAGCAGTTCCTGTTCGGATATTTCCGCCGGCAGCGTGTGCTGGACCGAATGAAAGCCGCATTCCTTGGCGGTGCGGGATTTAGAGGCGACGTAAACCTGGCTCGCCGGATCCTCGCCGACGATGACCACGGCGAGACCGGGCTTGTGCGCGCCCTTTTCCATCAGTTCGATCGTCAGGGCCTTGACGCGCCGCACTACGCCTTCGGCAACGCTTTTTCCGTCGATCAACTCGGCCATCAACCATCCTCAACACGTTCTGCTTCGGGCGGCATTTTCACGAAAATCCGACCGGGCAATCCCGTCAAAGCGCCGTCTTATGCCGCTAACTCGAAACCGATGGCTTTTATTCTATTCGGCGCTCAGAAATAGCGCCGCGATCGGCTTTCGGTGAGTTCGCGAACCGCTTCGCGGAATTCGCGCAAGCTGGCTCGGATTTCCTCGATGGAGGCTTGCTGTTCAGCGGCTTTCGAAGCCTGATCTGCCTCGTCCGACGAGGCTCGCCGATACTGCTGCTGCGGATGAGGCACTTGCCCGGCATGGGGCGGAACGGGCGGCGACGCCTTGTATGCTTTGTCTTCAATGGATGTCCGGCGCCCTTCTGCCCGGCGGCGCGGCCGCGAATCGGCGGTTTCGCGCAAGCTCGCATAAGCGCCGCGCATGGCGCCGAGGCCGACACCGGAAGCAAGCCCTGCCAGCAGGCCGGCAAGCACCGTCATGGCGCGCGACGGTCCGTTTGGCTCGAGCGGGGCGAACGCCTTGGAGATCACGTTGATGTTGGCGGTGTTGATGTCCTTCTGCTCGCCGGTCTCCTTGGCGCGGAGAAGATATTGCTCATAGACGGAGCGTTTGGCGGCGGCCTCGCGCTCCAGTTCGCGCAGCGTGACCAGATCGCTGTTGACGTCGCCGCTGCGGACCTTCAACTGCGCCAGCCGGGAGGCCAGATCCTGTTCGAGCTGCACGGCGCGCCTGAGGTCGACCTGCAGCGACGAGGCGATGCGGCGCAGTTCCCCGGCGATACGCTCGCGCGATCCGGCAAGCTGGGCATTGAGCGCCTGGAGCTCGGGATGGCGCGGCCCGAGCCGGATCGCGGCGCGGTCGGCCTCCTGCTTGAGCGTCGCGTATTGCGAGCGCAACTCGCTCATGGTGTTGGAGTTGATCTCCTCCGGCAAGGTGCCGCTCAGAACCGAATTCACGTCGATCGAGCGCGCCGACGCCGCGCGGGCGTTAAGTTCCAGCGTGCGCGCGCGGGCGATGGCCAGCTGCTGGTTGAGCTTGAGCATCTCGTCGTCGCTGATCAGGTGGCCTTGCGCGTCGACGAGGTCGTGCGCGGCCCTGAAGTCCTCGACCTTGCGCTCAGCCGCTTCGACGCCCTTGCGCAGCTCGTCTAGCCTGCCCGTCAGCTCGTTGGTCGCGCGGCCAGCGGTGTCGGACTGGATCTGGCCGAAGGTCTGCAGAAAGACATCCGTCATCGTGTTGGCGATGAGCGCCGACTTCTCACCATTTTGCGTTGTGGCGCTGACGGAGATGACAAAGGTCTTGCCGCCGCGCTCGACCGCAAGGCTCTCGGCCAGATTGGCGACGGCCAGCGCACGGCGGCGGCCTTCACCGGCAGCCGGCCCGTCATTGCGCGACAGGATCGATTGGATGACCGTCATCATCCCCAGGCCATCGGAACCTTGCCCGTTGAACTCCGGATCACTGACGAGATTGAGCTTGTCCACGACCTTGTTCAGAACGGTACCGGAGGTGAGCACGCGAACCTGGTTCTCGACAATGGCCAGCGTCGCGTCGGACGCAACCACGGATTGCGTGAGGTCGCGGTCGGTGAGCTTCAGGTCGCGCGGGTCGACGATCAGCTCTGCGGTGGCTTCGTATTTCTTCGGCGTCGACAGCGCGATGGCGACGCCAAGCGTGGCGCCCAGTATCGTCATGGCGACGATCAGCAGCTTCGAGCGGGCAATGCCGCGGACGACCTGCATCGGGTCGATCAACGGCTTCCATTCTTGTCTGTCGTCATCCTGACGGGAAGACCGCCGCTCGGCATCTGCATATCCGGGTTCGGGTGCGGCATATCGAGGTTCGGGTGCGGCGTCTCGAGGCTCGGGTGCGGCGTATCGGGGGTCGAACGCGGCGTATCGGGGGTCGGCATCGGAGCGGCGGCCCTCGGAAACAGCGGCTGAAACCGGCTCCTCCCGCTGCCTGGCGTATCGAGGATCGAACGCGGCGTCGGCATAGTCCGCTTCAACGGCGTCGTCGGTCTCAGGCGGCATCCGCGCGGCCGAGGCCGATGCATCCTCGGCGTGAAACCGGCTTGTTTCATCGTTTGCCGATAACTCCGGAGTCACCCAGCGTTCCGGGGTCGCCGAGGGCTCCGGGTTTGCCGAGACTTCCGGATGCGCCCGCCCCTCGCGGCGTAAGCGCGCGACACGATGGCGCGTTGCGGCATCGTCGCGCCATGACGGGTCTGCCCGGTCCCCGATCGCAACCAGCGATGGTTCTTCTTCGCCGCGCAACGCCTGGCCGAGCGCCAGCAAGGACCGCTCGCGCTTCCAATCTTCACGGTTTTGCCTGTCGACCATTGTCGTGGAGCTTGCCCTTTGCGGCTTGGACGCGCGGTCAGCCATTCGTTAAACCACGCTAAACAAGCATAGGAAATAAAAGGTTAATTTCTCAGCCTTGAAGACACGGTTTCCCTCTAGGGTTGTGCCTTTCCTGAAAGCATCGAAAGCGCCCAGAACCGCGCGTTAAATTTTCCGGCCCTATGCTGTCTCGACACATGACTCAGGCTGGCAACATCCCGCAAAAACGGCTTCTCGCCCGGACCGGCGCTTTCGTCGCCGAGCGACGGCGGCTGGTACGCGACTATCTTTCGGCGATCAGTGGCGCGGGCGGGCGGCTGGTGTTTTCGCTCGCCTATTTCATCGCGCTGGCCAACACGCTGTCGATCGCCGAGTTCGGCATGTTTGCCACCGCTTCGGCGGCCGGCGTGATGCTGTCGCGCATCCTGGCCTTCGGCTTCATCTCGGCGCTTTACCGAACCGCCACCATCCGCCCCAATCTGATCGGCACCTTCACGGCCGGCTTCCTGCTGTTTGGCGCGATATCGCTGCCGTTGCTGGCTGCGGCCTCCTACGGCGTCTACCTGGTCTTCTTTGCCGGCACCGTGCCGCTGTCGGTCTTTGCGGCGATCGTGTTTGCCGAGGCGTTGCTGTGGCGGCCGGTCGAGGTGGCGCTGATCGTCAACAACGGTCTCGGCAAATTCGGTCGCGCCGCCCTGCTGACGATCCTGGCGACGGCCTTGCGGGCGCTCGGCGCCGTGCTGTTCATGTTCGCGGCGCAGCCGACCATAGGAGCCTGGTCCTGGTATTACATCGGCACCAACGCCGCCTCGCTGCTCATCGCCTTCGGATTTTTCTATCCGCGCCTGCGGCTGCGGCTGCGGCTGGCGCTCTATCTGCGGCGGCTCGCCGATTCCATCTACGTGGCCGGCGCAGAGGTGCTGTTCTACCTGCAGATGGAATTCGACAAGCTGCTGGTGCTGGCGATCGGCGGTCCGCACCTCGCCGGCATCTATGCCATCATCATGCGGCTGGTCGACCTGACGGCGATCCCGATCCGCACCTTCTCGATGATGCTGGTTCAGCGCATGATGCGGGCGCCGGAACTTTTGTCGCGCCTTTCGGTCAAGAGCGGTATCGAAGGCGGCGTATTCGCGGTCTCGACGCTGGCGCTGGCGACACTCGCCATCGTGCTGCATTTCTTCCCCAACGCGCTGGGCAGGAATGTTGCGAAGGCCGCCCCTTTGGTGGCGCTGGCGATCTGCGTGCCGGGCCTGCGCAATCTCGTCGAATACCAGGCCGAGCTTCTGTTCGCGCGCGGCCAGACGCTGGTGCGGGCGATCAACCTGGCGCTGCTTGCCGGGCTGAAGGCGGTGCTGCTGACCTATGTGCTGACCCATATCCTGGACACACCCGATCTGGTGCTCTCGCTCAATCTCGTCTTCCTGCTGCTCTATCTCGCCTCGGCGCTGCTCACCTATTCGGCGATGCGCAGGCCGGCGAAGCCGGTCTAGGTCGACCAGCTGGCTGCCGTCGATGCCGAGATGGGATGGACACTTCGATTCGTTGGCAGTAGTCGCTGGCGATGGGACGCCACAAATGATCACGCGTAGTTTACAGGTGAAGCCCGTTATAGCAATCAAGCTCCAAAATGGGGGGAGTCCTACGAAGTGATCGGCGACGGCGGGGCAGTCGACGAGCCCGATTGGGGGGTTCTGTCGCCGGACAGTCCGACATCACGGCATTTCTTGTTCTATTTTCGAGATGAGACCATCGAAATTGTCGCCCGAGACTGGTCGTTCACTCGAAAAATGCCGGGTGTCGGGTAGCGGCGAGCCTTGCCGCCGCTTCTCCAGAGCGACGTTCGCGCCCCGACTGCTACCGGCCCGTTGCGGCCGTTTATCGTTCAGCCCGCGTCAGTTAGGCATCGCGCAGCAGTGTGCTATCGGGCAGATGAGCCGGGCCAACAGAGTGATGAGATGCGTCTGAGGAATTGCCACAACTTCCATGACTTCCGCAGCATGGCCAAACAGCGCCTTCCCCGACCGATCTTCAACTACATTGACGGTGCGGCCGATGACGAAGTCACTTATCGGCGCAACAGGGCTGCCTTCGATGACTGCGACCTGGTGCCGAATGTTCTGCGCGGCGTGACCAATGTGGACATGTCGGTGACCGTCATGGGCCAGAAGCTAGCGATGCCGGCCTACTGCTCGCCAACAGCGCTCCAGCGCCTGTTCCACCATCAGGGCGAACGTGCGGTGGCGGCAGCGGCGGCGAAATATGGCACGATGTTCGGCGTCTCCTCGCTCGGCACCGTCAGCCTCGAAGAGGCGCGCCAGATCAGCAATGGGCCGCAAGTCTACCAATTCTACTTCCACAAGGACCGCGGATTGAACCGCGAGATGATGGCCCGGGCCAAGCAGGCGGGAGTAGAGGTGATGATGCTGACGGTGGACAGCATCACCGGCGGCAACCGCGAGCGTGACAAGAGAACGGGGTTCGCCATCCCCTTCAAGCTCAATCTCGCTGGCATCGCGCAGTTCGCGGTCAAACCGTCATGGGCGATCAACTACTATATGCATGAGCGGTTCCGGCTGCCACAGCTCGATGGCCATGTCGACATGGGCGGCGGCGCGATGTCGATCAGCCGCTACTTCACGGAGATGTTGGACCCCTCCATGTCGTGGGGCGACGTTGCCGAGATGGTGCAGCACTGGGGCGGACAGTTCTGCCTGAAAGGCATCATGTCGGTCGAGGATGCCAGGCGTGCGGTCGAGATTGGCTGCACCGGAATTGTCCTCTCCAATCACGGCGGTCGCCAACTCGACGGCTCGCGTACCGCGTTCGACCAGCTTGCCGAGATCGTCGATGCGGTGGGAGACAGAATCGATGTGATGATGGATGGTGGCGTGCAGCGCGGCACCCACGTGCTCAAGGCCCTGTCGCTGGGCGCAAAGGCCGTCGGATTGGGCCGCTACTACCTTTTCCCACTGGCGGCCGCCGGGCAGGCCGGCGTCGAACGCGCGCTGGAATTGATGCAGATCGAGATTGAGCGTGGCATGAAGCTGATGGGCTGCACCTCGGTCAACGAGCTCACGCGACGGAACCTGCGCTGCCGTCAGTAACAGGCGACTTCCCACCCTTTCATCACCTCCTACCGGGGTAAATGGGAAGGTCGGGGGCCTAAGCCCGGTCGCTAAAGGGCGATGAGTTTTGATCCTCGGACTAATCGAGCCCGATCAGGCGGCGGATGCGGCCGACGTCGGTGCCGATGAACGACTGCATGCCGATGGCCACCTGTTGCGGCGCCATGGCGGCGACGAAACGGCGGAACTCGTCATCCGACAGCGCCTCGCCCGTCCAGTGGACGCGGCAGAACTCCTCCGAGCCATGGAAATGGCCGGCGCCGGCGAGCACGTCGTCGACATAGCGGCCGTAGATCATGCATTCGGAGAATTTGCGCGCCGCACCGATGACTTCGACCCAGTTGCGGCCATGGATCTTCTCGATCCGCGCGCACAGCGCCGTCACGGTTTCGCGGCGCCAGGCAATCAGCGTCGAAATGTAGTCGTGGGTCGAAACCTCCGATGGCTCGATGCCAAGCGCCGAACCGGCATTGCGCGACCAGATGCGATGCTCCTCATGACCGTCACCGGACAGCACGCCGTCGCGGCGGAACAGCCGCACCTTGCCATCGCGCCAGAAGCCGCTGCAGTCGAAAGGTTTTAGGAACGCCACGTCGGAATCGCAGAAGACCAGCACGTCTTCGCCGGCATGCGCCGATATCGCGATGCGGCGAAGCTGCTGCACATGCCAGCCGCGCAGCGGTTTGGTCTTCAGGCTGAGCCAGATGCGCCGGCGGAACAGGCTGAGCGGATCGTCGAAGGCATGCAGCCAGCGCGGCAACAGGTCCCGCTCGTCGACGATGGTGCGGCGATTGTTCTCCAACTGACGAAACAGCGCCACGTCACGATGCTCGACAAGAATATAGTGGTGCGCCACGCCGGAAACGTAGCGGTCGATTGTGTCGCACAGCAGGCGGCAGCGCTCCAAATCCGGCGCATAGCTTGCCGTCACGACCGCCGCCGTCGGCGTCCGGTGGAGGAAATCGGCCTCGGTGTCAGGGCGCGGCACGAACCGGTTGTTCAATGATCTGCTCCGGGGCTTGCTCTGGGGCGAGTTTTGGCAGCAGCGGGCCTGTGCAAGAATTTCTGGCCGATGACGCGCCACAGGAACAGGGGATTGCCGACCACATAGCGGCGCCAGAGACGGCCCGGTTCGATGCACAACCGAAACAGCCATTCGAGCCTGAGCCGACGCATCCACAGCGGCGCCCGCGGCACCGTGCCGCTCAGGAAATCGAGCAGCGCGCCGACGGCGATCGGCAGCGTGCAGTGGCGCGCGTCGATGTGGCGCGCGATCCATAATTCCTGGCGCGGCACGCCCATGGCGACAAGCAGCACGTCCGGCCGCAATCTGGCGATGCGATCGACGATTGCCGGCTCCTCGGCGGGAGAGAAATAACCGTCATGGATGACGACGAACCGGTGCTGCAACGCGAGCGCTGCCAGCTTCTTCGACGCCGCCTCGGCGTTGACACGGGTCGCGCCGAGCAGCCCCACGGTCAGCGGCCTGGCGGACGCCTGCAGGAAGGCAGGGATGAAATCGGTGCCGTTGAGATTGTCCGGAAACGATGCTCCGTAAAGCAGTTTCGCCGCCAGATCGACGCCGACGCCGTCCGGCAGGATGAGAAAATCGTCGAGCGCCTCGGCAACGACCGGGTCCGTATAGGCGACATTGGCGTTGTGCGCGTTGAGAAAGGTGACCTTGGTGAAGCGCCGCTCTGCAATCAACCGGGTCAGGTGCGCGACCGCATCGTCCCAGCGGATGGCAAGGACCGGGATGCCCAGGATCGATTTCAAGCTGTCGGCCCCGAAAACGGCGCGGGCGTTGTGCACATTCATGCAAACATCTCCTGGCCGACAGGCCCGAGCTTTTCCAGGCCGAGCCTGATTGCGGCATCGAGCGCCTTCAGCTGCCGGCGGTGGAAAGCGCTGCCGTCGACGTCCCCGACATCAGCCACTGCTGCTTCAAGGGCGCCGGCGAAGGCGACCGGATCATCGGTCACCACGCAATTCACCGGGCGATGGTCGATGCCGCGCAGCGAATGGCTGGTGGCGACGGAAGGCAGGCCGAGCTCGAAGGTTTCGATGGTCTTGAGCTGCACGCCGCTGCCGGAGGTGCTGATCAGCGGGATGACGGCGGCGCTGCGCACGAAAGCCTGCGCGTCCGGCACGCGGCCGACGAATTCGACGCCGGGATGCGCGGACGCGAGGCCGGACGGCATGCCGCCGGCAATCCTGACCCGGAAATCGGGCCTGAGATGCGGCACTACCTTTTCCAGGAACCAGTCGAGGCCGATGCGGTTCGGCTGCCAGGTCCAGGTGCCGATCAGCGCCGCGTCGCAGTCGATGCGGCGAGGGGTTTTTTGCACCGGCGGCTCGGCGCAGGTCACCAGCGGCAGCACCGCCGAACGGTCGTCGGAGGCGACGCCGAGCGCTGAGCGATCTTCCTCGGCCAGCGTGAAGACGAAGCGTGCCCGGCGGCAGAGCCGTTCTTCCACAGTCTTGAGCAGCCTTGCCTCACGGCGAAACAGCAGGCGCTGGAAAAGGCCGCCGGCGGCAGCGGCGTTCTCACGCGCCGAACGATGCTCGACATTGTGGGCGACGAAGATCGACGGCCGGTCGCCGAAAAGCCTTTCGAAGGCGCCGGCGAACTGCACGGAATTCAAGACGTAGCCGTCGAAAGGGCCGGCGCGTTTGACGGCGGCGCGGACATCGCTGTCGTTGACCACGCGCAGCTTGACCGACGCGAAAGTGAGGTCGGAGAGCATCGCCCTTGCAACCCAGGCGAGCTTTTGCAGCGATGAGGCGGTTTCCGTGCGCACATCGACGGCGCCGAGTACGATGGTGTTTTGCGGATCGCTCGCAGGCTTGCCCGGCCAGGTGAAGCCGATCACCGTGACCCGCGCGCCGGCGCGCCGCAACGCGGCGATGATCGCGGCATTGGCGATCTCGTAGCCCGAGGCAAGGGCCCCGTCGGGCACGATCGATGTGGCGAACAGCAGATGCATCTCACCTTCCAGCGCTGATTGGTTAGCAAGGCGCGGTGAAGCCTTGATTAAGTGAAGCTATCTGGTGGCCCGGCGTTGCCGATTTGCCGGCTTGTCCGCGAAGGTGATTAACGAAACGTTATCACCGCGATGCTATCGAGAGCCAAACTCACCATCCCGGGCTGGACACGGATGATCCCTTTGCCATCGGACGGATCGGTATCGATCGCAGGGCGGTCGCCGGGACTTGTCGCCGCTGCTGTCGAGGCGGTCGTTACGCTGCCGACCTTCAAACGGCCCGAGCAACTGCTGGCGACGCTGGCATCGCTCAAGGCCCAGGAAACCGGCAGACGTTTCGCAATCATCGTCATCGAGAACGAAGCCGAGGCGCGCGCCGGCGCCAGGGCGGCGCTGCCGCTGTTCGAGGGCGGCGACATCCCGGGCATGGTGATCGTCGCGCATGAGCGCGGCAATTGCAGCGCCTACAATGCCGGCTGGCAGACGGCTATCCTCCACTTTCCTGACTTCAGCCACCTGCTGGTCATCGACGACGACGAGATCGCCGATCCGCAGTGGCTCGAGCGCATGTGCCATGCGGCCGAGACGCTCGGTGCCGATATTGTCGGTGGCCCGCAAATGCCTGTGTTTGCCGACGCGGCCCATGCCAGTTGGGCCGAGCACCCGGTCTTTGCGCCACCTTATCGGCAGACCGGGCGGGTGCCCGCGCTGTATTCCTCCGGCAATTTGCTGGTCGGCCGCAACGTGCTCACCGCCATGGGGCCGCCCTTCCTCGACCTGAAATTCAACTTCATGGGCGGCGGCGATTCCGATTTCCTGAGCCGGGCGGCACAAACAGGTTTTGTGCTTGGCTGGTGCGCGGAAGCGCAAGTGCATGAAACAGTTCCGGCCCGGCGCATCGAGGCCGATTGGATCCGTGCCCGCAGCCTGCGCAACGGCGTCATCTCGACACTGGTCGAGAAGAAGAAGCGGGCCGGCACGCCGTTCGCCGGCACCAGGGTTTTCTTGAAGAGCCTGGCGCTGCTTGCCGTCTCGCCGTTTCGCGGCGGGGCCAGGCTGGCGCGGACGGGGTCGTTGGCGACGGCCTTATACCCAATCCATGTCGCTGTCGGCCGCGTGCTTGCCGAATTCGGATACGCCAATGAGCAATACCGGCAGCCTGAGAAGAACTGAACGCGCGCCGCTCAGCGCGGCCTTCACACGCGACGGTGTCGCGACCGCGGTCGCCGCGCTGCTGTTCACCGTCATCCTGGTGTCGTTCCGTCCGTTCCAGCCGGCCGGCGCCGCAACGACCGGCGATGGCGGCGACATCGTCAACCAGCTCGGCTTCGGCTCGCTTGGCGCGATCTCGGTCTTCTCGCTCATGGCTTTTGCCGACCCGCGCGTGGTGCGCTCGCTGCTCAGCCCGTCCTGGCTGCTGATGCTGGCTTTCCTGATGTTCTCGGTGGTGATGGCAACCGATCCGCCGTCTGCCATGCGCGCCGCCTTCTTCACGCTGATCGGCATTTTGACGATGGCGACGATCCTGGCGCTGCCGCGCGACGCCGAAGCTTTCTCGAAAGTCATCATCTTCACCATCGTCGTCGTCATGGGCCTGTCCTATATCGGGCTCATCGTCTTTCCAAACGAGGCGCTGCACACCGCCGCGTCGCTGGAGCCGGAACATGCCGGCCTGTGGCGCGGCGTGTTCACCCACAAGAACATCGCCGGGCCCGTCATGGCCTGCTTCAGCTTCGCCGGGCTGTACCTCTACCGGCGCGGACAGCGGCTCTGGGGCGCATCGATCTTTTGCGCGGCGATGATCTTCATGCTGCACACCGGTTCCAAGACGACGGCCGGACTGGTGCCGTTTTCGATCCTGATCGTCGTGCTGCCAAGCCTCATCGGCATGCGGCTTGGCACGCCGATCCTGTTCGCGCTGGCCATCATCGCCGCAGCGATTGGCACGCTGGGCATCGTCTTCCTGCCGCCGGTGAAGCATCTGGCTGCATTCTATTTCCCCGACCTGACCTACACCGGGCGCACGACTCTTTGGGAGTTCGCCGGCGAGATGCTGGCGAAGCGGCCATGGACCGGCTATGGCTTCGAGAGCTTCTGGGGCACGCCGCTGCTGTTGAACCAGGACCAGCCCTTCGACCGCGCCTGGGACATCAGAACCATCGTGCACGGCCATAACGGCTATCTCGACATCGCCGTGCTGATGGGCATCCCGGCGCTGTGCGTGGCGGTCTACACGTTCCTGGTCGCGCCGCTGCGCGATTACATGCGCATTCCCTTGCGCAAGGAGAACATCTATCTCGGCGACTTCTTCATGATGGTGGTGCTGTTCGCAGCGCTGAACGCCTTCCTCGAAAGCTTCTTCTTCCATCGCGCCGACCCGGTCTGGCTGCTCTTCGTGTTCGGCATGTTCGGCCTGAGGCAAGTGTCGCTGCGGCCGATGGCGGTCCGTGGTCCGTCCTGATCCTCCGTCCCACCAGGGGCTTTCCCGCCTAGTCGCGAGGGTCTATGGGAGAACATCTTTTGGTTTGAGCATCGGATTTTGCCAAAACCGGTACCCACTTTTAGGCCCAATGCTCTGCGGAGGTTTTCCATGACGATCAGGCTTGTTCTCGCCGGCTGCGGCAATATGGGCTACGCCATGCTCTCCGGCTGGCTGAAATCGGGCAAGCTCCCCCCGGCGGCGGTCTTCGTGGTCGAGCCCAATGCCGATCTGCGCAAGCGCGCTGAAGCGCTGGGTTGCAATGCTGCCTCGGATGCCGGCGGCATTCCGGCGGACGCGGTGCCGGCCCTCATCGTCATTGCGGTGAAGCCGCAAGTGATCCGTGAGGTGACCGCCGCCTACAAGCGCTTCAACGATGGCCGCACCACCTTCCTCAGCATCGCCGCCGGAACGCCGGTCGCCACTTTCGAGGCCATTCTGGGCGATCGCGCGCCGATCGTGCGCTGCATGCCCAACACGCCGGCGGCGATCGGCAAGGGCATGATGGTGGTGTTTTCCAACCGGCTGGTTTTCATCGATACGAAACGTTTCGTTGCCGATCTGCTCTCGGCGAGCGGCGAAGTGACAGATATCGACGACGAGGGCCTGATGGACGCGGTGACGGCGGTGTCAGGGTCTGGCCCGGCCTATGTCTTCCATTTCATCGAAGCACTGGCGGTGGCTGCCGAGACGGCCGGGTTGCCAGCCAAAACCGCCAGGCTGCTGGCCGTGCAGACGGTCTATGGCGCCGCCTCGCTCGCCGCCGAAAGCGGCGAAGATGCGGGCGTGCTGCGCCAGCAGGTGACCAGCCCCAACGGCACAACGGCCGCCGCACTTGCCGTGCTGATGGGCGAGGACCGGCTGATCCACCTGCTCACCGAAGCGGTGGAGGCGGCACGGCTGCGGTCGATCGAACTGGGAAAATAGCGGCGGCTTTGCGAGTCGCCGGCGGCGAAGGTCGACGATCAGTTGCAATAACAAACGTTCCGTAGCGATCCTTCGCGCCCCCCTCTGTCCTGCCGGACATCTCCCCCACTTGGGGGGAGATCGGACGTCACGCCGGCTTTCGCCTATCTCCAACATCGCAGTGGTGAGTGGCCGCCAGAAGCTGCCAATCTCCCCCCAAGTGGGGGAGATGCCAAGTTTTGGCAAAGAGGGCAGGACAGAGGGGCGCGCTGTCCGCCGGCATCAAAATTCTGCGCACTACCCCGCCCCATACAGCATCTCGTCCTGCAGCCGGCGCAAGGCGAACAGCCTGGTGGTCGGGTCGGGCGCGGCATTGGCTGATGTCAGCAGCTCGCCCTTGCTGACCGGTCTCAGCACCTTGCCGCCTTCGAGCAGGCCGACCGGCACGGCGCGGTTGGCGCGGGCCTCCTCGACAGTCATCGTCCAGGAGCGGTAGCAGGTCTCGCCGATCGCGTCGAATGTCTCTCCCGCCGCCAGATCGCGCTTGGCCACGGCGCAGACTTCGGCAACCGGCCTCGACAGCGGCACCATGTCCGGCTTGCCATAGAGCACGATGCGCGCGGCGGTGAGCGGCACTTCCAGCGAGGTCAGATGATAGGGCCGGAAGAAGCTGTAGTAGGGTCCATGGCCGATATGCAGATCGTCCATGCGCTCGATGATGCGCGGATGGGTGGCCTCGACGATCACGAAGACGCCGGGCGCCACACCTTTGCCGATGGTGTAGTCGACGACGCCCTTCCTCGACAGGATGCCGCCGTCGGCGCGCGGGATGAGCACCTTGGCCAATTCATCGCGGTCGGCCTTGGGACCGTGCATGCCGGCAATGTCGGGCACCAGCCCGGTGGCGTTGGCGATGGCGCACATCTCGACCATGGTCTTCGAGCCGTCGACGAACTCGACCAGCATGCGTGGGTTCATGTTGCGGCGCAGCGCTTCCGCGCGATAGTCGTCAGGGACGGCGTCATGGTTGAGCGGGTTGTTCTTGCCCTTGCCGGCACAGACGATGGTGTAGCCGAGCGCGGAGGCGAACTCGATCAGTTCCATGCAGCTCGACGGCTCGTCGCCGGCGCCGACCGAGTAGACGACGCCGAGCCGGTCGGCCTGCTGCTTCAGATAAACGCCGATGGTGACGTCGGCCTCGACATTCATCATCACCAGATGCTTGCCGTGCTGCATCGCCATCAGGTCGAAATCCGCGGCGACGCCGGGCTTGCCGGTGGCGTCGATGACGACGTCGATCAGCGGATTGGTGACCAGCATCTCGTTCGAGGTGATGGCTATTTTTCCGCTCTCTATCGCCTCGCTGAGTTTCGACGGCGTATCGGCCTCGCGCGCCATCGCCTCATCGCCATAGGCGATGCGGATGGCATCACGCGCGGTGTGCGGGCGGCGGGTCGAGACGGCGCACACCGAAATGCCCGGCATCAGCATGCCTTGCGTCACCAGGTCGGTGCCCATCTCGCCGGAGCCGATGACGCCGATGCGCACCGGTCGGCCTTCCGCAGCGCGCTTGGCGAGATCGCGGGCAAGCCCGGTCAAGGCGACATTAGTCATGCGCAAGTCCACTGCTTTTGATTTTTAGGGGAATAGCAGGGAACGGCAGCCTTTTGCCAACGAAACCGGCCGCCGTCGATAATTTCTTGCGCATGCCCCCGGGAACTGGAAAGAGCTGGTTCAACGTCGGCGGATGGCGCAGCTAACAAATCGAGTGAAAATCTTAGTCATTCCTTTATGCATCGCTGCTTGAATAGGCAAATGGGATGGGGTGGCGATACCTTCAGGCGTTTTTTCAGCTGTCCGCGACGAATCAGCGAGAGCGGCAACGTTGCTATTATTTTTGCCCTGTCTTTGCCGATTGTTGTCGGCGGGGCGGGACTCGGTGTCGAGACTTCCTACTGGTATTACAGCAGCCTGAAGCTACAGGCGGTGGCAGATGCGGCAGCCTATGCTGGCGCTTTGGAAAAAATTTCGGGATCCGACAAGCCAATGATTGTCTCGGCCGCGACACTGTCAGCGATCACGAACGGCTGGGGACCATCGACAGGCACAATCGAGGTCTTCACGCCTCCATCGTCCGGACCGAATGTCGCAAAAAAGGCTGTTGAAGTAGTCGTCCATCAGACGCTCGATCGATTTTTCACATCGATCTTCAGTCAAAGCGCGGTCGGCGCACAGGCAAGGGCAGTGGCTCTTATCACGGACGCGTCAAAAGCCTGCGTTCTGGCGCTGAATCCTTCCGCTTCGAGAGCGGCGCTATTTTCCGGCAGTTCGAACCTCAAGCTGACCGGCTGCTCCGTCATGTCAGATTCAATCGCCGCGGACGCCCTCAAGCTTCAAGGGTCGGCATATCTGGAGGCCGATTGCCTGATATCGGCAGGCGGTGTTTCATTGAGCAACGTTGTAAAAACCGTTTGCGCGAACCCGCTTACCCAGGCGCTGCCCGCTGCAGATCCTTTTGCCGACTTGCCGGCGCCGCCAGCCACGAATCCTTGTCAAAACGACAATCAGTCGACCTTGCAACCTGGAAGATACTGCAAGGGGCTCAGCTTGAGCGGCAGTGTAACGCTCTCGCCTGGGGTATATGTCGTTGAGGGGGGCGATTTCAAAGCAGGCGCGAACGCAAATATTTCCGGCGACGGAGTCATCATCTATCTGGCCGGCAGCTCCGGCGTCAGCATGAACGGCACGGCCACCGTCAAGCTTAGCGCACCGACGTCAGGCACCTATTCGGGTGTGCTGTTTTACGGCGACAGAGCAAACCTGGCGGGATCGAACACGTTTAATGGCACGGCGGATTCGCTTTTGACCGGTGTTCTGTATTTTCCAACGCAGGCGGTTAAATATCTCGGCAATTTCTCGGGCCAAGGTGGTTGCACACAGGTCGTCGCCGATACGATCGAGTGGTCCGGCGCTACAAGCATCAAGCAGGACTGCACGAGCCTCGGAATGCGAGAGATCCCAGCCGCGCAATCCGTTCACCTTGTCGAGTAATCGTCATGGAACGGCGGTCAGGTCGGATTTTCCGGAACGATTCGGGTGTTGCTGCGGTGGAGTTTGCCCTGATTGTGCCGATCCTTTGCCTGGTGCTTTTCGGCATCATTGACGGCTGGTCTTTCGTATCAAGCTCGCTGTCGATGCGCGCAAGCGTCAAGACGGCGGCAAATCTTGTGATGGAGGGAGCAACCGACGACGCGGCCACCCAAGCCGTCGCCCTTTCAAGTTGGGAAAACCATCCCGAAGGCGCACAGGTTACACTGGGCCGGAAATACATGTGCGGAAGCACCGTGGTCGATGCATCGAGCCTGTGCAACGGGGGGACGAAAGCTCCCTCGGTCTTCGTGGAAATAAAAGCGACGGCGACCTGGTCCCCGCCCTTCATTTTTGGCGCGTTTTCTCTTTCTCGCGAGATCGGCCATCAAGAGGTGATCCGTGTCCGCTAAGCGGATCGCGAGAGCGTTCAGCCGTGATGCATCAGGCGGGACTGGGCTGGAATTCGCGCTGATCGCACCTTTTCTGATAATGCTTTTGTTCGGTATCTTCGCATTCGGCTGGGCTCTGAATGCCATGTCCAGCGTTCGCTATACGCTGGAAACGTCCTCACGTGCGCTGCATTTGAAGAACTCGCTGACCGAGGCCGAAATAGAGGCCATAGCCACAGAAAAATTGCTGGGTTTGGGATTGAAAGATGTCGATGTGACGATAGCAATCGACCCTCCCAGCGGCGGCTTCCGCATGGCGCATCTCACGGCCAGATATGCTTTCGTGATCGAGTTCCCGTACTTCGACCAATATCCGATCAATTATGCGACAACTGTCACAGTTCCGTTGGTTGGATCGTGAGAGCGTCCAACAGCGCCTCTACGCAACAGGCGGTGGGGTGTCGATCGATTAACACCGCCGCAGGGTCGATGGCGGCGATCGGTGGCGTGAGCGAACGGGTCGTCGTCGCTACAAAGGCACGTTTCTGGACAGGACAGCCATCACCGCGCTAGGCCGGACCAGGCTCGTCACGCTTGCGCAGTCATGCCATCAGAGCGCCGGCAAGCGGCCGGGCATCGGGCGCGGCATGCGGAGCGGCAACTTGACAAAGGCCCAATCTTTCAAATTGAGTGAAATCACGATCAATAGAGAGTCGGTGCGACAGACATGGGCGAGACAGACATGGCATGGAGCGAAAGAAAGACCGGTTACGGCAAGGACCATTATTTCATTCAAATGGGCCTTGCGCTGCTGGTGCTCGTCTTTCTCATCGCCCTGCCGCTCGCCTTTCTTCCCGAAGACATACGGAAGTTCTACCTCAGCGAGGGCGGTCCCATCGAAGTCTTCTCGGCCGCCGGTTACCTGATCGTCGTGGCGACGCTTGTGCGGGAAATGTCCTATCGGGAGCTGCTCAAGCGCTGGTATCTCGTTGCCATCTCGATCGCGATGTGCCTGCGCGAGCTGGATTTCCATGCGCATTTCACCACCCACAACATCACCAAGACCACCCTCTACATTTCGCCTGACGTTCCGCTGTTGGAAAAGCTGATCGGCGCGACGGTCGTTATCGCCCTCGCCGTTGCCTTCTATTTTCTCCTCAAAGACGGCCTCCGTAGCTTTGTGCACGGGCTTCGCCACGGCGAGGCGACTGCCGTTGCCATTGCCGCCGCTATCGGTTGCGCCGTCCTTTCGAAGGTCATCGACGGGGCGCCGTCAAATCTCACATTTCTCGGCATCCATCTTGCCCGGAACGATACCTCGACAGTGTTCGAGGAAATCCTCGAATTGGGGATTCCGGTCTATCTGGCCATCGCGGCATTCGCGGCCTTCCCGACGCAGGATGGTCTCACAAGAAGAGCCGCGGGGCAGGTCGCGCCAAACAAGCCGGGATCCGTCACCTGATTGCTCTGCACAGAGGATTTGGTTCTTCGACTGATCCTGAAAGGGACTGTGAGCGGTCGCTGCCGAGCGACCTCCAGCTCCCAATCCTATAGAGGTTTGCGACCTGCCACGGTCTGGTCCGCCGCGGCACTGCCTCTATTTGCTTGAGAAGCAGGCGAGGCAAACATGTGGGATGTGGCGAAAGAGGGCTGGACGCTCCTTAAGGAGAGCATTGTCGGCTTCATCAATGACAATGCCTTGAGCCACGGCGCAGCGATGGCGTTTTATGCCACGACCTCGCTTGCGCCGATCCTGCTCATCGTTGTCGCCATCGCAGGCATGGCCTTCGGAAACGATGCCGCACAACTGGCGCTTTCGGCCCAGCTGGCGGGCCTGATGGGTCCGCAGAGCGCCGAGCTTTTGCAAGCGACAATCGAGAACGCGTCACAAAAAGAGGCGGGAACTCTTGCCAGCATTTTGGGGCTCGTCACGCTGTTGGTTGCCGCATCCGGCGTCTTCGGCGAAATGCAGGTTGCCCTGAACGAGATCTGGAAAGTCAAACCGGTTGGCACATCGATTTCACGGCTCGTTCGGGCGCGCGCTGCCAGCCTGGGTCTCGTCGCGGCGCTTGGCTTTCTGCTGCTGGTATCCCTCGTCGTAAGCGCTGCAATTTCGGCGCTTGGCGATATCATCAACGCATATCTGCCCTTTGGCACCCTCATCCTGAGCGCAATCAACGGGATCGTGTCGTTTGCCATGATCGCCCTGTTGTTTGCGGCAATCTACAAGATACTGCCCGACCGCGCGCTGCAATGGCGCGACGTTGGCGTCGGCGCCGTAGCGACGGCGTTTCTCTTCACGATCGGCAAGTCACTGATCGGCTGGTATATCGGGACCAGCGCCATCGCTTCGTCATACGGGGCAGCCGGTGCACTGCTCGTCGTGCTGCTGTGGGTCTTCTATTCGTCCGAGATCTTTCTGTTGGGCGCCGAATTTACACGAGCCTACTCGGTTCGATATGGCAGCCGGTCCGACCTGGAGGCGACCATTGAAGCAAGTAAATCGCAAACAGAAGCCGGCGACGGCGGCCAGGATCGAAAAGTCTGAAACGAAGTCGTCGGCTAGATTGTTTTCCGCAGTCCGCTCACTGCGTCCCTAAGCCATTTCCAGCATCAACACTGGCGCTGAGACGCCCGGCGCGGCGCCCCGAGGCGAGCATGGCCTTGGGGACATCCGGTCGGAGCGACGCGCGAAGCTCCTTCGCCGCAGCCACCAGCCTGGCGCGGTTGCTTCCATATCTCTTGATCAACTGATGGACTTGCGCTGGGGTGATGCCGTTCTGTCGGGCAAAATGCCTTACCATATAAGCTTCGCTGCCGGAGATCCGATCCCGGTGGCGGGGATAGAGCTTCGCCGCGTCGGCTGTCATGCTTACTCTCCTTTGGTCACGTTTGCTCACGATGTACGATTGGCCAACGCAAAACGGGCGAATTCGTTGCCGCATGCGACACCAATGCAGTTCGCTTTTTCGCCGCAGGCCCGAGCGCCCGGCCAAAGCAATCGGGTCGAAGCACGTATCTGGTTAAGTCCATACGTCGATTTTTCGAGACTCAGCCCTCAGGCACGCGCATGATATGGGCAGGGAGGAAAAGCCATGCGCGAATTGCCAAAGAGCATTGACGCAGACGTTGTAATCGAAATCAGCAGGTTGCTCGACGACCGTGCGAAGTCGGCACCAGTGCCAGTCCACAAGCTTGCCTCGATGATCTCGAATAGTCTCGAGACCGATCTGCCGACAGCTTCCATCGAAGAGTTGATCGTTGAAATGGCCATGACCCGCCAACTTCCGATGCTGTTCGATCTGCCGGGGGCGGATGCAGACAACGTCATATCGATAGCCTTGGCGCGCGCCAGCTGATCCGGCTGAGGGACCTTTCCGGCGAGTGTGATTTCAAGACGCGGATCGTTCCCGTCCTGCTCCAATTCGCCCCGCTGGCTCCGGCCGGCGGCGTGTTTGCCGCGTCGCCAATGACAATCGTCATCGGCAATAATCGTCATGGCGATCCGCTGTTTGGGAACATGTGGTGTCCAGTTGCATTTCCTCTAGACAACAAAGGAGGAATTCATGAACTGGGATCAAATCAAGGGAAAATGGATGCAGTTCAAAGGCCAGGCCAAGGAGCAATGGGGCGACCTTACCGACGATGACCTTGATCGCATCGAGGGCAATCGTGACCAACTCGCAGGACGCATTCAGGAGCGGTATGGAATCGCCAAGGAAGAGGCAGAGCGCCAGGTAGACGACTGGTCCAGAAGCCTCACCTGAGTCTTCAATATCCAGGCTGCGCCGTCGATCGGCGCGCCTTCGTCGTCCTAGCTAGGGCGAAGCAAGGAGCGAAGCGACGCGGCGCAGCCCCTAGGATCCATGCCGTTACCTCAGAGCGTCACGACGGTGCAGAACCGTTGATGGCGGAGGGAGGCGCCCCCCTCTGTCCTGCCGGACATCTCCCCCACTTGGGGGGAAATCGGATGTCGGGACCGCTTTCGCCAATCTCCGACGTCGCAAAGAGGGCGCCCACAGTGACATTGCCAATCTCCCCCCTTGTGGGGGAGATGTCCGGCAGGACAGAGGGGCGCTGTCCCACCAGCATCAAAATACGATCGCCGCGACGCCCCGATGTCACGATCGGCTAGCGCGCCGATTGTCTCTTGGCTTGCACGGCGACGGCGGTGAGGAAAGCCGTTGCGGCAGTATCGCACGCCGCTCGGGACGGGCTATAGGCGAAAAGGATCAGCTCGGCAGCCCTTGTCGTAAGGCCGTGCTTTTTAGCGAAAGCAGTTATTTCGTAAGGCTTGTCGTGGTCTATGGCCAATTCGTAGTCTTCATTCATTGCTTCCTCCCGTTTGCGACGTTCCTCGCCTTGGCCCCTCCGCGGCGCAAGGATTAACTTCCCCGGTCTTGAGAGAGTCTACCAATTAGAGATTGCAAAAGGCCTGCGGCGCAAGTCCGCTGCTTTTTTCGCGGCCATGCTGCCGACAGAACCAAGAACAGCGGGCCAGCATGGATGATCAATTCGGCGCTAGCCGCGCCGATCTGTTCATCAGTCCGCCTGATACGGCCGTCTTGAGGGGCAGCCCCATTTTGTCCGCTGCACATCAAAAAAGTTTATATGATGGCGCTGATATCGCAGGTGGTCGACGCAAGCCAATGCCGATCTTTTCAGTCAAGCACACGACCGTCTATCGCTATACGCAGCCGGTGACATTCGGCGAGCACCGGCTGATGTTCAGGCCGCGCGACAGTTTCGATCAGCGACTTCTGGATCACGCCCTGTTAGTCGACCCCGAGCCGAAAGAGATTGGCTGGATCCACGACGTTTTCGGAAACTGCGTTGCCGTAATCGATTTCAACGGCTCGGGCGACGAACTGCGTTTCGTGACAGACATTCGGCTCGATCACACGCCGCAGCATGCGCCCGATTTCCGTATCGATGACACAGCACTCAGCTATCCATTTTCCTATGATCCCGACGAGGCAACCGACCTCAGCCAAACCATCGAGCGCCATCACCTCGATGATGGCGACGAGATCGGCAAATGGGCACGACAGTTCGTGAGCGCCAAAGGGCGCACCGAGACCGGCAAATTGCTGATGACGCTTTGCTACGCCATCCACGAGAGCTTTGTTTATTCGCGTCGAACTGAATCAGGGACGCAACCGCCTCTGATGACCTTGCACCTGCGTCGAGGCACATGCCGAGACTTTGCGCTGTTCATGATGGAAGCGGTTCGTTCGCTCGGTTTTGCCGCCCGGTTTGTGACCGGTTATGTCTATGTGCCGAACCGCGACAGCGGTTCTGTCGTCGGCGGCGGGTCGACGCATGCCTGGTG
Organism: Mesorhizobium sp. WSM4806; assembly: GCF_055811635.1. NCBI lineage: Bacteria > Pseudomonadati > Pseudomonadota > Alphaproteobacteria > Hyphomicrobiales > Phyllobacteriaceae > Mesorhizobium > Mesorhizobium sp. WSM4806. The sequence continues at coordinate 87,352 of NZ_JBVVQZ010000003.1, read as the reverse complement.
CCAGGTCTATTTGCCCGGCGCGGGTTGGGTCGAGTTCGATCCCACCAACGGTATTGTCGGCAACCGGGATCTGATCCGGGTGGCTGTGGCCAGGCATCCCAGGCAAGCCATCCCACTTTCGGGAAGCTACTGCGGCAGCGCGTCGAGCTTTCTCGGCATGACGGTGGAGGTCAAGGTGGTGAGGGAAGCCGGCAATCACCAGCATCGATAAAAATCAGCATCTTCCAATATATTCGGAACTGTTCGCGGGAGTTTGCTCGCCGGTGTCTGTCGGGATTTTACGCATTTCGCAATTCACGCCGTTGCATGACTGTTCCAGCGCGATATTGCACCTTCTATCTCTGCCATCGGCATATCGGGAAGGCGCCAGCCCGCCGCGCCTTTCGGCACGACGGGCTTCAGCGTGGGGTCACGTCAGTCGTAGACCTTCACAATCTTGCGGGTACCTGGATCGACCAGGACAGTTCGGCCATCGATGACGACGTAGCGGTACTGAACGTCCGGCACCTCGTAAAGCTCGACTGTTTCGGGCAAAGCTGTGCCGATGTTGAGTTCGACGCCAGGAAGGCTGAGTGATGCCACCGGTTTCTTTTTCACGTATTCGCGGATCACGGTGTCATGCTCGGGTTGAATAATGACGTCCTGAGCGGCAGCGGCGCTGACACCGACGAGCAGAAGCGTGCCTGCCGCAGCCAATGTAAGTTGCTTTCCCATAATAGCCTCCAAGCAACCTTCAGCTGCGGTGCTTGATGCTGCCGCGACGGGTTGCCTAGTTATCTCAACGATGCTGAGCAATTCTTGTTCCACCGGCTGTGCGCGAACCGGCTGCCACGGCCTATCGACGCCGATGTTTGGCGGCGCCCGCCAACGCCCGCTCAAGGCCTGGTTTCTTCTTGGGGCGGCGCGTTTGGGACTGGACAATCAGGCTGTGGCCATTTTTCACACGCAGTCGGCTTGTCGCCAGCGTCGCCATAACGTTCCACGAGTTTTGCGAAGCCGTAGGCGAAGGCGGAAAGCAGCGCCAGGATAACCACTATGCGAGCGGCCATACGGGATTATAGCAGGCTCCCGCTCAGGATTGATCCAGAATCGGCCGCGCTCGACAGGCCGGCGACGCGCAAGTCCGCTCGGGAAACCTGCGACCCCGGAACGATGTGCGCTACCAGCCTGGTCCGCGGCGAGATCGAGGCGAATGCGGAACGCCACTATGCTGCTACCCAGACGCGTCTAGGGGACCGCATCGAAATCGACCACAAATCCCGCGTCGATGGCGCTTCGCGCAATGAGATCGCCAATTTGCCAATCCGTGAGTTCGCAGTGTGGAAACATCTCCCTCACGGCGATGGTCACCTCGAAGATCGAAACGCTCGGATTGTCAACGTGATCGATCAGGTAGCCGACAATCGCTTGCCGGACATCCAATGAATTTGGCTTCTGCAGCGGCGCGGACATTTCCGGCCTAAGAATGGAGCCGTGGTTCTGGGCTATCGGCTGTTGTGGCGTCGAAAGCGACGGGCACGCCGTGCACGACGCATGCTGCCGCCAGCATCTCCTCCAACTCGTGGTTGGTGGCCTTGCAAGCCGGCATGAGTGTTCGAATGGCGCGGATCGCCTGCGCGATCGAGAGATACCGAGCCTTGCCTCTGGAAAGGACATAGGCCTCCGCCGCGCCTTCAACCGTGACTGTGTGAAAAGTGTGGCTCATCAACAGTTCCTCCCTGCCAACACTACGACTTTCGTCTAACATGCTGCGGCCTTCAAGCATATGTCTGATTTCGGACAATCAGGCAGAGCACGTCGCGTTTGACCGGCCTCATGCGACGCGCTTTAGGATGTTGTTTTCATGCATGTGGTAATCGGAAAACCGCTGCACGCCCTTGGGTCAGGCCCTGGGTCAGTCCCCGAGGGGCATGCTTGTGCGCGACATGCATCAGCCGAAGTGACGCTGCTCCTCGTCGCCATAGGCGCCATGTGTGAGCTTTATCATTCCGGAACGGTCGACGATCGTGATCTCGCCGCGCCTGGCGTGAACCAGCCCCCGATATTCCAGCATTTGCAGGGCGGTGGTAACGCCGGGGCGCCGAGAGCCGAGCATGGTCGCCAGAAATTCATGCGTCAGCTGGATCTTGTTGCCCTCGGTTCGGTCGTGGACCATCAGCAACCAGCGGGCCAACCGTTCCTCGATCTTGGAATGGCCATTGACCAGTGCCGTTCGCGACGACTGGACGAGGAAGGCGTGGGCATAGGCAAGCAGCGACGCGCCAAGCGACTGGCTCTTTGCCACCTCAGACCGAAGGTTCTCAACCGGCAGGCACCAGCCGCTGCCTGCGACCTGGATGTAGGTTTCGTTGGGAGAGCTGTCCTGGCCGAGAATGACGGCAACGCCTGTCATGCCATCATAGCCAATGATCCCGACTTCACTCTGCCGCCCTCCAGTCATGGTGGCGACCACCGAAGCGATACCCGCCTCTGGAAAATACACATGCCCGATCGGCTGATGCGGCACCTCCAGCTGGGCTTTGAGGTCCAGTTGGACATGATGCATTGACGGCAGCAGCAGCGCGAAATCCTCTGGGGAGAGGGCTTTCAACAGATGATTGCGAGGAAGGGACACGTCTCTCTCCCTGACGGGCAAGAGCACGTACCCTCTTACTGTCGGCTGCATCCGCAGCACTGGCGGCCGATATCAAAGCATACGCTGCAAACACGCGATTGGCAAAACCTTCGCCACCCGCGGCCGAACTTCAAACTGAGACAAGGTGGCGGCGGTCGATCCCCGTTGCGCATCTTTGCGCGCCGGCTAGGATTGAACTCTCGACCTCTCCCTTGCCCTTGGTAAAGGGAGGGCTTCTGAGGGCCCCATTGCGCAGGTTACCGGCGCCCACGCCTAGGATATTCCACATTTATGTTGACTTCAACATTTGTGTGGAGTTCCTTATATGCGTGAACAGCAAGGAACTTAAGAAATGGCTCGCTGCGCAGGGTTGCACCTTCGAAAGCAAGAAGGGCGGCTCCGGCCACCTGATCATCCGCCGTGGTGATCGCAAGTCGGAATTGCCAATGCATGACGCTGGCAAGGAACTCGGAACAGGCCTGGTCAATGCAGTCAAAAAGTAGTTGGGATTGAAGTGATGGCTGGATATCGCATCAACGTGGAACCGGACGACAACGGAACGCTGCTCATTACATGCCCGCAATTGCCAATTGTGGTGACGTTCGCAGAGGATGAGCAGGGTGTGCGCCAGCACGCAGTTGATGCCATAGAGACCGCACTGGCAAGTATGATCGACGATGGTGAGGACGTCCCTCGCCCAGATGGCCAACCGGGTTTGGTCATCGATTTACCGGCACTGACTTGGCTGAAGCTGAATCTTTATTGGTCGCTCAGGGATTCGGATATAACGCGAGCTGAATTGGCCAGGCGATTGGATTGGAAGAGGGAGTCTGTCGACCGCCTGTTCAGGCTTGATCACAGATCCAGACTTGAACAGTTGGAAGCGGCCTTCTCCGCGCTAGGACGCACGGTGGAAGTCGACATTCGCGTTGCCGCCTAGCTGCCGCAAGATAGATGGAGGTGGGCGGTGGCAAACGATAAGATAAAATCCATCGTGGGCAACTGTCCGCGAGTCTGCTGGCGCTCAGCAAAAAGAAGCCGCCGAAGCGATCCGCACAAAAGGCGAAGCTGGCATCGTAAGCGATCATGTCTTTGGCCCCAAAGCTGACGTTTCTTCGCTCCAAGGCGTGCAGTTTCGCGCTTTGTTCCGTAGGCCGACGACCGTTCGCGTAAACCGCAAAACGCCTAAGTTCGGATCTCCTCAACTGCAACTTGGCGAGAACGATTTCAAAGACTTTGTTGAAAGGCATTTCGGGAGGGTAACCGAGCGGTCCGAACTGGCGCCGGAGTGGTGGACGAGGAAGAACTTCTGTCGGCCTCGAAAATGGGGCGGTAAGCGACGGCTTCACCGGAAATGAGGCCGGCCAGAGATATCGACCGAGCCGCCGCTGTGATCCGCCTCTACCAAACATGTGAGCATCCCCTAATCTACTCCTCATGAGACTCCTCTGGTTCTCTCCCCCGGTCTACGTGAAGGCGAAGCGTCCGGCCACTCGCCATGGGGTCAGCCACGTCGAGGGAGCCGCCGAGGAACTCATGGCGTGGGACACAAAGGGGCCGAGGTGGACGAAAGCGGTCCAATTATGCGTTGACGCGTTCGAGGGCAGTGTCCCCCCAAGAGTCCGTGAAGCCTTTGAGGCGGCGGCCAAGGAGGCGACCGTATATCTCTCGCCTGAGTAGGAGGTATCATGGCAACCCTTTGGTTCGTCCCTCCAGTGTTCGTGAAGTCTGAAACGGACGGTGCCAGGCATGGCTGCAACAATGCGAGGGCAGCCCTTGAGCAGCTCAAGACGTGGACCCGGAGAGGACCTCACTGGCACAAGGCGTGGACCCTCTGCCTGTCAGCACTGGAGGGCGATCCGATTGACCCTCACGTGATCCGAAAGGCTTTCGTGGCTGCCGCTAAGGAGGCGGAGATGTATCTCTCGCCTGAGTAGGAGGTATCATGGCCATCCATTGGATTCACCCTCCGGTCTTTATCGAAACCGACCAACCTGGGCTCACCTTCGTCTGCACCAATGTCGAGGGTGCCGCTATAGAACTCATGAAGTGGACCAAGCGGGGATCTAAGTGGAAGGCGGCGGTCGATGTCTGTATGGCCTCATTGAAGGCGAGCGCACGCCCGACGACGTGAGGAAGGCCTTCGAGGTTGCTGCCAAGGAGGAGGGGCTGCTACGCTCCTCCTCTAATTAGGCTCACTTCCGTGGGCGCTATTGAACACCGGATGCCGCAGAATCAGCTGCGCTATTTGCGTGCGAGCACGACGTGAGCCTCTTGGGGGAACATCAGCTCCCCTCCAATTGAATAGATTGCCAGCGAAGAACTTACATCACCCATAATCGCTGCGATGATAGCGTCGCGGTGTCCGGCATCCATTCCGCTGACCAGCCCTGCCTGCGGAGTCGCTGCCAGCTGTAGTCGCACATATTCCTTTGACGAGGGGAATCGGATGTTCTGTGTCGTCGTGTGGATGGTCACCTGACGAAATCCCGCCCCGGCCACCAATTGGTAAAGCTCGTCCGCATCGGCGAGTGAATGCTCGGACCGTTTCGTTGCCGAAGCGCCTGCACCGAGGTGTCGATCCAAGGCGTCCACCAGCGCCTTTGCCGCAGGAGTGCGCTCAATAGCGCTGAAAACGCTTAAGGCCAGTCGGCCGTCAGGCACCAGCACCCGGAACATCTCACGTAGCGCACTCGATCGGTCCGGGAAAAACTGCAGTCCGAGCTGGCAAAGAACCAGATCAAAGGTGGCGTCAGGGAACGGCATTTCGAGCGCGCTTCCCTCGTGCCAGTCGATACGCGGTCCAGCGCCCGTCGGGAGGGATCGAGCAACGGCAAGCATGCCCGTGTTGATGTCGAGGCCGACGACCTGCCCACTTCCCATACGCTCGGCCGCCAAGCGTGCTACCACGCCGGTGCCGCAAGCTACGTCCAGAACCCGCTCACCAGATTGAGGCGCAGCACGATCCACCAGGTCGGCAGCCCACAGGGTTGTGATCGCCGGGACCAGGTAGCGCTCGTAGAGTTCCGCGGCGCTGCCTTGCAGCTGCCACTGCTCCTGCTCGGCCACAGCGTTCCTTTCCGCACAACGAGCCGCTCGGCAAAAGGCTCGATCGGCGCTTTAAGGAGTCATCATAGGCGCGCGTCTGTCAAACAAGCAACCGCGCCAACCGGCGGTTGGAAGACGCGCCGCAGCCGGCGCGCGTAGGATTTTTCCACGATCCGCGAACCGGGCAAATCCCGACCCACCCGCGCTCGGTGACCGCTTGATCGCCCCGTCGCTCTCCTGTGCGGCGGGTTTTTTTGTTTCCTATGGAACACCGGCATGGGCAGGACGTTCGCCTACTGCAGCATCTTCTGTGCTGCGAGATCGGTGTCCCCTCCCGATCGGCCCGCGTCCTTCCCCTCCGTGGGCGCGGGCAACTTCAGATGGACTCTCTCCCTGATTGGAGTAGTCACGTCATGCCGTCGACCTCGATACACAAAACGGAATACGATCCGGAGCGCAAAGTCCTCTCGGTGTGGCTCGTGGCCAGCGGTAAATGCTACCAGTTTGAGGACGTGCCGCCGGAGACCTTCGCCGAGTTCCAAGCCGCCTTCGCCAAGGGCCGCTTCTTCAACGGCCACATCCGAAATCACTTCCGCTACCGTCTAGTTGGACCCGCGGTCGACTGAGCAGCATCAGCGGACGATCTCTCTTTTGGCAGGGATGCGGCTCATTCGTCGCGGCCGTCCGGCCAGCCTTTGCGAGGGTAAGGTCGGACATCGGAACGAAAGGCGGATTCGCGAATTTCTACTGCTAGATAATCGGAATCGTCGCCCATGAGGCTCGCGACCCTCCACCTTGAAACTGCCAGATACGGCGATCTATATCGCGCGGAAAGGCTCGCTCGGTTGAGGCAGCAAATGATCCGGCACATCAAGCGCACTGACGCCTCGGCTCAAAAAGTCGAGCAAGCGCTGGCTAGTTTGGCCGAAGCAAACGCACCCATGGACCGGCTCGCGCGGCATCAGTAGGGCCGCGCTCATGCTCGCCTCCGCATCGGCACGATGTACGGCGGGTTGTTCGGTTGCTGCATGTGGCGTTCTCACCCGTTTCGTGATGCCTGTCCTTAGCCCCTTGGGGCCGCAGAATTGTAGACATGTGGACACGACCGCACGTCCACATGTGCGCACACCGGACGGCCACAGCCGGCTCGAGCTCTCCCGCTTCCTCACGCCGCCTGTCGTCGCAGATCACCGGAACGCCCCGGTCAACGCCTTCGGCTACCTCCGCGTCATGTTCGCCGTGGACGACATCGACGAGACGCTTGAAAGACTCCGCACGCGCGGCGCGCAGCTCGAAGGCGAAGTAGTCCAGTATAAAGACGCGTATCGGCTCTGCTACATCCGTGGGCCTGAAGGGCTCCTCATCGGACTAGCCCAAGAACTCAGCTGAGCGAATACGAAGACAGGCGAAGAGTGACCAATGCCAGCGAGCGCGTCCGAGGCCGACCCGCCTGTTCGACGTCCATCCCTCCGCGGTCGGCCGCGTTACACGCATGCAATTATCGAAACGTGGGCATGCTGCCACGAAACGGCGCCTCGCGCCTTTGCTCGACCGCATCGACGTCCTGGATCTTGGCGGCGGTTAAGGCCTGCATAGCCGTTCGCGTCGGGCAGCGGCGCCCTGAATTCACGACGATGCAACCACCGCCATGTCTTCGCGTTTAACCGCCTTCACTCCTGGGGAGCGACGAAAATGACGGCGTTTGTCCCGATTACAATCTACCTGAATCACAGGCCGATGGTGGTCGCGTCGATAACCGACGCTGCGAAAGCGCTTCAGCAACCATGGCCATTCATGGACAAGCCGTCCCGGCTTGAAGCAATCCGAATGATCGAGGAATGCCTGGCCGGACATTGCAGTCACCAAGCTGCGTTCGCCGCCTTCGAGGCGGCTGCAACGGAACAGGGACTTCATAAGCAGAAGCCCCCAAGCGAAGGCCTCAAGAAATTCGACGGGGTTGCTGAAGATCTGATGTGAGGTGATGCCCGCCCTCGCCACCTTGGAACCGCTGACAGGCCTCGCCTAGGCGGACGTGGTCAGGACCACCCGCAAATCGAGGAATGGCGGTGGTCTCTTGCTGCGCATTCCCTAGCTAACGACATTCCAATTGCCAAGGAACGCGATGGAGACGGCGAAGACCGGAGCGAGTAACCAGCGGGCTTGGTCGACGCTATTTTCCATGGGCTCTTCCAGTGAACTCACAGTGAGCAACGACTAGGGGCAGCCGCGGTTCCGGATGGTGCGATGTCCAGTCTGTTGCGCGAACAGTGAGACTTGGGTCCTGTCTGAGATCGGCCCGAAGCTCCCAGCCAAAGGAACTTTTGCAGCTGCCGCGGGTTCGGTGAGTATCGCGCGTGACGATGCTGTTCGGCGCGACAGGACTCACATAGGAGGCAATATGAAAATGCGACTTTCCACTGCAGCCGCGGGATTTCTGCTGCTGGCAGGTATCGGCGCTGCTGCCGCTCAGGACGTAGTCATCGAGCCTGAACAGGAGACCGTCATCAGGGAATATGTGAAGAAGCAGCCGCTCGCATCGGTGAAGGTCCCTGGGATAGAGCTCAATATCGGCTCAACGCTGCCCGAGACGGTCGAGCTTCATGAAGTTCCTGACACCAAATACAGTTACGTGATGGTCGACAACCGGACCGTTGTCGTTGATCCAGGCACACGCAAGATCATCAAAGTCATCGAGTGACCTAAGCGACTGGGAGCACAGCCCGCGGTGCCGAAAGGTATAGCAGGACACTAAATCTGGAAGTCGGTCTGATCCAACAGACCATTGCCTGCCCTCTCTCGTAGGCAATGGTCTGTCGGCTCATCCGGTAACTTGCGGCCCAACCCAACGCATTGGGGCTGCAACGGTTTCGCGCGGCAATGCCGGGTCTCGTTATCGGTCAATCTCATTGCTGCTTTCGCTCTCGTTCTCTTTCAATCTCTTCAGGTTCCTCTTTGTCGAACTTGACCGTCTCGCTATCAGCCTTGCCGACGGCGCAAAGCAGTTCGTCCGTCTTGGCGTGAAGGGCCTGAGTATCGGGATGTTCGGCGCGCTGGATGAAAAGCGTCATGGCCCGTGTCGCTAGCGTCGCAATCGAATGCCAATCGAGGCTGCGTGCGTCATAGACAAGCCAAAGCCCGGCATAGGCCAGGAAAATCAAAAACGCCTGCGGGCCGCGACGTCAGCGTGCCAATGTGTGTGATGGTGCCCCGAACTGGGTGGTTTGCCATGTGCAAGAATTCCTACGCATCTTCATAGGACAGAAGCTCATGCTCTGGCTCGTAGTGATGAAGTGCCTGGCCCAAGATCGCGCTAATCGAAATCTTGCCGGCGGATAGGACAGCGCTCGAGATGCTCCGCCCCGGGCTGATCGGCCGGTCGTGAACTTTACCCTGTAGCTGGCTGGCCTCGCTGTTTCTCATTTCCGCTCACGCAGCGCCTCGCGGGTTCTGTCAGAGCGGCCCGGTTGTTGCCGTGGCTTTTGATAAGTTGGCGGACTTGGTCTGCCGAGACACCGTTCTGCTGGGTAAAATACTCGATCTCGTAGTCGTCACCGGCGGATACGCGGTCGCGGAAATCTCGCTCGCTCATGTCATCGCCCATGGCGTTCTCCTGTGAGCTTCGAATCAATTGCAACGCCGGCAAACCGATTTCGTTGCCGCGGGCCTGCGGGATCAAGTTCTGTTCACACGGGAGAATGCCAGCACTGCCGGACCTCACTTTGTTTTTCGGAACCGATTCGAAACGGGGATATTGATTCAAATCGAAGCGTCTGGAGTCCAATTGCATGCTTACCGAGCCTGGCATTGGCCGGCTGTCGTTTATTGAATTCCAGATGCCCACGCTGGTCGAGAAGCCGCCCAAGGGCGATGGATGGATTCACGAAATCAAATACGATGGCTATCGGACCCAGCTGATCATCCAGCGGGGCAAGGCGCAGGCCTTCACCCGAAGGGGCTTCGACTGGACCGACCGATACGGCCCGATTGTCGGTGCCGCGGCTGAGCTGAAAGCAAAGCGCGCAATCATCGATGGCGAGGCGACTGTATTAGGCGCTACCGGCCTTCCTAACTTTCAGGCACTACGCCGCGAGCTTGGAAAAACTGAGTCAACGAAGCTGATCTTCCACGCTTTCGATCTGCTTCACCTCAACGGCAAGAATCTGCGGGACGCTCCGCTGCTGGAACGCAAGCGCGCCTTGCAACGTCTCTTGAGAGGCGCGCCGCCGGCGCTGGTCTATGTCGATCATTATGAGGGCGACGGCCCGACAGTGTTCGAGCACGCCTGCGAAATGGGCCTGGAGGGGATCGTGTCGAAGCGTGCAGATTCCCGCTACCGCTCCGGCCGGCAGGAGAGTTGGCTCAAGCTCAAATGCATCAAGAGCGACAACTTTCCGATCGTTGCCTTCGTCGAGAAGCTGGGGGCGAAGCCGCGCAGGATTGCCTCGCTTTATCTCGGCCGCCGCGAAGGGAATCGCGTCCACTATGCCGGCAAGGCGCAAAGCGGCTACAGCCTGCGCGATGCACGCGAAGTGCGCGAACGATTGGACCCACTGATTGTGGCGAAATCTCCACTCTCGGAACCGATAGACAAGCCCAAGGCAACTTGGGTGCACCCAGCAGTCGAGGCCGAAATCCAATATAGCGGGATCACCGATGACGGACTGCTGCGTGAGGCGGTGTTCAAGGGGCTGCGCGATGATCTGAGCCCACCAGCCCGCGCGCCGCCTTTAGGCCGCAAGCGGCCGCCGTCCGATGAAAGTTTCGGCGTGCCGCCGGAAAACATTCTGCAATTGCTGCCCGACGCCGTCGTGCCCTCGAAAGAGGATCTGATCGGATATTGGACGAAGGTAGCGAGGAAGGCGCTCGTCCACCTTGGCCGACGCCCGCTCAAGCTGGTTCGCCACTCCCACGGCGTCACGTTCTATCACAAGGGCAGATTGCCCAAAGTTCCGGATGCCGTGCATCAGCTGCGAGTTCAGAAACGCGAAGGTGGCGAAGGTGTGAGGCTGTGGGTTGATGACCTTGATGGGCTTCTTGGCTTGGTGGAAATGGGCGTTGTCGAATTGCACCCATGGAACGCCACCATTGATGATATCGAGCATGCCGACCACCTCGTAATAGATCTGGATCCTGGCGAAGGAGTCGAATGGGAGCTAGTTGCCGGCACGGCTTTGGCGCTCCGCGATATGCTGCGTTCAGCAGGACTCGACAGCTGGCCGAAGGTGACTGGCGGCAAAGGCGTGCATGTGATGGCGCCGCTGAACGCTGCGATCACCCACGATGCGGCCAGGCAGTATGCACGCAGGCTGGCGCAGCAGCTGGTCAACAAGTATCCCGATCGCTACCTGTTGGCGGCTGCGCCGTCCGCCCGCGTAGGGCGGATCTTCCTGGATTATCTCCGAAATGGGCGAGGAAACACGGCGGTCGGTGCGTATTCGCCAAGAGCCGGGCCACACTTTCCGATAGCAGCTCCCGTAACCTGGAGCTTGGTCGAAAAGGGAATTCTGCCAGACGCGTTCACGCTGCAAAGCCCAATTCGACCGACGCCGCAGACAAGCCTGCGGAAAGCGGGTCGCGCTCGTGCCAATTTTTCAGATCGCCCGACGTGAAGAAAGACCAGAGACTCTATAATCAGTCGGCGGATCTGGAGATCGTGGCTCGACCAAGGCCAATCTTCCGCACGCGTCAAAGTGGATTGGAATAGGGTCGAAGATTGTCCCCGAAAACCGCTCCTCCGGACCCGAAATGAAGGCAAGTAGATAGTCCTGGTCACCATGTGTAAGAAGGCGCCCGGCATATATCTCGCAGTCGGGTGTGCCGTATAGGAATGGACCGTCCGCTGGTTTCCATGGCCCCAAGGGATGATCGGCAGCAAGATAGTGGATGCCCGCTACCGGCTCTCCCGGATAGTTGCGTTTGAATTCTTCCGACCAACATTGTGAATGTGTGCAGAAGAGGCAGAACCATTTGTCGCCCCGCTGGAAGACTTGGGGGACCTCGATTTCCCCGAAAGATCCGACATAAACCGGAGGCTGAAGCTGCCAATTTACAAGATCGTGCGAATGGGCAACGCCAATTGCACCAGAGGCATTGGTATCCGATGGCATCGGCGATCGGGCCGTGAAATACATCAGCCAGCCAGAGCCCTCGGGGTCACGTATCACCCAAGGATCCCGCAGCGAGCAGTCCTTCCAGCGCCGCGGAACGCAACCCTCGTAATACTCGGCATTCTCACCGGTGCGCTCGAGCGCAAGGCCCTGCCTTCTCCAATGGACTAGATCGGCGCTACTCGCGCGTCCGATTCGTTGTATCTTGCCCTCTTCAGCGCGTGATGTCCCGGTATAGAAGAGGGTCCATGAATTCCTGTCGTTCCGCACAACGCAGCCGGTCCAGATCGTCAGATCATGAAAAGACGGAGTTTTGCTCGGCCGGAAAACCGTTCCCCGATACGTCCATTTGCGCAGGTCAGGACTTGTGGCAAGGCCCCAGGTGACATTCCAGTGTCGCAGTTCGGGATTCCCTAGCGAGCGATCGGCCTGCAGAAAGAAGGCATGCCAGAGTCCCTGATCATCCCGGCAATACCAGCTGTCCCATATCCATTTTCCTTCGACGGTCAACATTGGATGCCTCTGACGTCGCATTGCCAACCACTGCTGAAAGAAAACCATCAGCGCGCGCTAACGTTCCGCTTCAAGGCTTACGGCCGGGGAGGCAACCCGACTAATCTTGATTCCAAATATCGTGCGAACTTGGTTTCGGACTTGGTTGCCCAACGCGCGGTTCAGGTTGACCTTGTCGGCGGCCTGTCTGCCGGCCTTTAGGCGTCGGTCGCTACGCGGGCCGATGCCCGACACACCAGCCGTATTTCGGGATGGGTTCGAGCTCTTCCAGGCGGTCGTTCAGGCACCGGACCAGGCCGACTTGGAACGATCGGGTCAGGTGCCGACGGCGAAGCGATCCCCGATAGGCGCGCCTCTGCTTGAAGCGCCGGCTTTCGACGTCGCGGTAGCGGGGTCGGTCCACCTTCACGCGGTGGACCGGGACGCAAGTCTAGGTCGTTGCAGACCCGCGTTCAGGACGATCTGGCGATTTTCTAACTACCGTCATAGGACCCAAAAGGGGAGAAACCTAGCAGGCCCGCGCCGAACCAAGGTGTGAGCGTTATGGCGTTCACCTCGATACGCAAACGGAATACGATCCGGAACGCAGAACCCTCTCGGCCAGCGGTAAATGTTACCAGTCTGAGGACGTGCCGCCGGAGACCTTCGCCGCGTTCAAAGCCGCCATTGTGAATGCCGCTACTTCAAGACCACCTCCGCAATCCCTTCCGATCCGGTGTGGTTACGACCGGCGACGGTGCCGGATGACATCGTATGGACCAAGCGCGTCATTCAGGCTGGTGGCGACGCTATGTGGTGGTAGAAGACTCGTCCGACGACCCCGGCAAACGATCGCGAATGGCTTCCTCAGTTCTGTTTGCGGTCGATTCCACAACTTTGCCGACCTTGCCTGCTAGGGTGCCTGCATCTCCACCCGAGCCTTGCCGGTCGGCCTCTTCCTTGACCGTTTCGTAGGCCTCGGCGGCAACTTGCTTTGCTTGCTCCAGGCCCGTTTCGAAAACCTCCTCCGCACTGTCGCGAATTTTGTCGCGGTAGGCGCCAAGTTGCTCGTCCTCTGTGGCTGTGTGGGGCAGCATCACCCCGATGGCAGTGCCCAGCGCAAGGCCGACTGCGGCGATAGCCAGCGGTTCGCGCTCGAAGAGGTCTTGTGCCGATTGGCGCGTCCGAGCCGCTATCTCGCTGGCGCTTGAGCCGAGCTGTCCGGCGGTTTTTGTCATCCTTTCCTTGGCGCCCGTTGCAGCGTTTGCTGCAGCTTCGGCCGCGTCGCTTGCTGCTGATGTAACCGAACCGGCGGTATCGGAGAGCATCGCCCCGATTCCGGACCCTTCGTTGCCCTGGCTGAAATCATCGCCGCGCAAGTTAGAGAAAGCGTCAGGAGCCGTGCCTGTCCGATAGGCGGCGGCAGCTGAGTTGGTTGCCGACGTGCCGTCGCCCAGCATCAGCCAGGCCAGGCCGGCTCCAATCAACGTCAATGGCAACGGGTTGTCCCTGACTTGCGACTTGAAATTGCCAAGCATGGCAGATCCCTCGCCACCGGCGAACATCCCGGTAAATTCGTCGATCAATTGACCCGGTGTCATCTTGCTGCGGATCGAATCGGCGGTGTCTGCTACTTTAGCACGGGCGATGTCGGCATCGCGTTCGAGCTCGGCTGCGGATTTTTCGCTCATCTCATTTGATCCTTGATCACGCGTGCGTCGCGCTTGAGTTGGTCTTGTGTGCGATCAGGCGTTAGCTCGGAAGGAGCCATGCTTTTCGTGCCGGAGCGCAAGAGAATGATCCCCAGTACCGCGACGACGATCCCGACCAGCAGCGAGGACCATCCCGCTCCCAAGCCGGCACTCGCCAGGGCGATTACGAGTGCTTGCAAAAGCACCATCAAGGCCGCGAGAAGGCATATGGCGCCGGCCAGAACCTCGGCGGCGCCTGTGCCGGCCTTGCTGATTTTCTCCGACATTTCGGCCCGCAACAGCCTACTTTCGGTTTGAAGCAGGCTTGTGACCTGCTGTGCCAGATCGCTGACGAGGGTTGCGAGGCCGCGACTTTCCTGATTGTTGTTCATGGGTTCTGCTCCAGGCTTGCGCCTGCCAAATCCCTGTCGTCTCTGGGCTGATTGAAGGGGGGCGGCGTAGTGTCAGGTGCCTCTGCCGATGGCGTAGCGGACTGATCCGAGTTCGAAACCGTTTCTGAACCCCCGTCTGTTTGCGATCGACTCGGTGTCTCGGTCCGAGCAGATGGCGGCGTGCTCTTGATAAACCGCCCCAGCGCCAAGCCTGCCAATACTGAGCCGGCTATCAGCGCCCCTGAGTTTTCGCGGCCGAAAGACCGCATCTCGCCAAGAACATCTTCGAATGGCTTGTCCTTCAACGAAGACGAAAGGCGTTCAAGCGAGCCGGCGGCATCGAGGGTGAACTTCGAAGCGGTCCGTTGATCATTATTGGCCAGATGCTCGCTTGCTGCTCGCAAAGCTCCGCTCAAGGCCTTAAGATTGGAACTGATGTCGCGCTGTGTTCCCTCGGCCTTGTCGAATAACGCCTGCTTCGCTTCAGCAGCGTAGTCGCCCGCCTTCCTGGCGAGTTCGTCGCGAGCGTCGTGTAGCGCCTCTGTCGCGGTCTGCGTTTCCTGCTGGAACCGTTCAGACAGTTCGCTTTTGGCTGTTTCGAAATCGGCCGGCTTACGGCCCTGATCGTCTTCGCGCTGCATGGTATCTCCTAATGGAATCCGAGGAAGGAGAGGATCGCAAGCACGACGACGACAAGGCCGATGAGATAAATGACACTGTTCATGGTGGCAATCTCCTCCATTGCCTAACGAACTTGGCGGGGGCAAACAGGTTCCATCACTTCCAGCTAAATTAGCAGTAAGAATTCGGTGCCATAACCGGCGTCCCTCGCATGGACTTCTAGCGACAGCGCGCCCATGGCGTGGGTCCAAGGGAAATATCCAAATGAACCAGGGCATCAATAGGCCCCTCCGAAAGCTGATCCGTTCAAGATGGCTGCCGGGAACCAGCCTCCGCAAGACACGTTGCTGAGTCACCGAACTTCTCAAAAAGGATGCTTGCTATGGCGAAAGAGATACCTCGCGAGGAAGAGCAACGCGGCACAGGAAGGGTCCTCATGTGGGGCGCCGTGATCACCGCTGTGCTTTTTGTTGCCCTACTGGCCACATTCGTCCTCGGGCCGCTCTGATCTGAGATACTCACCGCCCTAACCTCTGGAGCTTGTTCCTACGGCGGACCAAAAGCTGCCGGCCGGCGCCTACCAGGCAACGCCCACTGCTCACAGAGCACTATTAGCTGACGCTAATGTTGCGCTTCAAGGGGCTTTTGGCCGGGGAGGCAGCGACCTGCGGGACGGGATGTCGTGGTCACCGCCGGGTATCGACTGCGCTTTGCAGGCGATCGGAACTAACGGTCTGTGGCAGCGTTGCGATGGCAGTAAGACAATGCTGACCAACGGAGACAGACATGACAGACTCCAAGGAACGTCTGGTGCAGTGGCTTCGCGACGCTCACGCCATGGAAGAACAAGCCGAGACCATGTTGAGCGGCCAAATCGAGCGTCTCGAAAACTATCCCGAGATTCGCGACCGGATGAACATGCATCTCGAAGAAACGAGGCAACAGGCAAAACGTCTTGAACAATGCCTCGATCGGATCGGCGACGGATCTTCGACGCTGAAGGACGCCGGCGGTAAGCTAATCGCCATCGGACAGAACATCAGCGGCATGTTTGCAGGCGACGAGGTGATGAAAGGATCACTGGCTAGCTACACATTCGAACATATGGAAATCGCCAGCTACAAAATGCTCATTGCCGCAGCCGGCGAGGTCGGCGACTCCGAGACCCAAAGAGCGTGTAAAGAAAACCTCCGCGAAGAAGAGGCGATGGCAGATTGGCTGGAAAACCAACTCGGCACGGTCACCAGCGAGTTCCTCAGACGCGACGAGCGGGATGCTGACACCGCGAAACGGTGACATGCCTAAAGTCTTGCGATCGCGTTGTAGAAATCCTTCGGCGGTACGAGGCTGATCGACGTCAAACCCGGTAGGGCTTCAGACGCGAAGGGATGGCGGATTGGTTGACGTTCTAAAAGAAACCGCTCCCTCTCAGCGCGATGTTCGAAGCAGAACCTGCGCGAGGCTTGCTAGGCCTCGCGAAAATCCCAGCCGGCATGATTTGTGCAGCCAGGATGTTCGCACGCATGGCTGATTCCCGGGCGCTATGACCTGTTCTGGCCGTGGGAGCCTGAATCTCGTCGCACATCACCTTCATCGTATGGGAATGGATACACGTCGATGTCAAGGGGCTGCGCTTGTCGATCTTGTGCCAACCAATTCCGTTGAAGGAATCTGCAGCGATCACGAGAGCCTTGCGTGTCAAGTGGTTGGACGATTTCAATGGGATAAACTGGTGCTGCGAGAGAGGATTGAACTCTCGACCTCTCCCTTACCAAGGGAGTGCTCTACCACTGAGCTACCGCAGCCGCTGATGGCGGGGCTTCTGCCATATCGAACCGGCAAGCGCAAGGCCAAGCGCAAGCCATTCGCAAGCCATCTGTGAAAGCCCGCTCCAACGGCTTTTGCGGACATGGCAGCGCCACAATGTTGGCTTTCCCTGAATAGTGCGCTGGCGCATCGGCCCGAAAATCGGAATCGATTTTCGGAAAGCACGTTGCCAGGATTCAAAAGTGCTAGATCGTCGTTTGTGCGTCAAGCGGACCCACATCGCTCTAATCGTCAGCCGGGACGGAACCATGAACGACAAGGCAACTCCAACTGACAAGGGCGGGCCATCGAAAAAGGACAGCCCACCGAAGAAGGCTGACCGCCAGACCCGGCTCGCCGAGCAATTGCGCGCCAATCTGCAGAAGCGCAAGGCGCAGTCGCGCTCGCGACGCACTGGCGAGGCTGACAAGCGGCCGGAAGGGCTCGGCGCCTTAAGGGAAACGCAAAAGGATTGATATCAACAGGCTGGCCGGGGCGAGAATCCTGTTTCTTGAACCAAGCCGGCCAATGGTTTAGACGGGCCACAACAGACTCAACCGATTAAACCGGCCTTTCGGCCGAGGGGACGCTCTTTAAATGGATCGCATCAGAATTGTCGGCGGCAACAAGCTTGCCGGAAGCATCCCGATCTCGGGCGCGAAGAACGCCGCGCTGCCGCTGATGATCGCTTCGCTGCTCACCGACGACACGCTGACCCTGGAAAACGTGCCGCATCTGGCCGATGTCGAGCAGTTGATCCGCATCCTCGGCAATCATGGCGTCGACTACTCGGTCAACGGACGCCGCGAAAAGCAGCAGGAGGGCTATTCGCGCACCGTCACTTTCTCCGCCCGCAACATCGTCGATACAACGGCCCCCTACGAGCTGGTGTCGAAGATGCGCGCCTCCTTCTGGGTGATCGGCCCGCTGCTTGCCCGCATGGGCGAGGCCAAGGTGTCGCTGCCCGGCGGTTGCGCCATCGGCACGCGGCCGGTCGACATTTTCCTGGAAGGCCTCCAGGCGCTGGGCGCCGATATCGACGTCGACACCGGCTATGTCATCGCCAAGACCAGGAACGGCCGTCTTGTCGGCAATCGCTACGTCTTCCCGAAAGTGTCGGTCGGCGCCACCCATGTGCTGATGATGGCGGCGTCCCTGGCCAAGGGCGAGACGGTGCTCGAAAACGCCGCCCGCGAGCCTGAGATCGTCAACCTCGCCGAATGCCTCAACGCCATGGGCGCCAGGATTTATGGCGCTGGCACCGAGACCATCACCATCGACGGCGTCGAGGCGCTGTCGGGCGCGCGCGTCCGGGTGATACCCGACCGCATCGAGACCGGCACCTATGCGATGGCCGTCGCCATGACCGGCGGCGATGTCGTGCTCGAAGGCGCGCGGGCGGACCTGCTGCAGACCGCGCTCGACGTGATTTCCCAAACCGGCGCCGAGATCACGCAGACCAATTCCGGCATCCGCGTCAGGCGCAACGGCGCCGGCATTGCGCCGGTCGACGTGACGACAGCGCCGTTCCCGGCGTTCCCGACCGACCTGCAGGCGCAGTTCATGGGCCTGATGACGATGGCCAAGGGCAAGTCGCGCATCACCGAGACGATCTTCGAAAACCGCTTCATGCACGTCCAGGAACTTGCCCGGCTCGGCGCCCACATAACACTGTCCGGCCAGACGGCGATCGTCGACGGCGTGCCGAAGCTGAAGGGCGCGCCGGTGATGGCGACCGACCTTCGCGCTTCGGTGTCGCTGGTCATCGCCGGCCTGGCAGCCGAAGGCGAGACCACGGTCAACCGGGTCTATCATCTCGACCGCGGTTTTGAGCGGCTGGAAGAAAAGCTGTCCGGCTGCGGCGCGGAGATCGAGCGGATTTCGGGGTAGAGGTAACGGCCTGAGGTCGGCGCTGCCCCTCATCTGCCTGCCGGCATCTTCTCCCCGTATAGTGACGGGGAGAAGGGGCTGGCCGCGACCTCGGCGCCCTTTCTGCAACGCCGGATATTGGCGAAATCCTTGCGAAGGCGTCCCTCTCCCCGCCACTATGCGGGGAGAGGATGCCGGCAGGCAGGTGAGGGGCGGCGCAAACCTGATGCGATTGTGCTGGAATCCGTGGCGCGGTTGCACGGATCGCCAAGACCGCCTAACAGAAAACTGATGTAATCCTTCGCAGGTGCGAACTCCGCATGAACCTTCTCAAGCTTGTCGCGCTCGACGATCAGGATCTGAGCATCGTCTCGGCCCATGTCCAGGACGCCGTGCTCAAGGTCGGCGACCTCGAATACATGCCGGCGGTCAAGCGCTTCATGATGACGATGAACCGCTTCGTCTGGGAGGCGAAATCCGGTTTCTTCCGCCAGCACAATGAGCGGCGGCAAAGCGTGCTGCATTTCGACCGGGTGCTGGGCGCCAAGACCAGCGGCATTGCCCGCGACAAGCCGGACGAGGTGCTGTCGCTGCTGGCGATCAGCTTCGTCGCGCTCGACAAGCCGGCCGGCATTGTCGAGCTGATCTTTTCAGGCGGCGGCGCGATCATGCTCGATGTCGAGTGCATCGAGGCGCGGCTGGCTGACATTGGCGGCGCCTGGGAAGCGACGTCGCGTCCCTTCCACGGAGCCTGAGGACACAAGATGGCCATCACGCTTCGTCTGTCCGATGCCGATTTCGAGCAGCGGTTTGCCGCGTTCCTTTTGACCAAGCGCGAGGTCTCGGAGGACGTCGACGCGGTGGTGCGCGCGATCATCGCGCGGGTGCGCGCCGAGGGCGACGCGGCGCTCATCGACTACACGCAGAGATTCGAAAAGGCCGATCTGAAAGGCCTCGGCATTGCCGTGTCGCAAGACGACATCGCCAAGGCCTACGATGCGGCCGACCCGCAGACGATCGAGGCGCTCAAATTCGCCCGTGACCGCATCCGTTCGCATCACGAGCGGCAGCGGCCGAACGACGACCGTTATACCGACGCTGCCGGCGTCGAGCTCGGCTCGCGCTGGACCGCGATCGAGGCGGTCGGGCTCTATGTGCCGGGCGGTACGGCGAGCTATCCAAGCTCGGTGCTGATGAGCGCCGTGCCGGCCAAGGTCGCCGGCGTCGAGCGCGTCGTCATGGCGGTGCCGGCGCCCGGCGGCATCATCAATCCGCTGGTGCTGGTGGCGGCGGACCTGACCGGCATAACCGAGATCTACCGCGTCGGCGGCGCGCAGGCGATCGCAGCGCTTGCCTACGGCACCGAAACGATAAAGCCGGTCGCCAAGATCGTCGGCCCCGGCAATGCCTATGTCGCGGCGGCCAAGCGCCAGGTGTTCGGCACGGTCGGCATCGACATGATCGCCGGGCCATCGGAAGTGCTTGTCGTGGCCGACGGCAATAACGATCCGGACTGGATCGCCGCCGACCTGCTTGCCCAGGCCGAGCATGACGTGTCGGCGCAGTCGATCCTGATCACCGACGATCCTGTCTTCGGCGCGGCGGTCGAACAGGCGGTCGAACGCCAGTCGCAAAGCCTGTCGCGCGCCGGGACGGCGGCGGCGAGTTGGCGCGATTTCGGCGCCGTCATCCACGTCCCCCGAATCGAGGCGGCGCTGCCGCTGGTCGACCGCATCGCGGCCGAACATGTCGAGCTTGCCATCGACGAGCCGGAAGCCTTCCTGGCGCGGATGCGCAATGCCGGCGCCGTCTTCCTCGGCCGCCACACGCCGGAAGCCATCGGCGACTATGTCGGCGGCTCCAACCACGTGCTGCCGACGGCGCGCTCGGCGCGCTTCTCGTCCGGGCTTTCGGTGCTCGATTTCGTCAAGCGCACCTCGATCCTGAAGCTCGGGCCGGAGCAATTGCGGGCGCTGGCGCCGGCGGCCATCGCGCTGGCCACAGCGGAAGGCCTCGACGGGCATGGACGCTCCGTCGCCATCCGGCTGAATATGTAGCTGACATGGCGGACTACGATCGAACCCGTGCCAGGCTGATCGATGTCGAACTCGACGAATCGATCGGCCGTTCGACGCCCGATGTCGAGCATGAGCGGGCGGTGGCGATCTTCGACCTGATCGAGGAAAACAGCTTCCAGCCGGTCAATGACGACGGCGCCGGGCCCTACCGGCTAAAACTGTCGCTGGCCGAATCCCGCCTGGTCTTCGCGGTGACGCGCGAGGATGGCGCGGCGGTCGTAACCCACATCCTGTCGCTGACGCCACTCAGGCGCATCGTCAAGGACTATTACATGATCTGCGAAAGCTATTACGATGCCATCCGCACCTCGACGCCCAGCCAGATCGAGGCGATCGACATGGGCCGGCGCGGCCTGCACAATGAGGGCTCGCAGACACTGATGGACCGGCTGGCCGGCAAGATCGACATCGATTTCGACACGGCGCGCCGGCTGTTCACGCTGGTCTGCGTACTGCACTGGCGAGGCTGAACTGTCAGTCCCTCTGCCCCGCTCGATCCTGCCCCGCTCGATCCTGTTCGTCTGCGCCATGAACGCCGTGCGCTCGCCGATGGCCGAACTGCTGGCGCGTCAGGTGCTTCCGGCCACCACCTTCGTCGCGTCGGCCGGGGTGCGCGGCGGCGAACGCGACCCGTTCGTCGACGCCGTGCTGGCCGAGGACGGGCTTTCGCTCGGCGACCGGCACCCGAGGACACTGGACGATCTCGAGGACGACTATTTCGACCTGATCATCACGCTGTCGCCGGAAGCCCATCACACCGCGCTCGAGCTTACTCGCTCGCTTGCCGTCGACGTCGAATATTGGCCGATGCCGGACCCGACTGGCGTCGGCGGCACGCGCGAGCAGATCATGGCCGCCTATCGCGAGGTGCGCGAACGGCTGAGGGCGCGGATCGGCCGCCGTTTTCTGGCGCCGGAAGCAGAGAAACCGGGCTGATTTAAGCATGTTCACAAGCGCACGATTATCATATAGGTTCCGCCCAAATTCCGGCTAGAGTCGGATGATTTCAGGTCTGTTCGACCTGAAATCTGAATCCGCCTCTAAATCCAAGAAGTAGAGCATGATGTCGTCCGAAAACCGCTTCACACTTTTCGGCATCATGCTCTAGGCGCTGGGAATCCATCCAAGCAAAGGTATCGAATGCCGAAGGAAGAAGTCCTCGAGTTTCCGGGTGTCGTCACGGAATTATTGCCCAATGCGATGTTCAGGGTGAAGCTTGAAAACGAACACGAAATCATCGCCCACACCGCCGGCCGCATGCGCAAGAACCGCATCCGCGTGCTGACCGGCGACAAGGTCCTTGTCGAGATGACACCCTACGACCTGACCAAGGGCCGCA
The DNA here is from genome assembly GCF_055811635.1 of Mesorhizobium sp. WSM4806. Classification (NCBI taxonomy): domain Bacteria; kingdom Pseudomonadati; phylum Pseudomonadota; class Alphaproteobacteria; order Hyphomicrobiales; family Phyllobacteriaceae; genus Mesorhizobium; species Mesorhizobium sp. WSM4806. Next base: position 65,295 of record NZ_JBVVQZ010000003.1, on the reverse strand, counting down.
TCACCTACCGTTTCAAGTAAGATCGTCAGAGCTCGGCCGGGATCGCGATGAGCATTTTGCAGAAGCTCGTGCTTGCCTCGGGTTCGCCGCGCCGAATCGAGCTGCTGCAGCAGGCGGGCATCGAGCCGGACCGCGTGCTGCCGGCCGGTGTCGACGAAACGCCGTTGCGCGCCGAGCATCCACGCTCGCTGGCCAAGCGCCTGTCGAAGGAAAAGGCCGAAAAGGCGCTGGCCTCGCTGCAGACGGAAGAGGATTATGCACCGAGCTTCGTGCTGGCCGCCGACACCGTGGTCGCCGTCGGCCGGCGCATCCTGCCCAAGGCCGAAACGTTCGACGACGTCGTCAATTGCCTCGGACTGCTGTCCGGCCGTTCGCACCGGGTCTATTCCGGCATCTGCCTGGTTACGCCGAGCGGCAAGCTGCGCCAGCGGCTGGTCGAGACCAGGGTGCGTTTCAAGCGGCTGCCGCGCGCCGAGATCGACGCCTATGTGGCCTCGGGAGAATGGCGCGGCAAGGCCGGCGGCTACGCAGTCCAGGGTCTGGCCGGCGCCTTCGTCGTCAAGCTTGTCGGCTCCTACACCAACGTCGTCGGCCTGCCGCTCTATGAGACGGTGGCGCTGCTGGCCGGCGAGGGCTTCAAGGTGCATGCCAACTGGCAGTCAGTTCGGCCATGAACTCGGGTTCGGACGACAAGGTCACGCCGCTGCGCCCCAAGCGGCCCTGCCCCGAATGCGGCAAGCCGTCGGCGCGCGAGACCTACCCGTTCTGCTGCGTGCGCTGCAAGGACATCGACCTCAACCGCTGGCTCAAGGGCGCCTATGTCATTCCGGGCCGCGACGACGAGGACGAAACGGACAACGACCCTCCCAAATGAAGCTGTTCGGCACGGCTTGGTGACTTCGACCGCGTCCCATGAATCGACCTGTCCAGTGATTGCTCGTTTGCCGCTTGAAATCAACGCTTAGGCGCTGGACAGGCCGGATTCCCGTGCTATAACCCACGCGCTTTCAAGGGGCGCCTGCGGCGCTTTCAAGAAATCCGGCGTGCAGAACTGCCCGCGTGCCGGAACAGGCCCAGATAGCTCAGTTGGTAGAGCAGCGGACTGAAAATCCGCGTGTCGGTGGTTCGAATCCGCCTCTGGGCACCATTCCCTCTTCTCCCGACAGTCTCTTTCGCCGAAGCTTCTACGCTTCTGTCTTGGCAACTAGCTGAAATCCTTGGTGATTTTGGTGCGCAAGGCGCGGTTGGTCGGGTTTTGTGGAATTTCGGCGTGGTTGGTCCAACGAGGCGGAGGGCTGGTATTTTCGCTGGTATTGGAGATCCTGATGGTATCGATGCAGCCAAATGGAGGTCCCGAAAATGGCGCTGACCGACGTGAAATGCCGAAATGCCCGACCCGCTTCCAAGCTCGTGAAATTTTCTGACGGTGGCGGGCTCCAGCTTTGGGTGCAGCCTACCGGATCTCGGCTATGGCGCCTCGCCTATCGTTTTGGGGGCAAGCAGAAGCTTCTGGCGCTCGGCAGCTATCCCCTCATCTCCCTCGCTGAGGCACGCGAGGCGCGCGATACCGCCAAACGTCTTCTCCTACATGGCATCGACCCCGCACAGGAGCGTAAGTCGCAAAAGGCTTCCGCAGAGGACACCTTTCGCTCAATCGCGGAGGATTATGTCGACAAGCTGAAGAAGGAGGGACGTGCCGACCGGACCATCACCAAGGTCAAATGGTTGCTCGACTTTGCCTATCCAACATTTGGGGACAAAAGCATAAGGGAGATCGATCCGGCCACAATTCTTGCTGCTCTCCGCAGCGTGGAGGTTCGCGGTCGATACGAGTCGGCCAGGCGACTGCGCTCCACCATCGGCAGCGTGTTTCGATATGCAATCGCAACCGCACGCGCCGATGTAGATCCGACGATCGCCCTGAGGGGCGCACTCGTCGGTCCGACGGTCACGCCGCGTGCCGCAGTTACCGATCCTAAGGCCTTGGGAGGCTTGCTGAGGGCGATCAATGCGTTTGACGGACAGCCAACAACCCGAGCCGCCCTGAAGCTGATGGCCCTGCTGTTTCCCCGCCCCGGCGAGCTGCGCGCGGCCGGATGGGACGAGTTCGATTTCGAAAGGTCGGTGTGGAGCATCCCTGAAGGACGCATGAAGATGCGAAGGCCGCACCGTGTACCTCTTTCCAGGCAGGCGGTCAGCGTCCTGACCTCACTCAGAGAAATCTCTGGTGGTGGATCGCTGTTGTTTCCTAGTGTTCGATCGGGTTCGCGTCCGATTTCCGACAACACGCTTAACGCCGCCCTTCGCCGTATGGGCTATAGCAAAGAGGAAGCTACCGCGCACGGTTTTCGAGCAACGGCATCAACTCTGCTAAACGAATGCGGAAATTGGCATCCGGATGCCATAGAGCGGCAACTGGCCCACATCGAAAACAACGATGTTCGTCGTGCCTACGCCCGGGCTGAGCATTGGGAAGAGCGTGTCAAGATGATGCAGTGGTGGGCAGATTATTTGGATGAACTCGAGAGGCTAGTGATCTCGAGCGGGCGACGCGGCAGGCCTGCCGTTCATACACCATCGCGACCGTCCACTTTGAACCCAACAGCGACGGCACACCAAACACCGAGATGAATCTCCAACCGGACGACCAAATGGGGCGTAGGTCATCCCGCCACCGTCGTCGGGCAGAAAAGGCCGTCCCAGTAGAACTCCCGCGATCCCCGAGGCGCGCGAGCGATAGTTCCCATCGTCTCACCCACGAACGTATGAGTCTGTCTCGCCTTCGGAATGATGCGAGTCGACGAGCGCGCTTTCCGCACGCGCTTGGCTGTCCGGCGACGGCATGAACAGCAAGGTCAGATGATAGCTGCTCTCGTAATGCGCGACTTGCCTTCGAAAGCGCCGCGCCGTTCTTCATCGACTACGGTCGGCGAAAGTCCAGACGCTGACGATCTGCTCATGCTGGTCGAGTGTGAGATCAAGGCCGGGTGCTCGTTTCTAAACTGGCGATCCATCCAACTAGCCGTCACTGAGCAGGTCGCGTCCAAGGACTGGCAAGGCGCGTATAACGTTGTGCCTATCCCCGCTGTTGAGCTACGCCAAAAGCTGCTGACGATGACGGGTAGCGGCGCCGCCGACGCTCCCCCCGCCCGCCGCCTAAACGTCATCGACAAGATAGGGGACGAGTACGGCGCGCCTGAAACTGAGCCGCGTCACCCCGGTCCGGCGTCTGGCTGCACGTGGCCGATTCTGACGCCCGATGCCGATTCGGAGGACGGCGATTAGTTCGTTACGACGACCTCAAGAAATTGCATCGGTGCTTACAGCACTGTGCCAGATTTCCAAGGCACCGCGCGGAAGCAGCGCCTCGACCGGCGTCATGTCGAAGGCGACACCGCGACCGATCACCTGGAAGTCAGATGCCTGAATTCCGCACCACAGTAGCGCTAGATCGCGGTCCGCCGTGCAAAGTTGCACGATCTCGCCGGGAAATAGAGCAAATAGATGGATGAGGACCTCGAGCGACCGCAGATCTGAAAGAGCGTTGTATGCGTCCTCACTTGAGTAGCCGGGTCGCAAGTTCAACAGAGTGAAGGTAGGGCTGCACCCATTCGGCACCGCAATCGAACTTGCGATCGCGAGAACCAGCAAAGATTTTCGTGGCACGTCGAACCGGTCTGCTGCGTCAATCACGGTCGCGATGCGGGCCGCGACGTTTTTGCGACTAGTCGGCGCGCAGAGTGTTGGCGCAAGCTCAAGTAACATGGCAGTTTTTCGGCTGAAGCTCGCGCGGGTGTCTTCGATCAGGCCGAGCGCACCTTCCAGACTCTTGGCTCCCACGACGATTTCGGCCTTGGGCAAAGCCCGTCTCAGCTTCTTGATCGCTTCGTCGATCTGCGCTTTGGCCTCATCGGGATCGGGGATTCGACGGCTGTTGCCTTCGAGAGCGCAGAGCACCGGATTGATGCGGATGGGGCTATCTTCGAAGAGGTCGAGGAAATCAGGTTCGCGGCCCTTCTTCACGCCACTTTCAAACCGGCTCACGATCTCGGTTACGACATTACGGTCGACCAGAATTATTGAGTCGGCCTTGATCGTTGCCAGTGCCGACGGCAGCCATCCGCCTTTCACAAGCCCGATCGCTCGCGAGGTGAAACGGCTTTCAAGAGTGGTACTGACGTGGACCGCCGTGCCTGGATCGACACTGTTGAAATCAGTGTGAAGGATCTCCCCGTTGTACATATCGAGTTGGATCGTGATAGGCAGATTGGAGGACGCGGCTGCAAGTTCCGCGTAGCTTCGCGGCTGAATATCGACGCCAGCGAAGCTGATCGTCCTGCCGGGACCGCCATTGGGCCCTTCGCTCTCTTTGAACAGGAAGGTTCCGCCGGCACGAGGAGCTGTTTCGACGTCCGAAGTCATGAATATTTAGTTCCGTTTGTTACTGAAAGCTCCGCGTCTCGTCCTGATCGTATCGACATGCAGGTCAAGAACGCAATTTGGAACAGATATCCGAAAATCGGCGGCAGGTTCAAGCCGCCGATTTTCGGCGGCAGCTCCACAGCCGTGCCTGACGGCTGATCGAAGGGGAACGCGGCCGATAGCCTCTACGTTCAGCCCGGAGTTAGTTTGATCTGCTTGCCAGTGTACTCACGCCACAGTCCGAGCCGCTTGATCCGGTATTCTACCAGTTCGGAAGATGTTCCAAACTTGCCGGCAATTTGGCCCGACGAGAGGTTCTGGGACACGGCTTTAATAACGGCGGCTCTTGGCAGCAGGGATGCGGAGGCAAGATAGTAGGCATCGTGCTCTTCGGTCGCGTCATAGGTTCGGCCGAAGGCCTCGGCCACCTTGCTAATTTTGGTGAGCTTATGCCCCAGCAGGATGTGCCAATACTCTTCGAGTACGGTGACACGCTGGCGCTCCACAGTGTGGCTATCGTTCAGAAGGACGGCCCACCGATCATTTTCCAAATCCAGCGGCAGGCTCATCGCTGACCATTCGCCGCTAGCAGTGCTCCTCAGGTACCTGACGGTTCGCGCGTCGACGTAATTATTCTTGGACAGTGGGACGATAGCGATGCCCTCAACCTCGAGGCGAAGGCTATCGAGGGGCGCATCTTTGTCCAAGCCGAGGTCCGCGCGGAACCGCTCTGCAGTCTCCTCGAGTTCCTCCTTCGAGAGCGCCACCGCCTCGTGGGTCGCGATATCGCCTTCATCACTCGCGGTGCTTGCGCTTCCCAATGATTGGCGAAGGCAGTCGGCAGCCTGCAGAAGCATTCGAACAGTGCCGGACTGAACGTTTCGTCCGGCGCGAAAATGGACGAACGCCACGTTGTCGAAGCCAAGGCCGGCCTCGTCAGCATACGGGCCGAGCCATTGAAGCAGTCGAATCTTGGAATTGTTGTCTGGCTGGCCCTCTCCCCGCTCGATCCGGGCAAGCGTGGAAAAGCTCACCCCCACGGCGGTTGATAGGCCACGGATGCTCAGCCCTTCGGCCTCGCGTTTCTTCTTTACGGCTTGGATCAGTTTTTCTTCGAAGGAAAGCATTTTGCCCGTGCGAATAACACACCTTGACACAGTAGCGCAGATCGGCGCAGCCTGTGCTGGTGACACAGACTCGCACATCACCGATTCCAAGGGAAGTCGCTTTGGCGCCGGAGACCGAATCTTTGTTGCGGCAGATCGGCGCGGCCCTGAACACGAAAGGGTCACTCCGGGTGCACACCGATGGTGTGATCTCCGTTGATCACGAAACGAAAAAGGAAAGTGCAGATGAACGAGAAAGAGAGAGAAGACCCGCAGCCCGACCACGGCAAAGGACCGCCCGACGGCAAGGGGCGCCCGGTGGATCACGGCCGTCCAGTCCCGCACCACGGTTCGGCCGCGATCTTCAACAAGCCTACGAAAGCCAATTGAGGCTCGCCGGTGAGGCGTATCCGACATTGGCGACATTCCCCGATGAAGACGGCCTGTGGCTTCTCGTCAAAAGCTCAATCCTCCCTGGCTTGACGCGGGAAGCCACCTTTCTCGTGGCGCTGCCTTATCGATTAGGAGTTGGCCCCCGCGCTTGGGGATTCTGGACCGCCACCAACAAACCGGCCAGGTGGATCGGTCCCCGCCACACCAACTTCCAGGACGGAACGGTTTGTGCCTTCGCGCCTACCGATGGGGCATGGACCGAGGGCGGCGATCTCAGGACGCTGCTCGACCTCTATAGCGTATGGGCAGCGCGGCAATTGTTTCTTGAGATCTTCGGATTGTGGCCCGGCAAGCAGTATGCGCTGATTGGGAGCCCGCTTGCCCTGCAGATCCACTATCGCCTCAGTGAGTGCAGAGACGATGAACTATGCGGCTGCGGCTCGGAAACATTGCTGTACGCGGACTGTTGCAAGCTCGGGGACTTGAAGTGGAACCGCCTACAACTCATTGAACATTTCATGCTGGCTATCCCAGGTGGCTTTGCCAGCCGCAAACCACCTGCCCATATCGTAGACTTCATTGACGGGCGTGCATGCTTACCCTCGATAGCAGACGTCCACTTGTTAATGCCTGTATCTTAAGGATTCCCCGCGGACCATCCGGTGACTCCTCGGAGCGCCGCGGCCCACCATCTTAGATACCTCGGCGACCACAATGGAGACGACAGTGCACCTCGAACTCCTCAGGGAAGCGGGCCCTTGGCCGCGGTGCGTTCTCACTCATCGAGTTCTAAGGCGTCGCCGCGATCCAGCCTGCCTTGAAGCGCGGACGAGACCGTCCTGGTCGTCTCGCCCGGCTGCCTAGCGATCTGCCTTTGTCCCAGTCACGTCTTGAGCGACCGATGACAACGCTTTCCGATTTCGCCCTCCCTCTGTTGTAGGGCGCGCCTCAATGCGCTGCTTGCAGGTGCTCCGTCCTCCGTTATTTGTAGACGCCAGCCACGCAAAGAGACGAAGTGGAACATTTCCGCGACGGTCGCCTCTCAGCTGGAATGTCCTGCATGCGCCATTGGGCAAGCTTAATCATCGCGAACCGGAAGTCGCCCCGACTACTTTCCGGTTTCCGCCGGGAAAGATCAGGTTAGCTTCTGCTTGCGCTGACGCAATGCCGAATTCGCGTAATGCTCAAATACAGCCGGCACGTCGTCCGAAAGAATGTTACCTAGCCAGAGCGGGTCTTCGCTGTCGGTAAGAAGGTACGGATCGGCACCTTCCACAGTTGCAACGAGCAAGCCCCATTGTCGGTCGACCGATGTAGAGGAAAAAGCGCCCAGAAGTGACCGGATGTTCGCTTCCTGGCGATGACGTTCGAGTGCGATTAGAGCGGCATGCCTGACTTCGCTGTCGCGGTCATGATCGGCGAGGTGACCGAGCTCTTGCGCGAGTGCTGCGATAGGCAACCACATCGCCAGTTCGGCTGCGGATCTGCGATGGAAGACGGTGCCGGTCATTCGCTCTGCGATGAAGCCTGAAACCGTGTTTGGATCGAGTCGCCGCAATGCCCGCCCCACCGCGTTCCGCAACGAGTCTCTTTCGGTCGTGACTGCTGCATTAATCAGCTTCTCGGCCGCGATCTCGGGCGCGATCCGGACAATGAGTCGACATAGGTGGCGCTCGATCTGTGGATGGGAGAGCAGCGCGAGTTCGATCGCGTCGACAGCTCGCGCTGCATCAAATTTTGCCAAGCCTTCTATGGCGCGGAGAGGCTCCGTGGTCACGAAAGAGCGCCCGGCAAAAGCCTTGTCGAAGATCTGCTCACGCAACAACGGTTCGCCCGCTTCCGCAGCTATGTCATACGGTACATCGCGGAGAAACCGTCCGCGCTGACAGCGGTCAACGGCGGCGCTGACGCTCAGCTTCCTGGTCGCAGGATTGGCATAAAGGACGCGGATCACCTCGTCGTCATGCTTCCCGCTGGCCGTCGTAGCGTCCCGGCCCTGCAGCCAGTCCCCAAGCAATTCCAAGCCGCGATCGCCGAGCCCGGCCATTGCATTTATGCCCATCCAAGCATTCTTAGTCGTATGGGCCATACGGAGAGCAAGTTGCGCGAAATCAGCCGACTGATCACCTAGCTGCCGAAGTGCGATGCACGCATACAGCGCCACCTTGCTTTCTGGCTCGGCTCGCTGAAGGACCAACCGCACCGACGGAATCAGATCCGTGTCCCCGCTCAACCAAGCAATCAGCAGTGCGATCACGAGCGACTCTTCGCTCGGCCCGGTGCTCTGTAATATCCGCAGAGCTGGGTCCGTTAGCGCGTTTGGCATCCGGCCGCGGTGACTACGAAGCTCGGCAAGGTTGGTCGGCACTTCCGCTATGCCACTATCTTGCAAGATGTCGACCAGAACTTCGTCTGCGCCGAGGGCCGCAAGCGCTGTCATCGATTGGTGGAATTCGGCATACGGATCGGATTCCAGTTTTCCGTTGGAATCACGCGGGACTGGGCGGCGAGCGATCACTGCGAGCCTTTCAATGATGCCGTCGTCCGCGCGAACGAATGCCCAATTCAACCCACCGTGGCGAACCCAAAAATGTTCAGATTCCAGCTCCCGTTTTATCAAAGTGGTGATTCCCTCACCGCTCATAAGGATCAAAACTCGACGCGCGCTTTCGCGAAGGCGATCACGGTAGTTGCTATTGGTGCGCAGTCGGCTGCACGCGACTGCAGTAATCATCCGCTCCAATTCGCCCCCAGCCACCTCTGAAAGGATTGCCAGCAGCTCAGGAGAGACGATGCGTCCGAGAAAATCCAGAGAGTGATAGAGCCAACCTGGATCGCCTTCGATGGATTCATAGAAACGGTCGTGCAGGTCCTGTTCAAGCGCGCGAAGCATGAGCCTAAGCGTTGCCTCGTCCATTTCGTCAGGCCGCTCCCAGAAGAGATCTTCGATAAGGCGATGCGCGTTCGGTTCTGCTTCGGCAAGAAGACGAATATGTTGTTGCGTTAATTCGGATTGCGCCCGCAACACGCCCGGGAGCCAGTGATTTCGGGTCAGATACCGCTCGAACTTCTCGACCTCGACGAGGTGTTCAATCGCCCCCTGTGGATCCAGGATCGACAAGGCATATAGCGCCGCACCGCTGGCAGAATCTGCTGCCTGGGATAGATGCTGGGTCACGAAGTCGAGGTTACTACGATCCAAAAACCGCGCGATGCAATAAAGCAGGCTACGCGGCTTACTGGCACCAACTTTAGACATCAATACAGCCTTGGTCTCCTCCCATATCGCGGGTGCATCGGGATGCTCCAACCCGTTCAGCAGATATCCAAGCTCGGAAACAGGCTCCTTCTCCACATCGGCTGCAAGAATGCGCTTACGCAGCCATTCTGGGTCCAACTCGAGGCCGGCACGCAGGGCCGTGGAACTGGCCCTGTAGCCGTCATACCGTGAAACGTCTGTCTTGTCCTCCAAGGCGTCCACGCGCTGCTGGTGGATTTCCCAGAGCCGATTGAGATGACGGATGTCGGGTGCGGCAGTGAGCACAGCGATGGCAACTGCCTGTCGGTTTTGGGACAATGAATGCAGCAATGAATTGACGACATCCCCCAACTCGACATTGTCCTGCCGGGCGAGATTGGCGAATGCTTTGCCGATCAGCTTGGCCCGATGCCCCCCGTCGGCGGCAGGGGGGTCGATTGCTTTCAACCGCTCAAGAAGTATTGGAACGGCTCGCTGCCCGAGGGTCGGCAAGTGCTGAACATAGAGCTCCTCGCCGTAGCTTCCGAATTCCCGGCTGTCTTCCATTTGCGCGACAGCCTGGCGTAGGGCCTCGGAATTCTTCGCGTCCGCTGCTAACAGCCAAAGCGTGTCCATCGGCACATAACCGAGCCCTCTGCGTTTCGGCTCACTTTCGTTGGCGAGGAAAGCGCCCAAGCTTTGAAGGGTCAATTGCTTGCGCTGGTATTGCCATACGAGAGACTTTGCGACCGCCCAATTGAGCAGACGATCATGAGCAAACGCCACATCACCGCTTTCGTTGACACGAAGCCACCCGGCGGCATCCAGCCGCAAAAGCGCTTCGTCATTCAGTCCAATCTCATTCCACACCGGCCGGGGTAGAGGATAGGAGCCATCCATCATGGAAACGGCGAGAGCGATTACGATCCCTTCGTCGCCGATCCGGCCCTTGGCGGCAATCCGTGCCCAGAATCCTTCGAAAATCTCGTATTCGCTACGTGGGACGCTTTGCACCGAGACGTATGGAAGCTCTAGGTAGAGTCCGGCCAGTATCGGGTTGCGCAGCAGCGCCTTCAAGTCAGGCGGGAGATCCGTCCACCTTCGACCGCTCCGCTTCAAGAGGCGATCAAGTTCGTCGACCGAGAACTCGCCGACGGCATGCACATGAACGACATCACCATCGGTCATCTCCAGTGCCCGTGCCACGGCTCGCGGAACGGTCAAGACCAGACGCATTCCCCAATCACCCCAATCCTGACGAACGAGATCGCGCGCGATGTCGATATCCTGGATGTCGTCGATCGCCACGGTTAACCGGGAAGCAGGGCCCTCGCCTAGAAGTTCTCCCAGGAAATGCGATACCGCAACAAGGGATTTGTCGGAGGTGTCGCCAAGGCCCGTTTGCCACACGTCGCGCGCTGCCTGCGCCAGAAGGTCTTCTCGCGTTTTGCCTGCAAGCACCAAGGTTGCGATCTGGCGCTCTTGCCCGAATGCCTCCAGTATCTTTCCGAGTTGCCACGTCTTTCCTGCGCCGCTTGCTCCCGCAATCAACAATATCGCCTTGTCTTCAGGCCAATCAGGTACGTCACGCACGTCGCGGTCAGTTCGATACTTTAATCGCGCAAGCCGGCGGCGCGTTAACGCGCTCATCGTTTCGGCAAGTTCCGCCGCCTTACGCAGCCGCTCCGGATTGAGGCCCACACAACGGAACATAGAATCAATCCTGGCGGCATCGAATTGAGCTTCGCCGTTGCTCAATGTCTCGACAAGCACGCCGATCAGACGCTCTCGGATTCCGCGCTCGTCGCCAAGGTCGGGCGCATAGCGCCGCAACAGCTTTTCCACAGCGGTTGCGCGGGCGCTGCCGTCGGCACCAAACTCCATCTCAAAATGCGACAAGAGATGAAACGCGACCGCGCTTTCGTCGGTAGCCGATTGTTGAGAGCCGGCTCGTGTCACTTTAGCGATGTGGTCGAAGAACTCGCGGTTGGTACCGACCTGATCCTTGGCAAAACTTCGCTTCGCGACATCGTCGAGATCATCTGGTCCGGCTGCCGACTTTACGTCGGCGAGAAAGGCGTTGAATGGGTTCAGCTTGCCAGGGCGCCCATCGGTCACGAAGCGATAACAGGCATTCGCCCGACGCGATGGCGGTACGGCTTTGCGGAGATCGCTCAGGACAGATTCAATGCCAGCAAGAGGCCATGTGCCATCCTCCCGAGTTTTGTATTGTTCCACCAGGTAGAGACCACTTGCTTCTGCCCGCGCGTCTCCACCGCGACGAGGTTCCAACACAAGGCATGCATCCTTGATCTCGCGGCCGTCTAGGTTTCCAGAAAGCGTGACATCAGCTAGCCAGCCAAGGTGGTGGATGATTTGATAGAGAAAGCCGTTTATCGCAGCGGGTCCGCCGGCCTGCGTCATCTCTGCACCTTGTAAGCGACATCGATCGAGAGAGCCGGGACTGCACAAACACAGCACTGCTTCTGAGGCTTGTTTGCCAATGCGCATGACAGCGGTCAAGCTAGCGATCTACACACCTGACAGTCTTCGGATGGGCTGTTGTCGAAATGTCGGCTTTCAGGTAACCGCAAAAACTGAACTCTATGACCGAGCGCAAAGCGGTGGTTGTCCTACGGCTTGCCTCGCGAGATCGGGCCAACAAAAATGCCGTTTGATCTTACCCGAGCTCGTGGATGGCGACTTTAGGAATGACGGCCTTGGCAATGTCGCACAGGTGCTGATGATGGGTCAGGTAGATTACCTGGCCTGCGCTGGCCATCTCGCCGAACAGGCGGAAGACTTCCTCCGATCTGAGATGGTCGAAGGTTTCCATGATGTCGTCGGCGATAAATGGGACAGAAGGCCTGAGCTTGGCAAACTCATAGTATCCGGCCAGGCGTAGAGCCAGATAGAGTTGGAAACGCGCACCTTTCGACAGAGCGTCTGCGACCTTCGATTGGCCATCCTGCTGCGTTGCGATGAGTACTTCGCCGCCCTTTATAGGCTGGGTGGTCAAGCCTGTGTACTGGCCCCGCGTGATCAGTGCAAAGGCGTCGGAGGCCTCGCTCATCATTCCAGAGCGGTGACGTTCGCGATAGACCCGGAGCGCGCTCGCCGCCGACATCACCCCAAGTTTCAATTCAATGAAGCGAACGGCCTTCTCCTCGATTTCGAGAAGGACGGTGCGACGATCGGCATCGATCCGGGCAACGACGCTGTCGCCGCCGATCGCATCGAGCTTGTCGGTCGCCCGGGTTCGTCGGACGAGTTGCTGTTGCAGTGATTCATCGAGGTTGGCGAGGCGCCGCTCGAGTTCGGCCTTTTCAATTGCGAGCCCATCGAGATCGAGGCCTTCCAGCAACGACTGCGCCTGGATGAAGTCGTTGAGGGCGAGCTCGCTCGTCAGTCGTTCTTCAAGCTCGGCCACGGCACTGTGCAGGTCATTTCGCTCGCGAAGCTGTTCATCGCGCTCCACGACCTCCGGCAAAGTCTTCACCCCAAAGGCATCGAGCACTTCCTGCTTTGTTTTCTCGTGTGCCGCGAACTCGGCGTTCATTGCCTCTCGAACATCCTGCAACTTCTGAACGTCAAGGAGGAGATTTGCCCTCGCCTCACGGGCACGCTCGGCTTGCTCTAGACGCTCTGTCAGCCTGGCGCTCACCTGTTCTGGCGCCTCGTCGGTTGCAGGCTCGCCGGCTTGGGTACCAAGGCGTGCCACCTCTTCAGCAAATGCAGTCCTGTCCGCCTCCATCTTGCTGATGCGGATACGCATGGCCTCACGATCCTGCAGGGCCTTGGACAGCTCCGATAACTGATCGAGCACGCTGCCAAGCCCAGTTCCGGCGATGCCTTCTTGGAGCCAGGTGCCTTTTAGTGTTTCCTTGACCTCGGCCTGCCATGCACCCTCTCGCAGCTCGGCAATTTCAACAGCGAGCCGCCTGGCGGTCAGTTCCTCTTCTTTCGCGGCGACGATCCTCAGCGCCTCCGCTCGTTCGGCGTCGACCTTCGCCTGCCTGTCCAGAAAACGGTCGGCGACAACCACCCTCGCCTCCAGAGCCTCCCCGGCTTCGGTCTGTATTCCAACACTCTGAAGAGCCGAGGCCAATCCGAGATGGATCCGTTCGCCTTCGGCTCTGGCGCGCTCAATCCTTGCGCGTGCGAGCAGGATGTCGTCCCAAGCGACAAGCGCGTCGGCGCGCGCGGAAAGGCGCTCCTCGATAAGTCCGATCAAGAGGTCGAGCGACTGGGCCTGGCAATCCTCAAGCAAGGCGGTGGCCATTCGCTTGATTTCGGCGGACGCCATTTCTGCACGCTGAGCCACGCCGGCGAGTTGGCAGCTTACGCGCTCTATTGCCGCTTCGGTCTCGGCAGCCCTCTGCTTGATTGCGCGCAGATCCGCGAGCTCGCCCGCATGGGCCAATCGAGCCGCGCCGACATGATCGTCTTTGGCCAATGCTGCGGCAAAGACAGCTGCGGTTTCAGCCTTGAGGTCCGCCCGGTGATTTCGCCAGGCCTCGTGTCGCTCACGTCGAATGGCTGCGGCTATGTCATCGTCGGCGAGATCGGTCGAGGCGCGAACAGCAGCCAGCCGTGACGAAGTAGATACTCGGCTTTGTTCATGCTCAGCCAGGCGCTCGGAGAAGACTGCCTTGTCCTTTTCAAGATCTGCGGCCAGTGTTTTCCAGGCAGCAATGTGCGTCGCTGTCGGAACCAACATCTTCGAAAGTGCGTCCGCATCTCCCGACCACGGCCGAAGCCGCCGCATCGTATCGGCCAGCTTTGTTTGCCGCTCGTCCTCCATCGCGCGAGCTTCTTTTATCTCGCGCGCGTGAGTGCTGGCTTTCGCCTCGGACACGGCTGCCATCAGCCGGGCCCTCACGGGCTCGGGCACCGCCCTCTCCTCGCCAACGCGACCTCGCGCAGCATTGAGCCCGTCGAGCGCGGCAGCGGCTTCGTAGCGGGCCATCCGCAGGCTCGTCGTAATCCCGGAGCGTTGTTCGACCATGTTGCGAAGCGTGCCGACCACAAACGCCGGCAGTATGAGCCGGGATGGATCCTGTTCGGCCGATCTTCCGAGCGCGGTGAGACAGTTCGCCACCGTCTGGTCGAGCATCTGGACTTCCATTTTGCGGGTCGGCAGATCCATGCCCGCGGATAAATAGCGCGCCTTGCGATCGGCGAGTCCTCGCACCTGTTCGGAGATCGCCAGCACAGCTTCGTCGAGAACGATTGCCGCGATCTTAGCCTTCGCCCGATCGATCTCGTCGGCATTGGCCTGGAGGCGGGTTCTCAGCCGGGCGTCATGATCGATCAAATCGGCGACACTGCCGCTCCAGGTCCTGGGAGGAGACGGGATGTCAGGCAGCTCAGCCAGTCTGCTCGCCTTGCGCTTGATCTTCGCAAGCAGCGGCGCAGCACGCGCATAGCGGTCGATTGTGGCGAGCCGCGCCGACAACACTGAGCGTTCAGCGAGGCTGCAATCATACTTGTCCTGGGCCTCCACCCGTTCCGCCTCGAGCGCCTCGAATGTCGAGGCCAGGGTGTCGATCGTTTCCTTGCGTGACTTGAGTTCGGCGAACCGCTTCTTCAGCACCGCGATTTCAGTGGTCTGGGCCTGTTTTCGGTGAAGTCCATCTGCCTCCGTCTCCAGTGCGGCCAAGAGATCGCTCGCATGACCAAGCCCGGCGCTGGCGGTGAAAAGGAGCTTGCCGAGATCACCACGCGATTCAAGGATCGCCTTGCCCCCTGCTTCCAGCGTCTCGTCATCCAGTGAGAACATGCTGCTGTAGGCATCGCGGGACAATCCGGCGAGGTGAGCCGAAATGGCAATCTCGCTCAGTGGCCGACCTTCGGTATCGTGCAGCGAGTTGCTGCGACTCTTGGTGCGTGAAACGGCAAGCGTCTGCGCCTCAAATTCGAGCAGCCCGCAGATGCGCATGGAGCTATATTCGTGCAGGAAATTGTAGCGACTGCGCTCTTCGATGCCGAAGAGCAGGTCGAGATAGGCAGAAAGCGCGGTCGATTTGCCGGCTTCGTTCAAGCCAAACACTATGTGCAGATCAGGCCCTGAACTCGGCTTGGGTCCGAAGTCAATCGCCTTGTCGGTGAACTTGCCGTAACGGGTGAGATCGAGCCGCCGCAATCTCATCGCGTGCCGCCTGCCTTGAGGCGAGCCGTGACCAGGTCGACGCCACGTGCAAGCACGTCATCGAGGAATGCCTCCAACGCCGACTCGTCTTTTCCTGCGAAGTCTCGCGCATCCGGCGGCAGGTCCGCGATGGTCTTCAACACCAATTCCCTGGCGTCCGAACGGAATGCGTCCGACGTTGCGTTGGCGCGCATTGACTCGGCTAGTTCTAGGGTCGGATCCGCGACGTCTTCGGACTTCCCAGTTCCGTGAGCAGAGAGATTGAGTTCGACCTTCTCCACCCACGTGTTGCCCACCTGCTCTGCCGCCTGTTCGGCCTCGGCAAGCACCAAATCCTTATCGCGGATCATCGTCCATGACAGCGCGGAAGCGCCGACCAGGCTGAGGCGGGCGATGAGGTATTGTGATCTGGCGGCAGTCCGGGATTGTTCAAGCGCAGACCGGATGCGGCCGACGGCCTCGGGCAGTTCGGATGTTCCTGCCAGGTCGACGCTCACGCGCTCGAACTGCGCGACGCTGGTCAGCCTCTCCTCAATGTCGACAGACCGATCGTCGTTTATGGTCGCCAGGGTGACCGATTTCTCACCAGCCTCATTGATGTCTCTGCCCTGAGGGATTCCAGGCATCACGAGCGTGCTTGCGCCGGGATAGACCTTGCGAACGTGAATATGGCCAAGGGCCCAATATTCAAAGCCGTGACCTTGCAGGTCGGCGACGCTGCAAGGCGCATAGACGTCGTGGCCGGGCGAGCCGGCCAAGCTGGTGTGCATGATGCCGATGTTCGCGGCGCCCTCTCGGGGGCCGGCAAATTTGGGCAGCAGGCTTTCGGCCACCTTGGGGCTGGCGAAGCTCAGTCCTTGAAGCACGACGTCCAGCCCGGCGCCCGACTGGATCACGGACTGCGTGCGGCCACTGAAAATCGTCACCGTGTCCGGCAGGACGAGCTGTTTAGAGATTCGAGACATGGCGTCGTGGTTGCCGCGGATCATGTAGACCCTGACACCGGCCTGGTGCAGACGCATCATTTGCGAGGCCAAGAAGCGCGCCGTCTTCATTGATGTCTGATCGCCATCGTAAAGATCGCCGGCAATGACAAGCGCATCAACCCGCTCCGCAAGACACAGGTCCACGATCGAGATGAAAGCCTGGCGGCTGGCATCTCCCACCAGTTCGGCGAGTTCGGGATTGCGCAACGCGAGCGTGCGCAGCGGTGAATCGAGATGGGTGTCGGCTGTATGAACAAATCGAAATGCCATCTGGCGCGCTCTCCCGGCCCGAACAGACGTTCAGGCAACATTGCCCATCAAGTCAAATCGCCCAAAACGTCGCAGCGAGCGGCGAAGGCGTCTCCAGTCCGGTTAGCAAAGTGCGCCGGCGTTCGGCAACAGTATCTGTGAATTGAGGCCTCGAAGTCAGGATAGGGTGTCTGCGACCTTCTTGTGAGGGAGCATTGACAGGCCTGACCTCCCTGTTGCGAGCCTCAACTTCGCGTGGATAAGCGAAGCTTTTTTATTCATCCGTCAGCCAAGAGCCTTTTAATATCCTCAAGAAATTGCTTAATCTCCACGCGGGGGTACAGGGTCAATGCAATCTGCAGATAGTTCAGAGTTAGTAACAAATGATAGTGAAGTTGCCGGAAGGCCACCTGGCTCGACCATAGTTGCCGACGTCGCGTCCAGCTTCACTTATGCATCCTATCAGAATGCGATTCCGGTTATCCGGTCCATCCGGCTCGATAACGACACCGCCCGCAGTTTTGAGAATTGCCGGCTGGAGCTTACGTCGTCGCCGTCGTTCCTGCGGCCGAAGACCTGGACGGTAGACCGCCTCATCCCAGGCGACCGGCTCCAGCTGAGTGACCGCAAGGTAGAGCTTGACGCTGGATATCTCGCCGGCCTGAACGAGGCTGAGCGAGGTGAGATTACCTTGCGCCTGTCTGCGGCCGGTGAGGTCCTGGACGAAAAGCGAGTGACGGTGAGGCTGCTTGCGCGCGACGAGTGGGGTGGCGTCGCGGACATGGCTCAACTGCTTCCGGCGTTCGTGATGCCCAATGATCCCGGCGTTGCGCCGATCCTTAAGGCAGCGGCCGAACGGCTTGCCGCGCACGGGCATCCGAGTGGCCTCGACGGCTATCAATCGCAAAGCCCGCAACGGGCATACATGCTGGCTGCCGCAATTTATTCGGCGATGGCCGGCATGGGGCTGCACTATGCCGAGCCTCCCGCAAGCTTCGAGAGCCGTGGCCAGAAAGTCAGGCGCCCCACGACGATTGCCGAGGAGCGCCTCGCGACCTGCCTGGATACTTCGCTTCTCTTCGCGGCGGCCTTGGAGGCAGCCGGTCTCCATCCCGCCGTCCTGATGTTTGATGGACATGCGGCTGTGGGGGTCTGGCTGGCCAAGCGCACTTTTGCCAATGCGGTTGAGCAGGATCAGATGGAGGTCCGCAAGGCGCTGGCCTCGCGCGAATTCATTGCATTTGAGACCACAGGCGTCACGCACCGGCCTGCGCTGACGCTAGAAGCGGCGCAGAACGCGCTCAGTGTTCGGCTTGCGGAGGAGCAGGCACATGCCTTCGTCGCAGCCATAGACGTGCGGCGATCACGCAGCGGCGGCATCACACCGCTCGCCTCGCACGAGCCGGTCCGACGCAATGTCGCCGACGAAGAGTCGGCAACAGCGGTTGCGACTCTGCCACTTCCGGCGGCGCCAGCAATCGGCGAGATGCCGGCTGAGGCCGTTGAGATCAAGCCCACCACAGGGGCAGGGCGCATCGACCGCTGGCAAAAGAAGCTGCTCGACCTGACGCTCAGGAACCGGCTGCTTAATTTCCCCGATTCGAAGAAGACAATTCCCTTCCTGTGCACCGACGTCGCCTATCTGGAAGACAGGTTGGCGAACGGGGCTGCGGTCCGTCTTATTTCGCTGCCAGAGCAAAACCCTTTGGGAGAACGCGATGCGGAGCTTTATCGGGATGTCCACGGTCGCGATCTGCAACGCGGGTTCGCGGCTGAAGCGCTGCTCAGGGATGAGCTCGCCTCCACGTTGGATGCCCGCCAGCTTGAAGCGAGGCTGATCGACCTCTACCGGCAAGTTCGCAACGACTTCGCTGAGGGCGGAGCAAATACGCTGTTCCTCGCCGTCGGTTTCCTCCGCTGGAAGAAGAAACCGGAGGATGAGCGCAGCTACCGGGCGCCGCTGCTGCTGGTGCCGGTCCGGCTTGAGCGGCGCAGCGCAAGCTCGCGCTTCACGATCCGCTTCCATGAGGACGAGCCACGCTTCAATGCCACACTTCTTCAGTTCCTGGAGCGGGATTTCGAACTTCGTCTTCCTCAATTTGCCGGTGACTTGCCGCTCGACGACAGCGGGATCGACGTGCCGCGGATCCTGTCCTCGATGCGACAGGCAGTGCGCGATGTTCCTGGCATGGAGGTGATCGACGAGACCGCGCTGTCGACATTTTCGTTCGCCAAGTTCCTGATGTGGAAGGATCTTGTCGAACGCACCGACGCGCTTCGTCAAAACAGGGTCGTTCGTCACCTCATCGATACGCCCCAGCAGACGTTCGAGAGCTCAGGCGGACAGTCGGCCTTTCGCGATGAGGCAGAGCTCGATCATGCGTATCAACCTTCAAGCATCATAAGCCTGCTTCCCCTGGATTCCTCGCAAACATCGGCAAGCATGGCAGCGGCCGAGGGACGTGACTTCGTCATCGTCGGGCCGCCCGGGACCGGAAAGAGCCAGACGATCGCCAACATGATCGCCAACTGCCTTGGGGTCGGCAAAACAATCCTGTTCGTGGCCGAAAAAACTGCCGCGCTCGATGTAGTCTACCGCCGGCTGCGCGAACACGGACTTGGAAATCACTGTATTGAGCTGCATTCGAATAAGGCCGATCGCAGGCATTTTCTCGCCCAGTTGAAGGCATCATGGGAGAATGGCCGGGCGGACGCCTCACAGTGGATTGCCATCAATGAGCGGCTTCGCTCGCGCCGGGACGAGTTGAACGCCTATGTCGCGGCGCTTCACAAGCGCTACCAGAACGGTTGGACGCCCTATCTGGCATTGGGTATTGCACTCAAATCGAACGATCATCCGGCACCGGCGTTCACGTGGCAGGCGCCGGACTCGCATGACGCACAAACGCTGCTGGCGCTGGAGGATCTGGCCGCGCAGGTCGGCCTGGTCTTCGCGTCGGTTGAACGTCGGCCGGAGTTGGACCTGATCGATGTTGGAGAATGGAGCAGCGATTGGCAACTGAGGTTGCTTGCTACAGCGACGTCTCTGCACTCCGCCATCGGCCAGTTGACTGCATCGATACGGGACTATCAGTCCTGTCTAGGTCTTGCTCCCAGTGAGCCATTGTCGCATGCGGAAATCCAGTCGCTCGTGGGGTTGGCGCAGATCATGGCCCAGGCCCGCAGTCGCGATATCTCGATAGCATATGACCGGGATTTCTCGACTTTCGCGGATGCGGTCACTGCCCTGGAGCGCTCGATCCAGGGATATCGAGAAACCGAGCGTAGGCTCTCCGCCACTTATGAGATTGCGACTGTCCGTGACCTCGATCTGGATGTCATGGATCGCCAATGGCGTGATGCTGAAGCGTCGTTCTGGCCAAGATCGGCGCTCGGCAAAAGCAAGATCCAGAAACTGCTTCAAAGCCGAGCACAACGTGGCACCGCCGACCCCGGCAAGGAACTTCAGCTGCTCCGTCGGATGAGAGAGTTTCTGGCTGCGGTCGACCACAGCCCGTTGGGAGGCAAGCCACTGCCGATCGAAGGTCTGGCAACGGACGTAAAGGCCATCGGCGGCACCCTCGATCTTGCTCGACGGCTTCGCGTATCACTTCGCATTCCTGGCCGCAGCCCGGACGAATTTCGGGCCGTCGTCCGTTCTGTCGCGCCAAGTCTGCGCGGCACCCTTGAAAACGACCAGCTGCGCGAGGCCGGCGATCAGCTGCTGGCGGCCGTCAAGGAACTTGAGGCCGCGCGCCTGGCATTCGGCGAGGTTTCGGCACGGAAGCTTGCGGATACTTCGGACGGTCCTGGCCTTGAAGTGCTTAGAGCAAAGCTGATTGCGCTACCGAATGCTCGAAACTTGTTTCGCGATTGGGCAGCCTGGTGCCAGGTGAAAAGACAGGCCATCCACCACCATCTTGCGCCTCTTGTTGGGCAAATCGAGACGGGAACAATAGCCCCCGAACAAGCACGGTCGGCCTTTCGTGCGGGTTATGCCAGATGGTGGTTGCCGAAGGTTCTCGACGGCGATCCCGTATTGCGAAGCTTCCGCAGGTTCCAGCACGAGAACGCCATTACGGAATTTCGCGAGATCGACGACCTGGTGCGCACTCATGCGACCCAGCGGGTCGTCAGCGCGCTTGCCCATGGATTTGCGCCGGTACAGAGCGTCTCACGCAACTCCGAACTCGGCTTGCTGCGACATCAAATGGAGCTTCAGCGACCGAGCCAGTCCATCCGCGACATGATCGGCAAGATGCCGCAGAGTTTTGCCAAGCTTGCCCCGTGCATGCTGATGTCACCACTTTCCATTGCGCAATACCTTCCCCCGAACCAGGCTTTGTTCGACGTGGTGATTTTCGACGAGGCCTCGCAGATCACCACCTGGGATGCAGTCGGCGCCATAGCCAGAGCGCGGCAGACAATCATCGTGGGTGATCCCAAGCAACTGCCGCCGACCAACTTCTTCGGCCGCAATGAGGACGAAGAGGAGATTGCGGATCACGAGAAGGACCTGGAGAGCATTCTCGATGAAGCAAGGGCGTCCGGGATCCCGGTGCGCGACCTCAGATGGCACTACCGTAGCCGAAGTGAATCGCTGATCGCGTTCTCCAACTATCACTACTACCATAACCGCCTGGTCACGTTCCCCTCGCCGGCTGTCGATGACCGTGCGGTTCGCCTGCACCGGGTTCCTGATGGCGTCTATGACCGTGGCAAGAGCCGCACCAACAAGGTCGAGGCCATGGCGGTCGTGCGCGAGGCAGTCACCCGGATGATGGGCTGGCTGGCCCTGCCGGAGAACGGTCGCCCGACTTTGGGCGTGATCACCTTCAATGCGCAACAGCAGTCATTGATCCTGGACCTGCTCGATGCCGCACGCCGAGACCGTCCGGAACTCGAATGGTTTTTTGCCGAAGACCGGGTCGAGCCGACGATCGTGAAGAACCTGGAGAACGTCCAGGGCGACGAGAGAGACGTTATCCTGTTCTCGATCACATTCTACAAGGATGCCTCCGGGAGGCCACCAGCAATGGACTTTGGGGCGTTGAACCGAGACGGTGGCGAGCGCCGCCTCAACGTCGCGGTAACACGCGCCCGCCAGGAACTGATCGTCTTCTCCGGTTTCACGGCGGACCAGATCGATCCATCGCGAAGCAAGGCGATCGCAGTCCAGCATCTGAAGACCTTCCTCGACTATGCCGAACGCGGCCCAATTGCATTGCCCGCCCAGGATCTTGGATCGGTGGGCGGCTTCGATTCCCCGTTCGAGGAAGCAGTCGCCGATCATCTTGAGCAGCGCGGCTGGACAGTCGTTCCGCAAGTCGGGATTTCCGACTTCCGGATTGATCTGGGAATTCGCCACCCGGATCTGACTGGGGCCTATCTCGCGGGCGTCGAGTGCGATGGAGCGACCTACCACCGATCGGCAACGGCAAGGGATCGCGACAAGGTTCGCGAGCAGGTTCTGACCGGGCTCGGCTGGACCATCCTTCGTGTCTGGTCGACGGATTGGTGGTTTGACGCAAAGAGCTGCGCGGATCGCCTTCACGCAACCCTGGAGACCCTGCTTGAGGAAAGCCGGGCGCGTCATTCAAGCGAGCAGACGGGGGAGGTGACAACGAGTTGGGAAATGGGTCAGCAGCTCGAGCCGACAGGCGAACCGGAGGCCCAGACGCCGGCCCCAATCGAGGAGCCCCTGCCCCTCCCGACCACGTCCGAGGTTGAGCTGGTTTCGGCAAGTGTTGCCACAGCACCCGAGCCCTCGGGCTTTGCAGCATTTTCAACGATGGTCGGCGAGCCAACCCAAAACCAGGGCGGACAAAGACGTTATCGTGTGACGGATCTAACGGACTTTCGGCCGGACCCCGAGCAATTCTTCGAGTTTAGCTACGGCACCACGCTGCGCGGGATGATCGAAGCCGTCGTTGACATGGAGAGCCCATTGCGCTCTGACGTTCTCGCCCAGCGCATTGCACGGGTTCACGGTTGGCTGCGCACGGGCGGCCGCATCCGCGAGAGGATCGACCTGCACCTGCGAGATCTGGATTGCACGCAGGAATCCAGCGGCGAATTCATTTGGAAAAAGGGCGGGCTCTCGGATCTCCTTCCCTATCGTCAGCCGGTCAACGAGGAAGCGCGACGTTCAATTGCCGACATACCGTTGGCGGAGCTTGCCTCGGTCGTGATCGACAATCCCGGACTTCTCGACATGCCCGATCCTGCACGCGACATGGCCCATCTTCTTGGAGTTGAGCGCCTTGCCGCGGTATCGCGCGCGCGGCTGGACGAGGCGATCGCCAGGGCGAGACAGCATATTGCTGGATCCTCCTAGCCAGAGTCCCACAGGAATTCGCTAGGGTTTTTATGGGGGAAGGATAATGGCGGGGACGCCGATTGATGATGTTGTCGACTGGTCGACAAAGCTCTCGGCCTGGAAACAGGACGCTCTGCGGCGGCTGGCGATCAGCAATGAGCTCACAGATGCTGACATTGTGGCTCTGCTGGCGATGGTCAAATACGCGGCCGGCTTTGCGCTCACTTCGGCGCCGCCCACCCCGATACCGTTTACGAAAGCCCACTTTGGGAACGGACAATATCAACCTATCGTCCTCAAGCGCATCGCCAATGTCGAGAATGTGAATCGGCTGGTGCCCAAGGCGTCTCTCACGTTCTGTCCCAAGGCTTTGACGATCGTCTACGGTCGCAACGGGAGCGGCAAAAGCGGGTTTGTTCGGATCTTTCGCACCGCTTGTCGGACGCGCGTTGAGAACCCAGCCAGGCTGAAGGTTCTTGCTGACGTTTACGGAAGCACGCCCGGCCCTCAGACAGCCGACATCGTGATCGATGCCGGCGAAGGCGAGGTAGTAGTTCCCTGGTCGCCAAGCAACACAGCGTCGCCGCAGCTCATGCAAGTTGCGGTGTTTGATACGGCCTCCGCCGAGCTTTACGTCGACGGCGGAAATCAAATCCGTTTTCTTCCTTTCGGACTGGCTCTGCCGCATCGGCTCAACGCAGTCTGCATTACCTTGAAGGAGAAACTGGAGGCAGAACGGGCGAAGGAAGTCGGCAACAAGGTCGAACTGACTGCGCTCGCGTTTCCTGCCCAGCACGGCACCGCGGCTCAGCTCTTCAACAAGAAGCTGAACAAGTCCACAACCGATGCGCAGATTGAGTCGGCAACGACGTTTACCGAGACGGACCAGCAGCGTCTCGCTGAACTCACCTCCGCCCTTTCCGCAGGCGCTGCCGCCGCTGCCGACGTCACCGCGCTTTTGAAGTGGACAGATGCGCTGCTGCTGGAGGTCGGGGCTGTCGGATCGGCATTCGCAGATGCAACTCTGGACGAGCTTCGAAAGCTCCGCGCTTCAGCAGTTGCAGCACGCCAGGCAGCGACGGTAGCCGCTGGCGAGTTGTTCACCGATGAACCTCTGCCAGGTGTCGGAAGCGGTGCATGGCGGGCACTTTGGGCGGCGGCTCGCAACTACTCGGTGACAGAAGCTTATAAGGATAAGGAGTTCCCGGTTCTGGTGGCAGACGGCGGCGCTGCTGCATGCGTGCTATGCCAGCAGCCGCTTTTGCCCGACGGTGCTGCCCGCATGCAGCGTTTCCAAAAATACATGGACGACACACTCGATGCTGCCGCCCGGGAAGCGGAGAAAGCCGTCGAAGACGCCCTGGGAAGCATGCATGCTCTGGCTCTCCTTGGCGCCTCCGATTTTGCCGACCGTCTCGAGCAGGTAAAAAGGCGGGACGAGATGCTCGCTGGCGCCCTCGCAACCCTCCAGGCATCGGCGGTCGCACGGCGAGCGGAGGCCCTCGCGCGATTGCGGGGTGAGAGCAGTCAGACAATTCCTCCTCTCGTCGTGCCGATCGAGCAGCTGGAAACTTTCGCGCTCAAATTGAAAGGCGAGAAGGATGGACTAACGCAGGCGGGAGACAACGAAGAGCGGATCAAACTCCTGGCGGAAAAGACGGAGCTTGAGGACCGCAAGCTGCTCTCCATCAACAAAACGAAGCTCACCGTGCGACGGAATTTGCTCATCGTTGATGACGCCTACTCCAAGGCTCTCGCCGACGTTCAAACTCGTGGCATTACGCAGCGCGCGAATGAGCTTGTCGATGCCCACCTGACAACAGCCGTCGTCACGCGTTTTGATGCCGAGCGCGCCCGCTTCGACATCATGCACCTCAAGGTAGGCCTCGCACGCAAGAGCAATCAGACAAAGGCGGAATTCGAGGTCGATCCCAAGACAAAACTGGCCAAGGTCACCTCGGATATCCTGAGCGAGGGTGAGCAGCGTGCCTTGGCTCTTGCCGGATTCCTGACCGAAGTTGCTTTGACCGACGGTTCAGGTCCGATCGTGATTGACGATCCCGTTTCGTCGCTCGATCGCGATCGAAGTGCAAGGGTCGCCCAGCGGATCGCTGAGGAGGCAACCAAGCGACAGGTCATCGTGTTTACGCACGATATTGTGTTTTTCAATGAGCTCAGTCGCGCGGCTGATGAAGTGGGCATCGAGCCCGTCACGGTGGCACTTTTTAGCGACAAGGCTGCCGCTGGCAGAGTGGATACGGCAGGGATGCCGTGGAAGGGGCAAAACGTCGGCAAGCGCATCGGGCTGTTGAAGAACGACTCAGCACAACTGACCAAGCTGCTTGCGACCAGCCCGGCCGAATACGAGTACCGCGTGAAGAACCTCTATGGCCGATTACGCGACACTTACGAGCGTGTGGTGGAGGAAGTGATATTCCGGGACATCGTGCGAAGAGGAACGGATGTCATCCAAACCCAGCTACTGCGCTATGTTCGACTCTCGGACGCGTTGGCAATACGATTCCACGAAGGCATGACCCGCGCAAACACTCACAGCCACGACAATCCCGCGGCGGATACGGTAGCCGTCCCCCTTCCCCAGGAGTTCATCGCGCATCTTTCCGAACTGGAGGCCCTAGTTGCTGATCTGAAGTCCGACAGCGAGGCAGCAGAGGCGGATCGGCCGCAGATGAAGCCAAAGAAATAGCGCTACTTTTCTCTGAGGTCAGCCAGAACATCGCCGTGGCGAGAAACCAGAGCACCCTCGTGGTGCTTACCAAGCAAAATGAGCGGAAAGCAACAGTGCTAGTTTGACCCCTTGCCGTTGGGCAAGCTGGGGACGCCAGCCTGCCAGCGGGCTATTTGGACTTAGTCGTCTCGGGCACTTGGACGCGGGGCTACCGCGCAAAGCTGCCGATCGCGGTGCGGCGCCTCGTCGATTTCGATCGGCTGATCGAGAGGTCTTCAATATGGAGGCATATTGATTTCGGCCCATAACAATGCTGTGGCGGCGGTGTTCGCCCCCTCGATAACGGCTCAAGTTTCCACGCTAAAGGAGGCGGCGAAGGCGGGGCGAGTAATGCATTGCGGAGCCGTCCGCCGATAGCTCTCCTGCCGTGATCCACCCGTTCACACGTTGCCGCCAGTTTACGCCGAACGAACTTAGTCAGACCGCTTCCGCTTAAGGCCCTTTCTTTCTAAGTCGGCACGACCACTCGCTAGGAACGGCAAGGAGGATGCGGCTTTGTGCTTCTACACCAATACGCCAGGCACCTCAGAGGCGAGACAGCGCCCATGAAGAGTGATGCAATCTCATATCCCCCACGAGGTCTAACTCGTGAGGAAGCAGCTCGCTACACCGGTGTCGGAACAACGCTTTTTGATGAAATGGTTGCCGATGGGCGCATGCCAAAGCCCAAGCGCATCAACAGCCGCGCTGTTTGGGATCGTGTGGCCCTCGACATAGCTTTCACCTCGTTGCCGGATAAAGGTAGCGGTCTTCAAGAACTACTGGAAAGAAGCAAACGGGACAGAGAAAGAAGAAAATAAATACGCTCGTTGCGTATATGCCGCAGGCGTAGTATGGAGATTGCCTGCGAAAGGCATGACATGAACGAGAATGAGAAACTGGCGCAAGAAGTCAAAGCCTGGCGGGCCAAGGAAGGGCTCACTGCTGAAGCCGCGGCCAAGGAGCTGGGAATACCGAAGCGCACCTTTGAAGGCATCGAGCAAGGCAGAGGGTTCCCTTACCCGGTGCTCCTGCGCGTTGCCATGGAAAGCAAGGCCGTTTCGCATGATCCGATTCATGAGAAGGTGAATGGTGGTGGGCAACTCCAGCAGAAGCCTCGAAAGAGCGTTTGATGGCTAAACATCCTGACTACCCTGGGGCTTCTTCCCGCGTCGTCAACGGCAAGGAGTACTGGCGCTTTCGTGCAAATCGCCATGCTCGGCAGATCGCCTTGCCCGGACAGCCGGGCGACGAAGCGTTTGGAGCCTGCTACCAACGTGCCGTAGAAGGTTGCATAGGCAAGTCGGAAATCATTGACATGCCGGGACGTGTCCTGCCGCGTTCGTTCGGGCACGCAGCACGGCGACTTGAAACCACGATGGAGTGGGCTGACTTCGATCCGGCTACCCAAGCCAAGAACAGCAACTTGATAGAGCGCTTCCTGAATATGCCTGTCGACCCCGAACATGTGCTGACATGGCGCGATGTGCCGGTTGAGTACATGGATGCCGACAGGCTTCGCACGATCATCGAAGGTATCTTTAAGACAAACCGCACCGTCGCCAAACACATGCTGGTAGCCGTCAAAAAGCTGCTCTGGGTGGCTATCGAAGTCGAGAAATGGATAAAGCCGCAGGATGATCCATCGTTGTCGATCCGCGTGCGCATACCAAAATCGACCAAGAACCCGGCTTGGCCAATTGCGATCCGAGAAAAGTATGAAGAGAGACATCCGATCGGTACAGCCGCTCGGACCTGCTATGCGCTGGGTTTCTGGCTCGGCAACCGACGAGGGGACATCGCTGACCTTGAATGGGATGATCTGGTGACTGAAGAGATCGAACTGTTCGATGGTTCCTTGGCATTGATCGAGGCGTTTGCCTTCCGACAGAAGAAGAATCGTAACCGCCATGGCGGGAGGGAGATGTTCATTCCCGTGGTGGACAAGCTGGCGGCAGCGCTAGACCCACTTGACCGCTCGAAGGGTGGAACCGTCTTGAAGAACGGCTATGGCAACCCGTTTTCAGAGAAGAGCCTGACAGGCATGATGCAGCATTGGGCCCGGCAGGCTGACATTCCTGACGGCTATACGCTTCATGGCCTGCGCCGCACGTTCGGCACCTACCTCGCCGAATGCAACATCCAGGCACGCGCTATAATGGAAGCGATGGGACATTCTTCCATGACGGTGACGGACGATTACGTGCGCGAGGCCAACAAAAAAAGAATTGCAGTCGACATTGCGATGGCGATCAACCAGCGTGAGGAAAAGCGCGATCAGATGAAGCGGCGGGCGGCTTTGCGGGTCGTGCGGTGAGCCAGAACTTCGAAGCGATTTATGACAGCGGCTTTCGTCGCTTTCTTCCTCGCCGTGCGCGCCGTGGGCAAAGCGTGGGCAAAGCGTGGGCAAAAGCCGATTTTTTGTAATAAAGACAATGGTCATGGTGGGCCCGGAGGGACTCGAACCCCCAACCAAGCGGTTATGAGCCGCCGGCTCTAACCATTGAGCTACAGGCCCCACACGCGGCTGGATTAATGTTTTTCCCCGAACCGCACAAGGCTTTCCGGATGGGCTGGCCGAAATCGTCCAAATCAGCCCATATTCAGACATTAGAGCGAGGTGCGTCCACTTAGACGCGCAAAATACAAAATACGCCCTAACGCTTTGAATCTACGCATCGAGCTTCCCGAAAATCGATTCCGATTTTTATGCCGATGCGGTAGTCGACAAGCGCGACTGGATCGCAGACCGAGGAGATTTTTATGACCAGACATCTTTTGCCCTTGGCGCTCGCCGCCGCAATCGCTTTTCCGGCGATGGCCGGCGCGGCCGATTCGCCGCCGCCGCCCCGCATCGTCGTCACTGGCGAAGGCGAAGCGACCGCGGCCCCCGATCTGGCGCTGCTGACGCTCAGCGTCATGCGCGAGGCCAAGACCGCGCGTGCCGCGCTCGATGCCAACAACGACGCCATGGCCTCGGTGATCGCCGCAATGAAGTCGGCCGGCATCAAGGAGCGCGACCTGCAGACAGCCGGTATCCAGATCAGCCCGCGCTACAATTATACCAACAAGCCGGACGGCAGCCAGGAAGCCGAACTCATCGCCTACCAGGTGACCAACACGCTTTCGGTGCGCATCCGCGACATCGACAAGACAGGCGAAATTCTCGACAAGGCGGTATCGCTCGGCGTCAACCAGGGCGGCGGCATCTCGTTCTCCAACGAGGATCCAACGGCAACTGTCACCGAAGCCCGCAAGAAGGCGGTCGCCGACGCCATGGCCAAGGCCAGGACGCTGGCCGAAGCCGCCGGCGTCAGCATCGGGCGGGTGCTGGAAATCACCGACCAGAACGTCGCGCCGCCGCCGATACCGATGACCGCCAAGGCCTTTGACGCGGCCCGCGAATCGGTTCCGGTGCAGGCCGGCGAGAATTCCTACACCGTGCAGGTCACAGTCACTTTCGAGTTGAAGTGACCGCCCGCTGAAGCGCGGGTAACCGGCAACATCGATTTTGCTGCATTAAAAAAACCCCGGAGGACTGGTCCTCCGGGGTTTGTTCGAGCCGCACCCTTCTATCTCAGGGGGCTCTACTACTCCGGACTGACCTTCGCAGAAGGTCATACTACCAAGCTGGCCGTTGCCGGTAGGCAACGTGCCGAACGCTTACCGGTAGAGGACCGGGCAGCCGCGCTCATTGGCGAACACGACCACGACGCGGTCGCCATACTGGCGGCCCGCTACTTTCACTGTGCGGCGGCCAACGTCGATGATACGGGCACGGCGCAGACCCATGCGCTCTGCCTTGCCGAGGGCACGGTTTGGCGAGCAGGACCGGCGCCAGTCGCGTTCGCGGCGGCGTTCGCGGTAGTAACCATCGTCATCGCCGGAATAGACGCCGACGCGCGGTTCGTCGTTGTCGCCGAAGCCGAGATAGATGCTGTCTGCATGGGCTGTGGCGGGGATGGCGGCAAGCGTGCCGAGGCCGATAAGCGCCGAAAGGGCCGCAGTCTTGATCGTGTTGAACATGTCTTCTCTCCTTGTTCAGGGCTTCCGCCCGCCTTTGATCGAACCAATGTGTCTTACCGATGGCGAGAAGAATACGCTTACGTATCTGAACTTTTTAGGAACCGGCCGTTCATTTCCGGTTCATGTAGCACAAGCAATTGGGCAGTCTTCTCGGCTTTCCGGTTCTGAACAATCCGGCCGGTTCTGAACCATGGGTGGAAAACGCGCTGTCGGGCAGCCGGTTCCGGGTCCTGAAGGCCCGTCGCTACGGCTCGTCGTCCAGCATGTGCTCGAAATAGTCGTCGGGCTCGGCAAGATCGGTCTCGCTGGCGCTGACCCGGCCCCGCATTGAGATGCCGGCCTCATGCACCGTCTCGGCACTGCCTGACACCAGCCTGTGCCACCAGTAGAGATCGTGGCCCTCGGCGACCAGCCGGTAGGCGCAGGTTTTGGGCAGCCAACTGATGGTGCGCACATTCTGCGGCGTCAGACCGACGCAGTCCGGGACGCGCGCCAACCGGTTGGCATAATCGGAACAGCGACAAGTTTCGGCGTCGAACAGCCGGCAGCCGACGCTCGTCCAGTAAATCGCGCCAGTGTCTTCGTCCTCGAGTTTCGACAGGCAGCATTTGCCGCAGCCGTCGCAAAGCGATTCCCACTCGGCCGGGGTCATCGCCTCGAGCGTCTTGATTTTCCAGAACGGCGTTTCCATCGATGGGATGTGGCCCCTGGCCGGGTGAAGGTCAAGCACCGCAACAGCCGCAGACCCGGCCAGCACCATAGGCCGGCACCATAGGAATAACACGAAGTCGCCTTCAAAACGCCGGCCAATTGCCCTTCGTAGCCGTTAATGCCCGCTAACCGGAACCAATCCGGTTGATGAACAGTTTGGGCCGGGATGGGACGCCAAAGGAGGATTTTTAATGAAACGCCAACCACGGATTCTGGCAGGCACGGCACTTGGCCTGCTGATGGCGTCCGCGCCGTTGGGCGCATTCCCGTTGCAGGGCAGCGCCGCGTTCGACCCACCGCAGAGTACCGCCACGCCGTTGATCCCCGTGCAATCGAATTGCCCCGAAGGCGAGTCGGCGGAAGGCTGCGCACCGCAGGCGGAACCGGAGCAGAAGCCTCGCAAGAAGCGCGAGGAACAGGCCGCGCCTTCCGGCGAGGAGCAGCAGGGCGGTCAGCGCAGGAAGAAGCGCGAGCAGCAACAGCAAGAGGAAGCCGCACCCGCCGAGCGGGCCGCACCTGCGAGCGACGAACAGCCCGAGCCGCGCAGAAAGAAGCGTGACCGGCAACAGCAGGAGGAAGCCGCACCGGCCGAACGGCCCGCCGAGCAGGCCGCACCTGCCAGCGACGAACAGCCCGAGCCGCGCAGGAAGAAGCGTGACCGGCAACAGCAGGAGGAAGCCGCACCGGCCGAACGGCCCGCTGAGCAGGCCGCACCTGCCAGCGACGAACAGCCCGAGCCGCGCAGGAAGAAGCGGCAACAGCAGGAGGAAGCAGCACCTGCCGAAAAGCCCGCCGAGCAGGCGGCGCCTGCCAGCGACGAACAGCCAGAACCGCGCAGAAAGAAGCGCGACCGGCAACAGCAGCAGGAAGCCGAGCAGGCTGCGCCTCGCGAAAACGCCGCGCCTGCAAATGACAACGAGCAGGTCACGCCGCGCAGGAAGAAGCGGGAGCAGGATCAGCAGATCGAAGCAGCACCAGCCGAACAGCCAGCCAGCAAGGAAGCCGGCGAGCAGGCGGAGCCGCTTCCGACCGACCAGCAAACGGCTCCCGCTGAGGGCGACAAGCCCCGGGATCAGGCCAGGGAACGCGGCAAGAAGCCTGTCGACGAACAGCCGGTGACAGGCGAGCAGCCTTCAACCGGCGAGCAGCCCGCCGAGCGCGAACAGGCCGCGCCCGCCGAAGGCGAAGGTCCGGCACAAGGCGAGGCTCCAGTGTTCGACAGCCAGAAGGAGCGCAAGCGCAGGGGCGGCAGGGACAACGCGCAAGAAACCGGCGGCCAGGACGCCGCTGGTCAGGACGCCGCTGGTCAGCCCACTCAGCAGAACGGCGAACAGGCGGAAGCCCCGAGGCCGGCTCCGGTCGACCAGGGACCGCCGCCCACCGACGACAGGGCGGCCCAGCAGGCGATCAAGCTTGAGAGGATGGTTCGGGCGACGGAGGAAAAGGGCAGACGCGTTGAGCGTGCGCCCGACGAGGAAAACATTCGCCGCCGTCGTGAACGCCCGCGCGGGGTCGACGTCGTCAGGGAACTCGGCGACCGCGTCATCCTCCAGTTCAACAACCAGACGATCGTGGAAAGCGACGATGCGCCGCGCATGCGGCGTGGCGCGCGGAACGTCTACTATGAGGAGTTGTCGAGCAATCGCACCCGGGAAATCGTCGAGCGTGACAATGGTATCCAGATCGTCACCATCCGCAACCGTTACGGCGACGTCGTCCAGCGTTCACGCATCGCGCCCGATGGGCGCGAATATGTGCTGAGCTATGTCGACGAGCGACACTATGAGGACTATGGCGACTGGCGCGATCCGGGCGACGACCTGCCGCCGATTCGGATCGACATTCCGCGCGAGGAGTACATTCTGGATTCCGAGGAGGTCGAGGATCCGGAAGACTACTATGCCTTCCTTGAACAGCCGCCGGTGGAGAGGGTGCAGCGCCTCTACTCGATCGATGAGGTCAAGCGCTCGGCCCGCGTTCGCGACATCGCCCGCCGCATCGACCTCGACACGCTGAACTTCGAATTCGGTTCAGCCTCGATCCCCGAAACCGAGGTGCAGAAACTGGAAGGCGTCGCCACCGCCATGGAGAAGCTGCTGGAGAAGAACCCGGCGGAAACCTTCCTGATCGAGGGCCATACCGATGCCGTCGGCAAGCCGGAGGCGAACCTCGCTCTGTCCGACCGTCGCGCCGAGGCGGTCGCCGAAGCCCTGAGCAATGCCTTTAGCATCCCGCCGGAGAACCTGACGACACAGGGCTATGGCGAGGAGTATCTCAAGGTCGATACGTCTGAGCCGGAGCGCGAGAACCGTCGCGTCGCCATCCGCCGCATCACCTCGCTGGTTGCGCCGGTCGCCAGCGCGAATTGACTCGCAGTTTCAGAAACCTGAACTGGTTTCTGGAATCTATGCGGGAAGACATAGCCCACCCCGGTTTCTCCGGGTTGGGCAATTTCCGGCAATCAGCCGAGGTTGAAGGAGAATGTAAGTCGCGATTTAACCAGGCATTGAATCGCGAGGTCGTCCACCCCAGATTCTGGCTAGGGCTTCCCTGCCCTGTCCCGACTCCAGCGGGACACATGAGCCCCGCCGGTACCCCCTCGCCGGCGGGGTTTTTGTTTCCTGCTTCGGTTGGGAAACGAGGGCTATCCGGTGCCAGTCAGTAGATATTTTTCACGTTGGTTTTCGAATTCGCAAACACCTCGTCCGGCACGAAGAAATCGCCGGCAAGCGGACCTGTCGCGTCAGGCGCATAGATCGAAAAATCGCTGACGCCCTCGGCGCCCAGCACCTCCTCGTCGATGTAGAAATTGCCGGTCGCTTCGCGCGACGGCCTGAGCAGGATCGCATGCGCGGCATCGGCCATGATATCGGGCGAACGGCTCATCGCCGCCACTGTCGCCCCGCCCAGAAGATTGCGCACCGCTGCCGTATCGATCGTCGAGATCGGCCACAGCGAATTGACGGCGATGCCGTCCCTGGCGAACTCCGCGCTCATGCCCAGCGTGCACATCGACATGCCGAATTTGGCCATCGTATAGGCGACATGGTTCTTGAACCATTTGGCCTTCATGTCGAGTGGCGGCGCCAGATTCAAGATGTGAGGATTGTCGGCCAACTTCAGGTGCGGAATGCACATTTTGGAAACCAGGAACGTGCCGCGTGTGTTGATCTGGTGCATCAGGTCGTAGCGCTTCATGTCGGTTTCCAGCGTGCCGGTGAGTTGGATGGCGCTGGCATTGTTGATGCAGATGTCGATGCCGCCGAATTTTTCGACGGTTCTGGCGACCGCCTCGGCCACCTGCCCCTCCTCGCGTATGTCGCACAGCATCGGCAATGCCTTGCCGCCGGCCTGCTCGATCTCCTCAGCCGCCGTATAGATCGTGCCCGGCAGCTTCGGGTGGGGCTCGGCGGTCTTGGCCGCGATGGTCACATTGGCGCCGTCGCGCGCGGCGCGCAGCGCGATCGCCAGCCCGATGCCGCGCGACCCGCCGGAGATGAACAGCGTCTTTCCCTTGAGCGACATGTCTTGCGCCTCCGTTGCAAATCGGTTGGTCGCGATCCTTGCCCCGTGCCGTCGCCGGATACAAGAGCGGGGAGCATCGAGAGATGGTGACGCTGCGGAGGATTTCCGCGGCGTCGCGCTGCCCCTCATCGCCCTGCCGGGCACTTCTCCCCGTATAGAGACGGGGAGAAGGACGCCTTCATCACAGCTTTCGCCAACTGGCAACGTCGCAAGAATGGAGCCGTGGCTGCGTTCAGCTCCCTTCTCCCCGTCACTATACGGGGAGAAGGTGCCGGCAGGCGCATGAGGGCAGCGCAAACTTTGACATGGTCGCCCCACATCCTGCCTTGGGACGTCATTCACTAAACCAGCACCAGGCCTTGCCGCATGGCGATGGCGATGGCGTCGGTGCGGTTGGCCGCACCTAGCTTGATCAGGATCGCCGCGACGTGGAACTTCGCCGTATGCACGGAAATGTTCAGGCGCCGCGCGATCACCTTGTTGGGCGCGCCCTCGGCCAAAAGCGCCAGCACTTCGCTCTCGCGCGGCGACAGCACCGGCCGGCCGGCGCTGTCGCCGACCGGCTCCTCGTCGTAGAGATCGTCGTCATGGAAGGCGAAATCGTCATGTCGATCGGACAAGGGGCGGCCCTCGCCCGAGATCCGATAGCCAGCCGCCGCCAGTCGCGCGGCGGCAGCGATCAGCAGATCGTCCACTGCCGGCGGCAGCACGGCAAACACGGTATCGGCCGGCCGCTGCCGGCTCGCTCGTTGCGACAGGAGCACCCGAGGTATCGCGGGATCGCTGGGCCCGCCTTCCACGCCGCCTCTTTCCAGGTAAACGCCATCGACGATCGCGACATCCGCTCTGTCGGCGCTATTGCTGCTACCGGCCACAATCGGCAGCAGATCGCCGGTCGCGGCAAGAGCGGTGGACAGGTGCTCGGCGCGCACGACGTCATCGAGCGCGATCAGCACCGTCAGCCGCCGCCCCGTGATCCTGTGACTTGCCATTGATCTTCTCAGTTTAGCGGCTTTTCGCCGATGGTCAGCACGACGTCGCGCCGTTCGCCGCCGCGCACCACGCCGAGCGTCACCGACGCGCCGGCGCTGTCCGGCCCGAGCCTGCGGATCAGCTCGCGCGGGCCGTGCACGGCCTCGCCGTTCCACGACGCGATGATGTCGCCAAGATGCAGGCCGGCCGCCTTCGCCGGGCCATTGTCGTCGAGGCTCATCACCATCGCGCCATGCGTGTCGCCGTTGCGGATCGGGTGCAGGCCGGCGCCGAGATAGCCGCGCGCGACATGGCCCTTCTCGCGCAGCGTCGCCACCGCCCGTTCGATCGTCTCGTAAGGCATGACCAGCGCCCGCCGGCGCGGCCCGAACAGCAGCATGCCGATCAGTGCGCCCTTGGCGTCGAGCACCGGGCCGCCCTCGAAACGGCCACCGGCATTGACGGCCAGATTGATGCGCCGGTCGATCGTGCCGCCGCGCATAGAGCGCCAGGCCGGACCGACCTCACCAACCGTTCCGAATGCAGCGAGCGACGCACCGTCGCTATTGGCGACGGCAATGGCCAGATGGCCCGGCCGCGCCGTGCCTGCCTCGGCCAGCGGCGGCACGTCCGGTGCGCCGGTCGGCTTCAGAAGGGCGGTCCCGGTGGATGGATCGCGGCCGACCAGCTCAGCCTTCACCTTGTCGCCCGAAGAAAGCGTCAGCTCGATCTCCTCGCCGGCCTCAACCGCCTCCTCGGCAGCGACAAAATAGCCGTCGCGCCAATGGAAGGCGGTCGCGGTGCGATGCTGATGCGTAGCGAAGCTCGCCGTCGCCGGCGCCGCTGCGGCGGCGATATCGGCTATGGCGTCAGAAAATGCGCTCAGATTGAAGTCGCTCATGTCGGTCTCCTGGGTCTTTTTCGCCTCGGCCCGAAAATCGGCATCGATTTTCGGAAAACACGGTGCGAGAACTCAAAGTCTTAGAGCGCACTTTGAGCGTCCAATGGACGCTCGTCGCTCTACCCCAGATATCGCTCGGCAGCGCGTTGGCGGGTACTCGCCTGACGGCTAGTTGGGCGTTGGACTGGCCATCTGGTCAGGTCGCGGCCGATCCGGCCGCTCCGCACATATAGGCATCCTTCATCTTGCTCTAAAGACACGGAGCCCTGCCATGTCCCTCCCCGCCCAGCAATTGCAGTTCGACGATGCGCTGCTCGACGATTATTCGGCAACGGTCGCTGATGCCGTGGACCGCATCGGTCCCGCCGTCTGCCGCATCGAGCGCATCGGTGGTGCCGGCGGCCTGGGCTCCGGCTTCGTCATCACACCGGATGGGCTGGTCGTCACCAATTTCCACGTCGTTGGCGATGCCCGCAGCGTCCGTGTTACGATGCCGGACGGCGTCTCCAGAGAAGGCCGTGTTCTCGGCCGCGACCCCGACACCGACATCGCGCTGGTGCGTGCCGACGGCAGCTTTGCCGATATTGCGCCGCTCGGCGATTCCAAGCGCCTGCGGCGCGGCCAGATCGCCATTGCCATCGGCAACCCGCTCGGCTTCGAATGGACCGTCACATCAGGTGTCGTCTCGGCGCTCGGCCGCTCGATGCGTGCCTCCACCGGCCGGCTGATCGACGATGTCATCCAGACCGACGCAGCGCTCAACCCCGGCAATTCCGGCGGACCGCTGGTGTCGTCGGCGGGCGAGGTTATCGGCGTCAACACAGCCATGATCCATGGCGCGCAAGGCATCGCCTTCGCGGTTGCCTCCAACACCGCCAATTTCGTCATTTCCGAGATCATCCGCTTCGGCCGCGTCCGCCGCGCCTTCATCGGTGTCTCCGCCGATACGACAAACCTGCCGCGTCGCGCCGCCCTTTTGTCGCAAGTGTCGAGCAGCACGGCGGTGCGCTTGCGCAGTGTCGAGGCGAACAGCCCGGCCGCCAGAGCCGGCCTGAAAGAGGGCGACATCATCGCCGCCATCGACGGCCGCCCGGTCACCGGCGTCGACGATCTGGTGCGCATGCTCGACGCCGAGCGCATCGGCCGCGAAACGCTGTGCACAGTGGTGCGCCGCTCCGGCATTTCTCAGGTCACGCTGATGGCGGTGGCGCGGACGTAATAACTATCGCGGCGCAAACAGTTGGCCAAGCAGCGAAACCAGCAGCACTGCCAACTCGCCGGTCGGATCGAGGTCCGGATCGAAAATGGTCATGTCCATTCCGGTACAGCGCGGATCCGCCACCAGCGCCGCGAGGACGGCGATGAGATCGTCGGGATCGATACCGGGGCTGCCTGGTGAATCCACCGCAGGCATCACCGTCTGATCGAGCGCATCGACATCGAAATGCACCCAATAGGGCCAGCCGGTTCGCGCCAGCGTGGTCAAGGTCTTTTCCAGGACCTCTGCCGCGCCGAGCTCCCGCGCGGCAAAGACATCGATCAGCGTCATCGCGGTCGAAGTGATGTCGGGCCAGGCGAAGTCGGGGTTGCGGTTCTCGCGTTCGCCGATCTGAACCACCTGTTCGTCCGCAACAAGTGGGCTCGCGATCTCAGGCCAGTCGGTCAGCAACGGCTCACCACGTCCGGTGGCGAGCGCAAGGTCCATGCCGGCGGCCGAGCCGAGCGAAGCATCGACGTCGTAGTTGCCCGGATGGCGGAAATCGCTATGGCCATCGACATGGACCAGTGCCAGCGGACCGGATCGCCGTGCACCAGCCAGCGCGCCAAGCAGGACCGCGCAGTCGCCGCCGACGACCAGCGGGAACTCGCCTCGTCTCAGCGCGCCGGCAACCACTTCGGCGAGTCCGAGATTGAAGCTGCGTATCGCATTGCCGTTGCGCAGCCGGGTGCCCGGCTGCGGCTCCGTGTTATAGGCGGGCCGATCAAGATCAACCACTTTGAGGGGCGAAAGCGTCTCGATCAGGCCGGCTTCGGTCAACGCCTGCGGCGCACGCCACGTGCCCGGAATATGACCTGGCCTCAGCGGACGCAGGCCAAGGTTGGAGGGTGCGCGGACAAGGCAGATTTCACGCATGGAATGGGCCCAGGCTGATGAGCTCAGCATAGACCGCAAAGACATGACCGGCCACGCGGCTGAAGGCTTCAGCCTACAGACAATTCCTGTCTCGCTCAGCCCGCCGCGCCTTCGACAAACTGCTCCAGAAACTCGGCGCTCGGCGGGATCGGCTTGATCACGTCGATCAGCACGCCATTGGGGTCTTTGGTGATGAAATGACGCTGGCCGAAGGCTTCGTCGCGGAGCGTTCGCAGGATCGGCAGGCCGGCGGCGATGACCCGCTCATAGATAGCATCTGGGTTCTTGACCTCGAAATTGATCAGCAGGCCGGAGGTCCGGCCGCGCCCTTCCTCAGGAATGGTTTCATGATCGCCCTGGACGATGCCGAGATTGACGCGGCGATCCTCGGTTGATTGCAGATGCACGTACCAGTCGCTCTCGAACAGCGGCTTGAAGCCGAAGTGCGCGACATAGAAGGCCTTCGTGCCGGCAACGTCGCCGGTCATCAGCACCGGGTAATAGCTTGTCGTCTTCATCTTTCCTTCTCCCGTCAAATAACATACAGTCTGCATGCAAATACGCATTAACATACAGGCTGAATGTATGCAACAAAGAACCGCGCGCCGCTCCAACCGCGATCGCACCGAAGCGACGCGCGCCGACCTGATCGCCGCGGCGCGAAAACTGTTCACCGAGAAATCCTATGCGGAGACCGGCACGCCCGAGATCGTGGCTGCGGCCGGCGTCACGCGCGGCGCGCTCTATCATCACTTTGCCGACAAGCAGGCGCTGTTCGCCGCAGTGGTCGAGCAGGAGGCGGCGGCTGTGGCGGAAGAGATCGAGCGCGCCTCGCCGCCCTCGCTGTTTGCCCGCGACGCACTGATCGCCGGCTCGGATGCCTATCTTGCCGCCATGCGCGCACCCGGCCGCACCCGGCTGCTGCTGCTCGACGGGCCGGCCGTGCTCGGCCGCGCCGCCATGGACGAGATCGACAACCGCCACGGCAACCGCTCGTTGCGCGAAGGCCTGGTTGCCGCGATGCGCTCGCAGTCCATGATGAGATTGCCGGTGGAAGCGCTGACCGCGCTGCTTGCCGCCGCCTTCGACCGCGCGGCGCTCGCCATCGAAGCAGGCGCTTCGACCGAGGACTACCGTGCCGTTCTCATGGCGCTGATTGATGGTCTGTCGCCCCAGGCCCCTGGTTCGGCTCGAACTCGTTGAAACAGCCAAGCTGGCGCTTGAACTGGTCGATCAGCCAGGCCGCAGCCGGCTTCGGGCTGCGGTCGGCGCGGTGCATGGCATAAAGCGGCGCGCGGACTTCGCGATACGGCTCCAGATCGAGTTCCACCAGCCGGCCGTTGGCCACATCGTCAGCAATCAACCATCGCGGCAGTCCGCCCCAGCCCAACCCTTCGCGCATCAGCGCATGCTTGGTTCGCATATCCGTAAGTCGCCAGGTGCGGTAGGCATAGACGCCGTAGTCGCGCCCTTTGGTGCGCTCGGACTGGTCGCTGACGACAAGTTGGATGTGTTCGCGCACTTCCTCCAGCGGCACCGGCTTGGGAAGCAGCGCCAGCGGATGGCTTGGCGCGGCCGCCGGCACCATCGACATGAAGCCAATGCGCACAAGATGCGCGTCGACCTCGCCCAGCAGGCCGCCAATACCGAGATCGGCATGTCCATTGACGACATGATCGGGGATCAGCCCGAGCGTGCCGATATGCAGGCGCAGCATCACGGTTGGAAATTGCGCCTCGAACGCCTTCAACACGCGCACCAGCACGGTGGAAGGCAGCGTCGCATCGACCGACAGCGCGACTTCAGCCTCCAGGCCCTGCTTGTGGCTGTCGACGCGAGAGCGGATGCGCTGCAATACGCCGACCATGCGCCGCGCATCTTCCAGCGTCGCCCGGCCGACATCGGTCAGATGCGGCTCGCGCGTGCCCTCGCGCTCGAACAGTTTCAGCCCAAGCTGCGCCTCGAGATTGGCGATGGCGTAGCTGATGACCGACTGCGCTCGGTTGAGCTTGCGGCCGGCGGCGGAGAAGCTGCCGGTGTCGGCGACGGTGACAAGGATCTGAAGCTGATCGAGCGTCGGGTTTGGCTGCATCGTTCTATCCACTATTTGGATGGAACATACATAAAATATACCGGTTTTTCAAATGGGTCAGCTCGCCCATATAGGTCGGGACAGTTCAGCCAACCCTGGAGACCCGCCATGTCCATCCTTCTCGTCACATCCAGTCCGCGCGGCAATGCCTCGCATTCGACCCGCATCGCCACTGAACTTGCGGA
This sequence comes from Mesorhizobium sp. WSM4806, assembly GCF_055811635.1. Taxonomy (NCBI): domain Bacteria; kingdom Pseudomonadati; phylum Pseudomonadota; class Alphaproteobacteria; order Hyphomicrobiales; family Phyllobacteriaceae; genus Mesorhizobium; species Mesorhizobium sp. WSM4806. The sequence continues at coordinate 25,157 of NZ_JBVVQZ010000003.1, read as the reverse complement.
AAAGCTGCTCGCCGCCGATCCTTCGGCCAAGCTGGTCGCACGCGATCTCGTGGCAAACCCGCTGCCGCACATCGATCCGGACTATTCGACCGGCATCTATACGCCCGCCGAGGCCCGCACCCAGCGCCAGGCCGAGGTCGTCGGCGTTTCCGACGGCGTGCTCGATGAACTGTTTGCGGCCGACACCATCATCCTGGCCACCGGATTCATCAATTTCGGCATCTCGTCGACGCTGAAATCCTGGGTCGACCACGTCTCCCGCACCGGCAAGACTTTCTCTTATGGCGAGAATGGCCCGAAGGGCCTCGTCACCGGCAAGAAGGTCTACATCGTCCTCGCCTCGGGCGGCATCTATTCGGAAGGCGCTGCCGTGCAGATGGACCACGCCATCCCTTACCTGCGCAGCGTGCTTGGCTTCATCGGCATGACCGACGTCGAAGTCATCCGCATCGAAGGCGTCGGCATGGGGCCGGATGCGGTCACTGCCGCTCTGGCCAAGGCATCAGCCAAGGTGGATGCCTTGGTGACATCGACCGTAAGCAAACAGGCTGCGGCGGCGTAGGCCGCCAGCCGTCGGCAACTTGAAATCAAAGGCAGGCGCCTGACAGGGCGCTTGCCTTGTTCGTTTCAAGATGCGCCGGAGACCGATCGGGTCTCACCCGAACATCTTCTCGCCCTGTTCGTCGACCAGCTGAATGCCCTTTTTGATCGAGATGTCGACAGCGTCGTCGAGCCCGGCAAAACGATCGGCGCGGATGAATTTGTGCTCCTTCATCACGCCGTCGATCTCCTTGGAAACCACGCCGCAGGTCTGGTATTGGCCTTCCGCCTTGTACGGCGTGGCGCTGATCAAAAATCCCTTGTGCTCGATCTGCTTTGCCGGTGCAGCACTCTTTGGCTCTCCCGCGTCGCCGCCGCCGCCGAAAAGACGTTTCAGAAAAGACATGAGCGCGCCCTCCAACGGCAATCATCCTGTATCACATAGCGTGGTGCAGGATGATTTCACTAGCGGTCCTTAGGCAAACGGGCAAGGCCCGCATCCGGCCTGGAAGTCAGTCGCGCGACAGCGCTTCGAGGGCTTCGGCCGCCCCTTTCAATATCGCGATCGCCTCGGCCTGTTTTTCAGCGGGCGCGTCGACAATGTCGCCGAGGGCTGCGCGTAGCCGGTGGCGCACGGCGCGGAATTCGTCGCGCTTTTCCGAACCGCCGCGGCCGCGACGTCCGCTATCCTCGCCATCGTCGTTCCAGCCGAACCAGTCACGCGCCTTTGCCATTTTGCGGCCGAAACGCTCGAGATGATCGAGCACATGGTCGATCATCTCGCGATTGTCATTGAGATGCGCCTGCCCTGCCTCGGTAATCGAAAACACCTTCTTGTTGCCTTCCGCCGACGAGACGGCATAGCCGGCCTCTTCCAGGAAGGTCAGCGTCGGATAGACCACGCCGGGGCTCGGGCTGTAGACGCCGCTGGTGCGTTCCTCCAGCGCCTTGATGATGTCATAGCCATGGCGCGGCGTCTCGGCCAGCAGCGACAGCGTGATCAGCTTGAGATCGCCGTCGGCCAGCATACGCCCGGCGCGGAACATGTCGCCCGGCCCGCCGCGCCCGCCGCCCCTCATGCCATGGCCGAATGGGCCGAAGCCGCCGCCACGACCGCCGAACTTGCCGGCCATATGCATGAAAACGCGCTCGGCATGCTCGCCGAAATGATGATGTCCGTGCATTGCCTGCTCCTTGAGTTATGTCTTACGATATATCTCAGTTATGCGGGTGAGGCCGTTGAGTCAAGATATATCTTACGATGTATCTGAGAACGGTGCCACCAGATTGATTTCGTCACAGAGCTTGGCTAATACCGGTTACCAGCGGCCCTTGCGCCGGTTCCAGGCATAGAGAAGATCGGCGAAGCGATCATAGGCATAGCGCGTCAATGGCAGCGCGGCGCGGTTGCCGAACAGCGCTGCCAGCCAGCCCTCGCCCGGCGTTCTCAGCCAGACGGCAATTGCGACGTCGGCGCCGACCAGCAGCCTGCCGTCCGCATCGGTTGCGTGCAGCCGGCGGCGGATGTCCTCCAGCGACACGCCGTATCCGGCCAGCGCCGCCGGTTCGGCATTGATGTCGCGAAACGCGATCCGCCCGGCCTTGATCGCCTCGACCAGCCGCCGCTTCTGCCTGACGATGCCGGCATCGCAAACCGGACAACGGGTATTGTACCAGATGGTCAGCAGAGGGTTGGGCATAGGTCTCGACACGCGCGTTGAAGTGCTGCGCTGACTATCCGGGAAACACCTTCGCCCCGCAACATTTCGGGCAAGCCACTTCGGCCAGCCACCTTCGAGCCAGATTGGCCGGGCGCCGTCAAGCGGCGCCTGACCGGTAGCTTGCGCGGGTCTATAGCCGCGCACGCCTCAGCCGAGCGAGGCGATGATTTCGCGATAGGCCAATTCCGGGAAAGCCTTGAGCGTCCGCGTCCTCACATTACCGCCTGTCGCCAGCATCAGCGAGAAACGAGCGAGCACCGCATCGTCGGGCGCTTCGACGACCGCCACCATGTCGCATTCGCCCATGGTGAGATAAAAAGCCTTGAACGAGCCGCCCATGTCTCCCAGCAGCTTCTTGGCGGCATCGAGCCGCTTCGGCGACTCGCGCACATTTCTGGCGCCCTGCTCGGTCCAGTTGATCAGCACGATATAGGTTGTCATGCACACCTCCCTCCGGAGGCCTCGGAGCGCGGCGTCACCGCCGGGGCGGGCATCCGGGTTTGTCGCCCAGAAAATGCATCCGACACCCGATTATCCTCCCACAGCCGGTATGCTGCAACAACAACCGCACCGTCCAGCGAGACAATCCCTGAACGAAAAAGGGCGCCGCAGCGCCCTTTAAATTGTTATTCGTTGCCCGGCATCAGCTGTCGAGGAAGCTCCGCAGCTTGCGCGAGCGGCTCGGGTGCTTGAGCTTGCGCAGCGCCTTGGCTTCGATCTGGCGGATGCGCTCACGGGTGACCGAGAACTGCTGGCCGACTTCCTCCAGCGTGTGGTCGGTGTTCATGCCGATGCCGAAGCGCATTCTGAGCACGCGCTCTTCACGCGGGGTGAGCGAAGCAAGCACCCGCGTCGTCGTCTCGCGCAGATTGGCCTGGATCGCCGCGTCGATCGGCAGGATCGCCATCTTGTCCTCGATGAAATCGCCGAGATGCGAATCCTCCTCGTCGCCGACCGGCGTTTCGAGCGAGATCGGTTCCTTGGCGATCTTCAGCACCTTGCGCACTTTTTCCAGCGGCATAGCGAGCTTTTCCGCCAGTTCCTCCGGCGTCGGCTCGCGGCCGATCTCGTGCAGCATCTGGCGCGAGGTGCGCACGATCTTGTTGATCGTCTCGATCATATGCACCGGAATGCGGATGGTGCGCGCCTGGTCGGCGATCGAGCGGGTGATCGCTTGCCGGATCCACCACGTCGCATAGGTCGAGAACTTGTAGCCGCGGCGATATTCAAATTTGTCGACCGCCTTCATCAGGCCGATATTGCCTTCCTGGATCAGATCGAGGAACTGCAGGCCGCGATTGGTGTATTTCTTGGCGATGGAAATGACGAGGCGCAGATTGGCCTCGACCATTTCCTTCTTGGCGATCGCGGCTTCGCGCTCGCCCTTCTGCACCTGGTTGACGATCCTGCGGAATTCCAGGATCGAGATCGCCGTTTCGGTGGCGAGGTTCTGGATCTCGGCGCGCAGGTCGCGGATCGCGTCCTTCTCGTTCTTGGTGAATTCCTTCCAGCCGCGCGAGGTCAGATTGCCGATCGAGCGCGTCCAGTTGGGATCGAGTTCCGAGCCCTGATACTCCTTCAGGAATTCCTCGCGGCGCACGCCATAGCTTTCGGCCAGCCGCAACAGCTTGCCTTCGTTCTGCACCAGGCGCTTGTTGATGTCGTAGAGCTGCTCGACCAATGCCTCGATGCGCGCCGTGTTCAGGGATAGCGACTTCACCGCCTTGATCAGCTGGTCCTTCAGCTCCTTCAGCCGGCGGTCCTGGCTGGGCGACAGCGTGCCGGCGGCAGCCAGCCGGTTCTCGACCTGCTGGTCCTGCAGCTTGCGCAACTTCTTGTAGGTGTCGGCGATGACGTCGAGCGTCTCCATCACCTGCGGGCGCAGCTCCGCTTCCATCGCCGCCAGCGACAGGCTGGCTTCGTCCTCGTCTTCCTCGTCGTCATCAGTCAGACCGCGCGTGTCGCCGCCGACATTGGTGATGTCGTCCTCGTCCTCGCGCGAACGGCGCGGCTTGTCGTCGGTCTTGGCTTCCTCGATCCGCTCGACCACCGGCGCCTGCTTGGCCTCCGGTCCGGCATAGGTCGCTTCGAGGTCGATGATCTCGCGCAAGAGGATCTTCGATTCGTTGAGCTCGTCACGCCAGATGATGATGGCCTGGAAGGTCAGCGGGCTTTCGCACAGGCCCGCGATCATCGTCTCGCGGCCAGCCTCGATGCGCTTGGCAATCGCGATTTCGCCCTCGCGCGACAGAAGCTCGACCGAGCCCATCTCGCGCAGATACATGCGAACCGGATCGTCGGTGCGATCGGTCGGCTCTTTCTTGGTGGTCGTCGCAGCAACGGCGGTACCGGTCTGCTCGGCCAGTTCGTTGGCGTCTTCCTCGGCGTCGGCAGCCGCGTCGGCGGCTTCGGGCTCCTCGCCCTGCTCGTCGTCCTCGACCACGTTGATGCCCATGTCGGAGAGCATGGCCATCGTGTCCTCGATCTGCTCGGAGGTGACTTCCTCCGAGGGCAGCACCGAATTCAGTTCGTCCATGGTGACATAGCCGCGCTTCTTGGCGGCCTTGATCATCTTCTTGACAGCATCGTCGGAAAGGTCGAGCAGAGGGCCATCGGTGGCGCCTTCGCGTTCGGTCTCGACCTCTTCCTTTTCTTTTGTCGCCATTCTTTATTTTCTCCAAGCGGCCAGGTATCTAGCCGCATAAGTATCAAGCCGCGTAAGCTGCCGTACCGGTTTATCAGATGCGCTCGCGCTAGAACGCGTTTCCCCGGGCCAGTAACTGCATCTCTCGTTAAGTCCAGATTAACCCTGGTATCTGTGGCAGGCTGACTGCCTGTCCAGTGACCGGTACCTCACATCGCTGCATTTCCGTCGACGCCGGCGCGGGTTAACGTTTCGAATCGTCCTGATTCCGTCATTCTGCCAGAAGGTCAAGCGCCTCTCGCATGATTCGCATGAAAAAAGCGAATCAATTACCCGACTTAAAGCGCCGCGGCTGATTCGGCGCACAAGCACGGTCTGCACTTTCACTCTTTCGTAAGCTTCGACCTACACCCGCCCGGCCCTGCCCGAAGACACGCCGAACCCTTCGATCAGCGCCTCCGTTGCCTGCACATCACGAAATTGCGCCTGGATGTCGACGAGATGCCGGTAATTTTCGTCCGTGGGATCGCTGGCGAGCGCCGCTTCTGCCTGTTTCAGCTCCTTATGTAATGTGCGCGCGCTACGCTGCAAGTGGAGCGCCTGGCTGAAGGCGTCGCGGGCATCGTCAAGTCCGGCTGTTTCCAGCGCCGGCCATTGCCGCGCCCGTTTGATCAGCGCCACCACGCGCGCCCAGATCTCGCCGCAGCCGGCACGTTCGATCGTCGCGATCACCGCGTTGCGGTCGTTGGCCATGTCATGCGCCATCGCATCGAGGATCGCCGCGTGCAATCGCTTCAGATCGGTGTTGGCGAGGTCGAGGAACTCGACATGCGCGAAATTCTCGTCGATCAGCGCCGGATGATTGACAAGAGCTGCGATGATCGTCGCCTCGCGCACCGACATCCCCTCGCTGCCGCGCTTGACCAGCGCCGAGCGGCCAAGGCTTTCGGTGATCGCGGTGCGTCCACCGGCATTGCCGCCGCGTGCGAACTGCCCGCCAGCAGCTGAGCCCTTGCCCTGAAAGCGCCCGCCGGACCGCCCATCTTGGCGCCCCCCTTGATAGGTTTGGCGCGCGCCGCGCTGGGCGCCGAAAAAGCTTAGCACTCGCTCGCGCATTTCCTGTTGGTAGTGATAGCGCAAGCTCTCGTCGCGGATGCGGCTGGTCAGTTCGCGCAGCGTTTTTTCCAGTTCCGCCCGTCGTTCCGGCGTGTCGAAGATGCCGCCGGCCGTTTCGCGCATCCACAAAAGGTCGGCCAGCGGCCGCGCCTCGGAAAGCACGGCGCCAAACGCGTCCGGCCCTTCGGCCTTGACCAGATCGTCGGGATCCTTGCCTTCGGGCAGAAGCGCAAAACGCACCGAGCGGCCTGCCTGGACCGCCGGCAGCGCCATGTCGGCGGCGCGCCATGCCGCCTTCAGTCCGGCCTGGTCGCCATCGAAGCACAGCACCGGCTCGCCGGCCATCCGCCACAGCAGTTCAAGCTGGTTTTCGGTCAGCGCGGTGCCGAGCGGCGCCACGACATTTTCGAAACCGGCCTGCGCCAGCGCGATCACGTCCATATAGCCCTCGACGGCAATCACCGTGCCGCCCTTGGCCAGCGCCCACTTTCCCAGCGCTTGGCGCGCTCGGGCGAAATTATAGAGCACGTTGCCCTTGTGGAAGAGCTCGGTGTCGGGCGAATTCATGTATTTGGCGAGCGCATCGGCTGCCAGCGCCCGCCCGCCAAAGGCGATTATCTTGCCTCTGGAGTCCGGGATCGGGAACATGATGCGGTCGCGGAACCAATCGTAGGAAACCGGAACGTCGTCGCCATGGCGCACCAGCCCGCATGCCTCGATATCGGCCTTGGGCACGCCCTTGGCGGCAAGATGCTCCTTCAGCGCATTGCGGCTATCGGGTGCATAGCCGAGCCGGAACGATTGCTGCGTCGCCGGCGTCAGCCCGCGGTCGCGCAGATAGGCGCGGGCTTTTGCGCCTTCCGGCCCCTGCAGCCGCTCCTGGAAGAAGACGGTCGCCATTTCCATGACTTCGGTCAGGCTGGCGCGTTCCTTTTCGCGCCGTTCCTCCTGGGCATCGCGCACCGGCATCGGCACCCCGGCCATGTCGGCGATCTTCTCGACCGCTTCGGGAAAGCTCATTCCGTCAAGTTCGGTGAGGAATTTGAAGTGGTCGCCCGAAACCGAGCAGCCGAAGCAATGATAGCGTCCCTTCTTGTCCTCGCAGTGGAAGGACGGGCTCTTCTCGCCATGGAAGGGACAGCACGCCCAATAATCGCCGCGTGGCGCATTGGTCTTCTTCCTGTCCCACGCCACGCGCTGGCCGATCACCGAGGAAATCGGCACGCGGTCGCGTATCTCGTCGAGGAAGGCAGGTGGAAAGCGCATCGGGAACGGCTCGTTTGCCTCCATATAATCACGCCGGCGAAACCCGACGACTCCTAATGCGAACCATACCCGGTTTTCACAGGGCAAAAAGAAGGCGGCCGTTGCAAGCCGCCTTCCTTCCTATCCGGCATTGTGCCGGTCGACGTTTTTGACGGTCAGTGCGCGGCAATCGCGCCGAAGATGATGCCGGAGACGACGCTGACCAAGAGATAGTCGTTGCCGACGCGGATCCATTCCTGGCCACGGCCCGGACGACGCAGGCCATAGTGGCGATAGTCGCGGACCGGCTGGTGGCGCCTCCAACTCGAATATCTCTGGCCGTTGCGCCAATGGTTCCTCTTGACGACGACTTTCTTCTTCACCACGACGCGCGTCTTGACGTGCCTGTCCGGCTTCTTCCAGTCGACCTGGCTGTAGGTCGACTGCGGTGCATTCGGCGCGTTCAGCGGCGCTGCCTGACCCTGCAGGGACGTCGCAGCCAGCATCGATACGGCGACTGCGGAAAGAATGATGCGTTTCATGACGGGGTACTCCTTGGTTGTCGATGCCCAAGCAATAGAGCCCGAAGAATGAACCGAAACTGAACACGCGGATTACGTTTTTGTAATGATTTCATGTATTTATAACATCTAACTCAACACTCGGCTCAAACCTGATCTGAAGCGGTCGTCGGCACTTGAGCGCGCGACCATCAAGAAGCCGGCCGGCGATGCAACCATTTTGCGATCCATCCATTTCCGACACGCCCTGTCGCGCAACAGCCGGCCGAATTGGGCAAAATTTATTATCCGGCTAAAAGTAATCGGAGTAGTATCGACCTTTGCAATGTCCTTGATTCGCCCCCTCTTTTGCGCCTTTGCCATCACGGCTCCCATATTGCTGGTGGCTGTCGGAATGCGAGCCTGACATGAGCGGTTCGGTCGTTTTGCTGCATCTTGCCGGCGCGGTGGCGCTGATGCTGTTTGCCACCCGCTTGGTGAAGACAGGTGTCGAGCGCGCCTATGGCGATGTGCTGCGCCACAAGCTGCGCGCCACCATGCGCAATCCTTTCATGGCGGTTCTGGCCGGCTGCGGCCTGGCGATCGCCCTGCAAAGCTCCACTGCCGTCACCTTGCTGGTCGGGTCCTTCGCCGGCGCCGGCATCGTCAGCGGTATATCGGGCCAGCTTGCCGTGCGCGGCGCCGAGATCGGCTCGGCGCTGGTGGTCAAGCTGCTCACCTTCGACCTGTCGCTGCTGGTGCCGGTCTGTCTTGTCGCCGGCACCGTCATGTTCATGGCCACCGAGCGGCGCGACTGGCGCCAGTTCGGCCGCATCCTGGTCGGCATCGGCCTGCTGGTGTTGTCGCTGGAAATGATCGGCCAGGCCTCGGAGCCGCTGCGCCAGAGCACGCTGATGCCGGTCGTCGTCGATTACTTCTCCGGCGACCCGGTCACCGCCTATCTGCTGGCGGCGCTGGTCACCTGGCTGTTCCATTCCTCGATCGCCGCGGTCCTTTTGATGGTGACGCTCGCCGGCCGCGGCTTCATCCCGCCCGAACTCGGCATCGTGCTGGTGCTCGGCGTCAATCTGGGTTCGTCGATCATCGCGCCGCTGCTCACCCGCAATGCGGAGCCGGGCGTGCGTGTCGTACCGATCGGCAATCTCCTGATGCGCGGCATGGGCTCGCTGGCCATGCTTATCCTGTTCCTGTGGTTGAAGCCGCCGGTCGCCTTTCTCGGCGCCACCGTGCCCGACCAGATCGTCAACGCCCACATCCTCTTCAACATCCTGATCCTGGTTGCCGGCCTGCCGCTGGCCGGCCTTGTCTACCGCGTTTCGGAAAAGATCGTGGCGCTCGGCACCAAACCGGCGCCGGCAGAAGCCCTCGACGTCGTCGAGTTGTCCGCGCTCAACGACAGCGCCCTTGATGTGCCGAGCCAGGCGCTGGCCAACGCCACCCGTGAGGTGGTGCGGGTCTGCGAGACGGTCGAGATCATGCTGAAGCGCATCATCGAGCTCTATGAAAGCGCCGACGCCGACAAGATCAAGGCGCTGGCCGCGCTCGACGACCGCGTCGACAAGAAACATGCGTCGATAAAGCTCTATCTGGCCAAGGTCACCAGGAACCCGCTGAGCGAGGACGAGGCGCTACGCTGCCAGGAGTTGATCGGCGCCTGCGTCAAGCTCGAACAGGTCGGCGACATCATCGTGCGCAACATGCTGGTGCATGTCAGGAAAAAGCTTGAGCGCGGGCTGGAGTTCACGCCCGAGGGTTGGCGCGAGCTTAGCGGCTTCCACGCTTCGGTGCTCGCCAACGCGCGGCTTGCCTTCAACGTGCTGGTCTCGCGCGATCCGGAGACCGCCCGCCAGCTGGTGCTGGAAAAGGATCGGCTGCGCGACCGCGAGAAGGAGACCAGCGCCAGCCATTTCGTGCGGCTGCGCGACGGCACCGCCAAGAGCGTCGAGACCAGTTCCATCCATCTCGACACTATCCGCGACCTGAAGCAGATCAATTCGCTGCTTGCCTCGATAGCCTACCCCGTGCTCGAGGAACGCGGCCTGCTCACCGGCTCGCGGCTGAAGGCCGGATAAATTGGGCCCAGCGCGGGAATTGCCTGGAGCCCGCGCGCGAAAATTAGTCTTTGCTAACCCTTCCGTCTGTCGGCTAGAGCATTTTTCAGCCAACCGTCTTCGCTTGGCGCCGGACAACACGCGTCAAGCAAAGACCTGGAGCGCGGTTTTGGTTCCACCAGAACGCAAGGCGCTCTAAGGATCGCTTAAAATCCGCCGGGAGAAAGTCTATGGATACCCATTCGCGCAGTTTCGCCAAGGCGCTTTCCTGGCGCGTCACCGGCACGGTCGACACGATAATCATTTCGCTCATCGTGACGGGCAGCATCAAGCTCGCTGCGGCCATCGGCGTGACCGAGGTCATCACCAAATCGCTGCTCTACTATTTTCACGAGCGGGCATGGTTGAAAATCCCCTACGGAAGGAAGACGACGACCGTCTAGCCTTGTGCGGCCGGAGCTTGGCTGAACCGATGAAGAAAACCTAAAGCGGCGTCGAGAATTTCTCGATTGCCCGCCGCTCTCGTCCGTGATTTGAGCCATCTCGTTCAAGGATCGCCTTCCCACGCCATGCTTCCCCTCATCGCCCTGTTCATCGCTGCGTTCGCATTCGGCACCACCGAGTTCGTCATCGCCGGCGTGCTGCCGCAGGTGGCGGACGGCCTTGGCGTCTCCATCCCAACCGCCGGCTACCTCGTCTCCGGCTACGCCGGCGGCATCGCGATCGGCGGACCGCTGTTGACGCTCGCCACCAAGACGCTTTCCCGCAAGGCGTTGCTGCTTAGCCTTGCCGCAGCCTTCACCATCGGCCAGGCCGCCTGCGCCCTTGCGCCCGACTTCGCCTCCATGTTGCTGTTGCGGATTGCAGTGGCCGTGGCGCACGGCGCCTATTTCGGCGTCGCGATGGTGGTTGCGGTCGGCCTGGTCCGCCAGGATCAGCGTGGAATGGCCGTGGCGCTCATCCTGTCGGGCCTCACGGTCTCCAATGTCATCGGCGTGCCGGCCGGCACGGCGATTGGCAATATTTGGGGGTGGCGCGCGACGTTCTGGGTGATGTGCGCGCTTGGTGTGGTTTCCATCGCCGCCATGGCCGCCCTCCTGCCGCGCCGGACGGGATCGTCGCGCCGGCCCGTCAGTTTCGGCAGCGAGGTCCGCGTGCTCGCACGCCAGCAGGTTTGGACGTCGCTAATCCTCATGCTGATGCTGATGATCGGCCAGTTCGGCCTGTTCACCTACATCACGCCGACGCTGCTTGAAGTCACCGGCCTCGGCGAGGGCCTGGTGCCCTGGGTGCTGCTGCTCAACGGTGTCGGCGCGACGATCGGCGTCTTTCTTGGCGGGCGGCTCGCCGACTGGAAACTGATGCCGTCGCTCATCACCATGCTTTTCATGCAGGCGGTGACACTTGCCGTCATTTACACCGCCAGCCCGTACCCGGTGCCGATGGTCGTTGCGATCACTATCTGGGGTGGTCTCAGCTTTGCCATCGGCACCCCGATCCAGACCCGTATCCTGACCTGGACGGCGGACGCCTCCAATCTCGCCTCATCGCTTATCCCGGCCGGCTTCAATGTCGGCATCGCGCTGGCCGCCTCGCTCGGCGCCGCCATGCTCAATGCCGGTTATGGCTATCGCAGCCTGCCGGTGGTTGGCGCCATGGCCATGCTGGTCGCCGTGGCGGTCGCGCTCGCCTCACATATCTGGGAGTGGCGCCGAAACACGATGCCGCCGCTGCCGGCCGCTGCCGAATAGTCGGCAGGCGCTACAGGTCGATGCGATAGCGCAGGCTTTCGGCGCCGCCATAGGCAGCGTCCTCGAAGAATCGCCCGACGAGCCGTCCGCCATTGGCCAGGACCACCTTCTGCGAGGCGAGATTACCCGGCTTGGCGGTGATCTCGACGAAGGGCAGGCCGAGCGCCCTCGCCTCGCCGAGCATCAGCCTCACTGCCTCTGTCGCATGGCCGCGCCGCCGCTTCCATGGCACTACGGCATAGCCGATGTGGCCGAGCACATGTGGCGGCAGCTCGGCGGTGCCGCGCTGCCAGCGAAGGCCGATCGAGCCGGCGACTTCGCCGTCCCAGATCCAGCGCCGGAATCCCGGCAGGCGCGGCACGTTCGTCCCATCAAGCAAGGTGATCGGACCACCCTTGGCATCGGGGTCGTCGAGATCGGCGAGGACGGCCGTTGGATTCTTTTCGATGGCCGCAAGCTGCTCGCGCGTCGCCTCCATTAGCCGTACATTGTCCGGCGACCAGCCGCGCTCAAGGGCGGCCTTGTACGACGGCAGATGTTCAAGCGCCGGTTTGACGAGTTCAACCATGACGTACGATCGCTCCGCTGCCGCCCTCGGATTCTGAAGTTGATCTTCAGGGGCGGCTTTCTAAAATCAAATGTCATCGATTGGGTCCACCTACTTTGGAGTGAACACAATGGCCGACCACAGGTCCGAGAAGTCGGCAAAGGCCGCCGCCGAGCGGGGCGCGGCAACCAAACCGCGCAAGGCGATGCCGAAGCCGCAGTCCGGGAAGGAAGCGAAGCCGGCACTCCTCGCAGGCGGCAACCCCCAGATCGCGAAGGCCGAAGGTGACGCCCCGGTGCAGGCCTACATCGCGGCCATGTTGGGCTGGAAAAGCGATGTCGGGCGCCGCCTCGACGCAATCATCGTGCGCACCGTCCCCGGCGTGCACAAGGCCGTCAAATGGAACTCGCCGTTTTACGGCATCGAAGGCCAGGGCTGGTTCCTGTCGTTTCATGTCTTCACCCGCTACGTCAAAGTGACCTTCTTCCGGGGCACGTCACTGCGTCCTGTTCCTCCCGGCGAGTCCAGGCACAAGGACGTGCGCTACCTCGACATTTATGAGGACCAGCTCGACGAAGCCCAGTTCGCCGCCTGGGTGAAGCAAGCCAGCCAATTGCCAGGCGAGCGACTGTGAGATGCATCACGAATTAGCCAAGGGCGTCTGCAAACACCTCATTCAGGCGTGCAAACGCGGTGGGCTCGTCTGGCGCATGGGCCGGATTAACTTCTGTGACGGTCAGGCCGCGCCATTGCTGCAGGGCGGTCAACTGCTTTAGCACGAAGGCGGCTTGCTCCAGTTTGAGACCGTCGCAACGGCGCACATTCTCAGCAATCGGGAAATCGATAAAGGAGAGCACATCGGCATCGAAGTGAATAAGCACACAGTCAAAGCGCGCCGCCCATTCGGCCGCGCGCGCCGCCGCCGCCTCGATATCAATCAAAGCTTCCTCACGCGAAATGACCTTGATCGCGTGATCTCTGATCGCGGCGGCTTCAGGCGGAGTGATATTCTCGACGCCGAAATAGAGAAGTTGCTGAGGCACGAGCATCGGACGCGTTGGGCCGAGCCCCGCGAGCGAAGGCTCGCATCCCGGGATGTTGAGCAGATGGGCGACACCAGTCCAGTCCAAGGCGCCGTCGCTCGTGTCAGGTGTGTTGAGATCGGCGTCAAAGTCCATGTAGACGAGTCCGATCCGCGCGCCGGCCGTGTTCGCCCCGGCGACCGTGCCCAACTCCACGGTACAATCGCCGCCCAAAACAAGCACGTCTTCCTGCGCCGAAATCGCCGTCGCCACGTGGCTTGCGACCAAGTCACAGGCCCCGCGCACGGCCTCCAGGTTCATGGCCTGCGGCCGCGAAGAGTCCGGTCGCCACCGGAACGATGCAACATCGCTATGATCCCTGATGGTTCTGCCTCGGCTCGCGAGCGCCTCTGCGAGCCCATGGCGCCGAAACGCCGCGGGGGCTTGTTCCTGCCCTGGCGAATAGGCGCCGGCGCTGGTGGCGGCGCCGAAAATGTTCAACAAACGCGCCGCCAAATCGAAGCTCCATTTTTCGTCATGATCCTGGTTGCAAAACGGGTCTGGAGCGACGAAGGTTCCTCCTCGACGTCGAGAGTTTGTTGCTCGCGCCGGAACGGCAAACGGCTCGCCGCATCGATGCGTACGCCAGACGCCGGACGTCGAACGTTCACAAAGCCACTGGGACCAATCATGACCAAAGCGACAACAGCCATGAAGAAGGGCGACTCGACGGAGGGAGCAGGAGGAGACACCCCCTCTCAATTGATAGATGCGAGAATCAATGAGCTGAGCGATTGGCGGGGCGAGATGCTCGCTCGGATCCGAACCCTCATCAAGCAGGTCGATCCCGAAGTGGTCGAGGAGTGGAAGTGGAGAGGGGTTCCGGTGTGGGAACACGCCGGAATTATCTGCACCGGTGAGACCTACAAGAATGTCGTGAAAATGACTTTCGCCAGGGGCGCCACGCTGGAGGACCCATCTGGCCTCTTCAACTCCAGCCTCGAAGGCAACACCAGGCGCGCCATCGACATCCATGAGGGCGACAAGATCGATGAAGAGGCGTTGAAGGCGCTCATTCGCGCCGCCGTGGCACTGAACCTGTCGGTGCGAGCTGCCGCCCGCCCCGCCCGCTCTCAGAAACCGAAGAGCGCCTGAGAATCAATCATATGCGGCCAGGGCTGGCTCCTCGCTGTCGCCTCCTCCAATGCCTTACGAGCTCGCTGCAGCGGCAAAATCCTACTGCAGCAGTCCCTTGACGATGCCGCTCGCCTTGGAGAAATCCATCTGGCCGGCGTATTTCTCCTTGAGCACGGCCATAACCTTGCCCATGTCCTTGACGCTGCTGGCGCCGGTCTCGGCGATGGCGGTGCGGATCGCCGTTTCGGTCTCTGCCTGGCCCAGTTGCGTCGGCAGGAAATCGCGGATGATGGCCATCTCATCGCGCTCCTGCGCGGCAAGCTCCGGCCGCTTGCCGTCGTCGAAAGCCTTGGCCGACTCTTCGCGCTGCTTCACCATCTTGGCCAGTATCTGCAGGATCTCGTCGTCGCTGGCCGGCTCCTTGCCGGCGCCGCGATTGGCGATGTCGCGATCGTGAATGGCCGCCTGGATCAGCCGCAATGTCGGCAGCCGGCGCTTGTCCTGCGCCTTCATCGCGGTCTTCAGGGATTCGGCGATTTTGCCGCGCATGATGCTTTCTCCTTCGAATGCGACGGACAATAGCCGTGCCGAAAGCCCAAGGCAAATTCGACGCCGCCCGGCAAACCGCTGATATTGTTCGACGAAATAAATCGCGCCTGCGGGCGTAGCGTCATTGACCGCTCTGGCGCCTTCCCCTATGTACTGGGCCTTGCATGAACTGAGTTTTTGTTGCGCGCGCTGGCTGCGAAATCGCCGCTGCGCGCGGTTTGCTGCGCAGAATGGTTCGCCGGACCGATTGAAGGGCGCAGCCTTTAGGAGTGCCGCCATGGCAACGATGACCGCCGCGTCGACCCCCACTTGGGCCACCGAGAAGCCGACCGCCTTGCTGGTGCTGGCCGACGGCACCGTCATCGAGGGCCGCGGCCTTGGCGCCACTGGCTCCGCCGTCGCCGAAGTCTGCTTCAACACCGCGCTGACAGGCTATCAGGAAATCCTCACCGACCCGTCCTATGCCGGCCAGATCGTCACATTCACCTTTCCGCATATCGGCAATATCGGCACCAATGACGAGGACATCGAGGATCTCAACCCGGTTGCCCGGGCCGGCGCCGTCGGCGCCGTGTTCAAGGCCGACGTCACCAATCCGTCCAGCTATCGCGCCGCTTCTGGTCTCGACCAATGGCTGAAGAAACGTGGCATCGTGGCGCTTTCGGGCATCGACACCCGCGCGCTGACCGCGCTGATCCGCGAAAAGGGCATGCCCAACGCCGTCATCGCGCACGCGCCCGACGGCATCTTCGACATCGAGGAGCTGAAGCGCCGCGCCGCTGCGTGGTCCGGCCTGATCGGGCTTGACCTGGCCAAGGACGTCACTTCCGGCCAGTCCTCGATCTGGCGCGAGACGCCCTGGGTCTGGGACGAGGGCTTTGGCGAACAGACCGATCCGTCCATGCATGTCGTCGCCATCGACTACGGCGTAAAACGCAACATATTGCGCCTGCTTGCCGGCCTGGGCGCCAAGGTCACCGTGGTGCCGGCCAACACCGGCGCCGAGGATATCCTGGCCATGCGGCCCGACGGCATCTTTCTCTCCAACGGTCCCGGCGACCCGGAAGCCACCGGCGACTATGCCGTTCCGGTCATCCAGGACTTGCTAAAGACCGACATCCCGGTCTTCGGCATCTGCCTCGGCCACCAGATGCTGGCGCTGGCGCTTGGCGGCAGGACCGCCAAAATGCATCAAGGCCATCACGGCGCCAATCATCCGGTCAAGGATCACACCACCGGCAAGGTTGAGATCGTCTCGATGAACCACGGCTTTGCCGTCGATGCCGGCTCGTTGCCCACGGGCGTCGAAGAAACCCATGTCTCGCTGTTCGACGGCTCGAACTGCGGCATCACCCTGACTGGCAGGCCGGTGTTTTCGGTCCAGCATCATCCCGAAGCCTCGCCGGGCCCGCAGGACTCGCATTATCTGTTCCGCCGCTTCGTCAATCTCATCCGCGAAAAGCGCGGCGAGCCGGCGCTGGCGGAGCGCGCCTGATTCAGGTTCGCACCGTCGCCGTCGTGACGTCCCTCACCGCGCTCGGCTTCTCGACCCTGAGCACAAACGCGATCAGCGACAAAGCAAGAAAGATACCGCCGAGCACAAAGGGCGCGCCGCCGAACGTCACCGGCGCGCTCGGCCCGGTGAACCAGGCGAAGATTCCCGTATAAAGCAGCGGCGTTATGATGCTGGTGATCGAAAACACGCTCGTCATCGCACCTTGCAGTTCGCCTTGCGCGGAGGGCGGCACCTTGGCCGCCGCCAGGCTCCGCAGCGGCGGATCGGCCAGCGCCTCGAGGCAGGTCGCCACGATCACCGCATAGATCATCCAGCCCTTCCACGCCGCGGCATAGCCGAAGGCGGCGAGCGCGGTAAAAGCAAGGCCGATGGCGGCGGTCCGCCATTCGCCGAGCCGTGGGATGACGCGCGGCAGGACAAAACCCATCACCAACGCCCCGCCAAGGCCGAAGACGCCGAGTGAGAAGCCGATCTGCTGTTCGCTCCAGCCGTAGCGGTAACTGCCGACGAACGACCACACGGCAGGGTACATCATGTGACCGAGCGTCATCAGGAAGAACACCAGGCCGATCCAGCCGATCCCCTTGTAATTGCGCATCTGCTTCAGGGCGCCGAGAGGATTGGCGCGGCGCCATTCGAAGCGGCGCCGGTGATGCTGCTCCAGCGTTTCCGGCAGGAAGAACCAGCCGACGATGAAGTTGATCAGAGCAAGCACCGCCGCGCCCCAGAACGGCACGCGCGGCCCGAATTCGCCGAGCAACCCGCCCAGCACCGGGCCGATGACGAAACCGACGCCGAAGGCGATGCCAAGCAGGCCGAAATTCTTCGCCCTGTTCTCGTCGGTGCTGACATCGGCGATGAAGGCGGAGGCGGTCGAATAGCTGGCGCCGCTGATGCCGGCCAGCACCCGGCCGATGAACAGGACCCAATAGGACCAGGCCACCGCGCAGATCAGATTGTCGACGGCGAAGGTCAGCACCGAGGCCAGCAGGATCGGACGACGGCCGAAGCGGTCGCTGAGATTGCCGACCAGCGGCGCGAACAGGAACTGCATGGCCGCATAGACGAAGAACAGCCAGCCGCCTTCGATCGCCGCTTCGCTGACCCCGACGCCGGTCAGTTCCTGCAGATAGGCCGGCAGCACCGGCATGATGATGCCGATGCCGGTGATGTCGAGCAGCAGCGTGGTGAAAACAAGCGCAAGGCCCCGCCTGGCGGTTTTGGCTTCGATCATGACGGTATCGACTCCTGGAGCCGCCTCGCAGCGAAGGTGGAAAGCTCGTTATAGGCGAGCAAGCCCCACAGAACAATAAGGGAACAGGCCAGGAATTTTCATCCTGACATCAACTGTCGATATGAGCGCGGCTGCACCGCCGCCCCTTTCAACGCCATTTCAACGAGAGCCCAAACACCTCAGATCGGGGTGTTGAACGTATCGCAGTCCGACAGCTTGCCGCTCTTGTAGCCGCGTGCCAGCCAGGTTTGACGCTGCTGCGAGGTGCCATGGTTGAAGCTTTCCGGCACGACATAGCCCTGCATCTTCTTCTGCATCGTGTCGTCGCCGATCTGCTGGGCGGCGTTCAGCGCCTCGTCCATGTCGCCCTGTTCCAGAATGCCTTTCTGCCCGGTGAAATGCGCCCAGACGCCGGCGAAGCAATCCGCCTGGAGCTCGACCTGCACCGACATGTGGTTGGCCTCGGCCTCGCCCATCTGCTGCCGCATCTGGTTGAACTTGGGCAGGATGCCGGTGAGGTTCTGGACATGGTGGCCGACCTCATGCGCGATCACATAGGCTTGGGCAAAATCGCCCGAAGCGCCGAATTGCTGGTCGAGCTGCTGGAAGAAGGTGGTGTCGAGATAGACCTTGCGGTCGCCGGGGCAGTAGAACGGGCCGGCCGCGGACGAGGCGAAGCCGCAAGCCGAACGGATCTGCCCGCTGAACAGGACCAGCTTGGGGTCCTCGTAGGTCAGGCCCTCGGCCCGGAAAATGCCGGTCCAGGTGTCCTCGGTCTCGGCCAGGACAGTCGAAACGAACTGCTTCATCTCGTCGGAGGCGGGTGCCCCGGTGCCACCGCCCTGTTCTCCGCTGTTGTCGGTGATCTGACCGCCGCCACCCGGCACCAAGCCGCCACCGGCCAGGATCTGAAGCGGGTCGATGCCGATGGCCTTCAGCCCGAAATAGAGGACCACGAGAATGATGATGGTCGACAGCGACATTCCGCCGCCGGAGCGGCCGCCGATCGGGATGCGGAGACGGCCGGGGCCGCCGCGCGGCAGGTTGAGCCCGCCGCCCTGGCCGCGTTGGTCCTCGACATTGTCACTTTGACGACGACCTTTCCAGAGCATGGCAACTCCCCGCGATGCACGTATCGGTACCTTGCCGATCTCATGGCCCGATCCGACCCAACAAACAATTATCCCAATGGTTGCGCCAAGTCACAGTATTTTTCGCATGACGGGCCCGCCGGCTCTGGGGTCAGTCCGTGCACGACACCCGCGGCTGAGAGCCCTGCCGGCGCTTTTTTTGGTCTTGGACTTGGTCAGTCACGCTCAGATCTTCTGCTTGGTGCCCGCGCTCTTGCCGTCCGAGCTTTTCGAGCGCTCCTCGAAGCGGGCCCCGCCCTTCTTGAGCGGGCGTCCAGTATCCGCTTCGGTCTTGCGTTCGTCCTTCGCCGCAGCCTGCTTCAATCCCTTGGCCGCTTGCTTGCCCTTCGCTGTCGGTGCCTGTTCAACGCCCATCGTATCCTCCTCGGTCTCGCGCCAATTGCTGGCACGATCTCAAACGCCGCGGCAGCGCGGCGGTTCCGGCAGGACTGTCGGCCGCGTCCGCATCTTGGCCACCGTCGGCTGGGCGACGCCGAGCCGCGCCGCGATGTCGACCGGGCCTCGTTGCCGTTCTCGATCAGGTCGGCGACAAGCTGCATATAATCTTTGAGCAGCGCACGGCGCCGCGCTTCGCCGCGTCGGCTGAGGGTTTTCTCGACCATGCATTGAGTGAGCTCGTGGGGCTGCGCGACAATTCGGTCAATCGCGCTATCTTCTCACGCGACATGACCAGAATTGCCGAAGCCAGAAAATTCTACGCGCGACTGATGGCTGCCAATGCAGGTTCGGCCGATCCGCGTCTCGAGGACGTGTTCGCCGCGGTGCCGCGCGAAGCTTTTCTCGGGCCCGGGCCGTGGACGGTCGTCGCCGGCAACGGCAAGGTAGAAACGCCGAGCGCCGATCCTGTTCACATCTATCAGAACGTGCTGGTGTCGCTCGACGCCGAAAAGGGCATCAACAATGGCGAGCCGTTCCTGCATGCCATGTGGATCGGCAAGGTGGCGCCAAAACCCGGCGAGGCCGTCACTCATGTCGGCGCCGGCACCGGCTATTACACAGCTCTGCTGGCAAAACTGGTTTCGCCGGGCGGCGCAGTCACCGCTTTCGAACTGGATTCCAGTCTCGCCGAACGTGCGATCAAGAATCTCGAAGCCTACGGCAATGTGACCGCCATCCATGGCGATGCGGTCGTCGGCGGCCTGCCACCGTCCGACATCATCTATGTCAATGCCGGCGTTGCGGCACCCCCAGCCGAATGGCTGAAGGCGCTGAAGCCCGGCGGCCGCATGGTCTTTCCGTGGCGTCCGGCCGAGCGCATTGGCCTCGCGGTGATGGTGACACGCACGGATAAGGGGTTTGCCTGCGATCCGTTCATGCGATCATGGTTTATCCCTTGCATCGGCGCCTCGGCGGCCTCGACAAAAATCGACCGCGACAAGGCGGCACGCAGCCGAAAGATCTGGCTGACGGCCGACAAGGCACCGGACCGCACCGCCACCGCCGTCATCGGCGACGTCTGGTTCTCGTCGCAAAGTGTTGGCGGCAGGCGGTCGCAATGACGTCGCCGCGTCGAGGCGTCCCGTGCTTGCCGCTCGATATGCGCCGGGGACCCAGAAATTTTCCGGCCCTGTCGGGCAGGCTTCCGCTCGCACGTCCTTTGGCCGAAATTCGGCGGCAACGGCACGGATAATGAAAGGGAGAATCCAATGAGGAAGATCACCACTGCGACATTCGTCAGCCTCGACGGCGTCATGCAAGCGCCCGGTGGGCCGCAAGAAGACCCGCTCGGCGGCTTCGAATTCGGTGGCTGGACGTTCCATTACTGGGACGACGTCGGGGGCGCCTTTATTGGTGAGACCTTCGCAAAACCCTTCGCGCTGCTCCTCGGCCGCAAGACCTACGACATCTTCGCCGCGCATTGGCCGTACCAGAAAGACGATCCGATCGCCGACCGTTTCAACGCCGTCACCAAATATGTGGCCACCCACCGGCCCGACACGCTGTCGTGGCAAAACAGCCAGTCGCTTGGCGACGACGTCGTGGCTACCCTGCGCCAGCTCAAGCAGGAGGATGGGCCGGGCTTGCTCATCCAGGGATCGAGCGAACTCGTCCAGACCTTGCTCGCCAACGACCTGATCGACGAGATCAGCCTGCTGACCTTCCCGCTGGTACTGGGCAAGGGCAAGCGGCTGTTTGGCAGCGGCGCAATCCCGGCGGCTTTCAAGCTGAACCGCTCACAGGCATCGACCACCGGCGTCATCATAGCGAGCTATGAACGCGCCGGTGAGATCAAGACTGGATCCTTCGCCCAGCAACAGCCGTCCGAAGCCGAGATCGAGAGGCGCCGGACCTGGAAGTAGTGTGGGGTTACAGGACCTGAGTTCCTTGCTCGGAACCCAAATTCTGCCCGGCAGCGCGATGAGGACAGCGCCACGCTTCCGCGATCTTCCTTTACTCCGCCGGCATGGCCACCGCCCGGGCGGCCCGGTGGCCGGCCAGCATGACGCCAAGACCCAGGATCGGGAACACCGCTGCGATCAGGCCGAGATCAGCCGGCGCGCCATAGCGCAGCACCGCGCCGCCGACGACGGCGCCCAGCGCCACGCCGAGATAGAGCGCCGAAGCGTTGAGCGACAGCACGATGGGCGCTGCGTCGGGCGCCAGCCTGATGATGCGGCTGGCCTGCGCCGGCGGGAAGGCCCAGCCGACGATGCCCCACGGCACCATCATGGCCATCAGCGCCGGCCCGGCGATGCTGTGCGGCAGGAAGGCCGGGATGACCGAAAGCATCACCAGCATGACCGCACTCAGCGCCAGCGACCAAGTGACGGTGCGCGTCGCACCGAAGCGGTCGGCCGCCTGCCCGCCGGCGATGTTGCCGATGACGGCGCCGACACCGAACGCAAGCAGCATGCCGGGCAGCGCGATCGGGCTCAAGCCGCCGCCTTCGATGGCTAGCGGCGCGACAAAGGCAAAGACCGTGAAGGCGCCGGTGAGCGCCAAAAGTGTAGTCAGCAGGATCGACGGCACGCCGGGGCGAAGCGTTGCGGCCAGCCGCTGCCTGAGCGGCAGCTTGGTGCCGACGATGCCGCGCGGCAGCCGGTACCACAGGATTGCGCCGGCCAGTGCGCCGAGCCCGGCGATGGCAAAGAACGTGCCGCGCCAGCCCGCAACCGTCGCGACAAGCGCGCCGAGGGGTGCGCCGACCGCCACCGCCACCGTAGTGCCGCCGACGACGACGGCAATGGCGCGGGCGCGGTGATGATCATCGACAAGCGCCACGGCCGTCCCCTGCGCCGTCGCCGCAAACAGGCCGGACGACAGCGCCATGACGATGCGCGCGATCAGCAGCAGTTCGAAGGAGGAACTGAGCGCCGCCGCCAGGTTGCCCAGCACGAAAAACACCAGCGTCCACAAGATGACGCGTCGCCGGTCCCATTCGCCGGTCAGCGTCGCCAGGATCGGCGCGCCGAGCGCATAGGCGAGCGCGAAGGCGGTGATCAGCGTCCCGGCGAGCGAGACCGAGATGCCGGCATCCCCCGCGATGTCAGGCAGCAGGCTGGAGATGACGAAGCCTTCGGTCGCGATCGTGAATGATCCGAGCGCAAGCCAGAAGAGGCGCTTGTCCATGGTGAAATCCTTAGTTCAAAAGTCATTGAACAATTGTACATAATGGCGCATGTTGTCAATGAGCCGCCCGAGAATAGCCGAACCCTGCTGACAGCCCCATGTCAGGACAAGGTAGCGGGAGGTGGAAACTGAGGGCATCCACCAGGAGGAGATGCGTTGAAATCGGCCCTGATTGCGCTTAGTTCTCCGGCATGACGCTGCCCCACCCCACCGCCGACCAGATCAGCCTGCCGAACGTGCTTGCCGTGCTCGGCGATCCCACCCGGCTGGCCATCGTGCGCTATCTCGCCAGCAAGGAGGGCGTGCCGCTGAATTGCAGCCAGTTCCTCGATCTCGGCTCAAAGACCAATCTCAGTTACCACCTGGCCAAATTGCGCGAGGCCGGCGTCACCCGCACCGAGGTCGTCGGCACCAGCCGGCTGATCACGCTGCGCCGCGACGATCTCAATGCACGCTTTCCGGGGCTGCTCGATAGCGTCATTGCCGCAGCCGTCGACGACCCAGCTCTGCCCGCGGTCGGCGCCTCCGAGATTGAAGTTCGCGCCTAGCCTAGCAGGACTTGGGTTCCTCGCCCCGCATAGCGGGGGAGAGGTGGCCGCGAAGCGGTCGGAGAGGGGGGCCTCTGAAGTGGCACACCAGGGGAAAGTTGTCTAAAAGCATTCGGAATCACGTCGGCGCAGTCCCCCTCTCCGTCTCGGCTTCGCCGAGCCACCTCTCCCCCACTTTGGTGGGGGCGAGGAACCCAAGTCCTGTAGGGTCCGCTCTTCCCCTGCCAGTCATTCGTCAACTCACGGAGCTTCCCATGCGCATTGCCGTTCTCGCCGATATCCACGGCAACATCCTCGCCCTGGACGCCGTGCTCGACGATCTGCGCCAGCGCGGTGGTGCTGACCTCATCCTCAATCTCGGCGATTGCGTCTCCGGCCCGCTCTGGCCGCGCGAAACCATGGAGCGGCTTGAAGCGCTCGCCCTGCCGACAGTTCGCGGCAACCACGACCGCCGCGTCGCCCGCGATACCGCGGATGAAGCCATGTGGCCGTCCGACCGCTATGCGCAGGAACGGCTGACATCGGTCCAGCGCGAGGCACTGTTGGCCTTGCCGCTCACGCTGGAGATCGCCCCAGCCGTGACCGCCTTTCATGCCCGACCCGACCATGACGAAAAATACCTTACCGATACGATGGCCGACGGCCGGCTGGCGCGCGCGCCGCTCGTCGCCATCAAGCGGCGGCTGGCCACGCTCGATCCCGCTTGCCGCATCGTGCTGTGTGGCCACAGCCACCGCAGCGAACTGATCCGTATCCCCGACGGCCCGGTGGTCTTCAATCCGGGCAGCATCGGCTGCCCCGCTTATGGTGACGACACGCCACCGGCGCATGTCTCCGAGCAAGGCTCTCCGCATGCACGCTACGGCATCGTCGAATTGGGTGGGCCGGGCCGCTCCGACCGCTTCGACGCCATCGCCGTCGACTATGACCATGAGGCGGCAGCGCGGCAGGCCGAACAGGCGGGGCGGCCGGAATGGGCCTACGCACTGCGCACCGGATTTATGTCCGACTGAACGCAACGAGTTCATACCCCAGGCATGAACGCGGAACGCGTTCATGCCGCACGCTGAGCTTGCTCATGCCGCGGACCGAACACCATTCCCCGGCCGCATTTTCCGGCTTACATAGCGCCATGTCGTCGCTTATAAAATCGTCCTGGAATGCGGCGGCGATTCTGTGCCCGGCCGCGCCTCGGAAATGCTTATATCGCCCACGGCCAAAATGATGAGGCGCACAGTTACGCTCCGAACGACGCTGCTGATTGCCGCCCCTCTCCTGCTGACGGCGCTGCTGCCGGCCAGGGCCGAGGAGGCGCCTTTCGTCTCCATCGTGACCGACCTTGCTCCGGGCGATCTCCTGAACGTCCGCGCCACGGCATCGGCGATGGGCAAGATCAAGGCTCGGCTGCCGAATGGCACGAGCGTCAACAATCTCGGCTGCAACGACGTCAATGGCTATCGTTGGTGCAAGGTCGCAGAAATTGACAACCCGCAACTGGCGGGATGGGCTCCCGCGCGCTACCTGAACCCCGAGAATCCGGCGGCAGTTGCGGAGGTGGATATCGAAGCGACCGGCGAAAGCACGGCCGCTGCAGCCGGCGACTCGAACCCGGCAACTGCAGATCAGCCACCGCCGGACCTGACGGCGCGCCTGGATGCGACCGGTCGCGAACCCACGATGACTGCCGTTGAGGCAATCGGCAGAGTGGCCATCGAGGATGCTTACCGCCTGGCGCTTTTTGCCAGCGAAAATCCTTCGGCCGGCGAGAAGCAGGCGCCCGCGGCAGCGGACAAGCCCATCCGCAATCGCGCCGCCAATGCGGCGCCTCCGGCCAACGCGCAAACCGTTGCGCGGCTGCAGCCGCCAGGCAGGCCCGCGCCGGCGCTGGGTGCCCGCAACGAGATTCCTTGCGCGCGCCATGTCGGCCAGCCGATGACCAGCTGCAAGGCAGGCGTTGTCCACACGGGCGACAAAGCCGAGATCACCGTGACCTGGCCCGATGGCGGCACCCGGGTCATCAGATTCCAGGCCGGTCGGCCCGCCGGCTCGAACGCGTCAGGTGAATTCCGCTACACCCGCGAGGGCGGCCTGAACATCATCCGTGTCGGCGTTGCCGAACGATTCGAGATTACCGACGCCCTGGCGCTGGGGAATGAGTGGCTAAGGGGAATAAGGCAGTAGGGCAGTAGGGCAATATGTTTAAGGGCGCTCGAACCCCTGCCCTACTGCCCTACTGCCCTACTGCCCTACTGCCCTACTGCCCTACTGCCCTACTGCCCTACTGCCCTACTGCC